>JBGANT010000007.1:0-99742 GCA_044222155.1 Methylophilus sp.
GGCGGAGTGTAAATCCCCCTCAATCCCCCTTTTTCAAAAGGGGAGATAAAATCTTTCGGAAAGTCGCAAAAATTTAAGTACCAATTGAAAATCGTGCTTTTACTACAATATTTATTTTGCCAATCAATATAAACCTCCCCCTTTGAAAAAGGGGGATTGAGGGGGATTCAATGGAGCCTTACAACCGCAGCCTCAAGCCTTTTTCCCGCGCGCTCCGAACCCGCATGACAGATGCCGAGCAGGTCTTGTGGCATCGCCTGCGCCGCAAGCAGATACAAGGTGTACAGTTTTATCGGCAAAAGCCCTTGCTGTCGTTCATTGTGGATTTTTATTGCCCGGCGGCAAAGTTGGTGATCGAGTTGGATGGCAGCCAACATGCCGATGAGAATCACCAAATGCAAGATGCACAACGGGATGCCGCTTTGGCTGATTTAGGTTTGCACGTTTTGCGGTTTGACAACCGGCAGGTGTTGCTGGAGACGAACGCCGTATTAGCCGCGATTGACGCGACAATTAGCGAACGAAAGATTTAAACGCCATCAGCGCGTTGGGCGCGCCCCAGCAAATCCATCACCGCATCCCTTGCAGATTTTCCATGCGTCAGCGCCAAATTGACCTCGCGCGTGATGGGCATATCCACGCCAATGGTTTCGGCACGGCGCATCACTTCACGCGCAGTGTTGACGCCTTCCGCCACGTGGCCCAAGCCTTGCAGAATATCTTCCAGCGGCTTGCCGGAAGCCAGTTGCAGGCCAACTTCGCGGTTGCGTGAATACTGGCCGGTACAGGTCAGAATCAAATCACCCACGCCAGCCAGACCCATGAAGGTCTCGGTTTTGGCGCCCAAGGCCACGCCAAAGCGCGTGATCTCTGCCAAGCCACGGGTAATGAGCGCAGCACGTGCGTTGTTGCCAAAGCCCATGCCATCGCTGATGCCAGCGGCAATCGCCATGACATTCTTGACAGCCCCGCCTACCGAAACGCCTATCACATCGGTGCTGTTGTAGACGCGCAGATTGCCGCCATGGATCAGGTTGGCGGCCTCTTGTGCAAAACCGTCATCTTTCGCCGCCAGCGTGACCGCTGTGGGCAGGCCGCGCACCAGTTCAGCCGCGAAACTAGGGCCGGAAAGCGCGCCCCAGTGTGCGTTTTCGCCCAATTCTTCCTGCGCCACCTCGTAAGGCAGCTTGGTGGAGACTGGCTCCAGGCCTTTATGCGCCCAGATGAGCGGCTTATTGACGCCAAGTTTCTTGATGTCCTGCAAAATGCCGCGGAAGCCGGCGGTAGGCACGACGGACAGAATCAGGTCTGCATCTGCCAACGCTGCTGCCAAATCATCTTCCACCTGCAGGTTGTCGTTGAATGGAAAATCTCCCAGATACAGCGGGTTAGAACGCGCCTTGCGCATGCCGGAGACATGGCCGGCATTACGCGCCCACAGGCTCACCTGATGATTCTGGCTGATCTGCATGGCCAGCGCCGTGCCCCATGCTCCTGCGCCCAGCACCGTTATCTTTGCCATTTACTGCGCTCCCCACAACTGGCTGCTCTGCACGAAACCAGTCACACCGTTTGCATGTTTGACCTTGACCCAGCCGTTCTTGTTATCCGCCACCAGTTCCACCACGACATCCTTTTCCAGCGTGGCTAACAGTGCCGCATCTGCATTATCTGCCTGACGCACCGCGGTATTTGTTGTTGCAACCACCATGCGTTTCTGTGCAGTCTGCTTGGCCTCCACCCAGCTCAAGGTGCCGGCTGCATCGCGTACTTTCAGCCATTCGCCAAGGTTAACGATCACTTCCAGCGGATAGCCCTGGCTGAATATCAGCACTTTCTTGGCCTCTAAAGAAGGTGCATCATAAGCAACCGTCTTGGCAACGAGCACAGCGCGGAAATCAGCCGCCCAAGCGGGTATCGCCAGCAAAAAAGAAAACACCAAGCCTAGTAATAAGCTTGGTGTTGCATGAAGATTTGGCTTACGATTGCGCAAAGCAACCTCTGTAATTAGTTGGCTTGCGCAGCGCCTGCAGCTTGTTGCTTCTGCTGCATGTACAAGGCTTCGAAATTGATCGGACTCAGCAGCACTGGCGTAAAGCCAGCACGGGTCACCATGTCGCTCACTGCCTCACGTGCGTATGGGAACAGGATATTCGGGCAAGCCACGCCTAAGATCATGTCCATGTTTTCTTCCGGCACGCCGCGAATCACGAAAATACCGGCTTGGGAAACTTCTACCAGAAACGCGGTCTTGTCGCCGATTTTTGAGGTCACTGTCACTTTCAGCTCCACTTCATAAACATCGGCATCCAATCTTTGGCCCGCGTTACCCAACTCCACATTCACTTGTGGAGCGGTACGCTCAGTAAAGATTTGTGGCGCGTTGGGTACTTCGATGGAAGCGTCCTTGATGTAGAGCTTTTCGATACCGAATGCGGGTTGATTCTGTGCGCCTTGGGCGGCGTTATTATCTTGTGCCATGATGTCCCTAAAATTGATATATTTGGATAAATGAAACTGCGTATTTTAGCCGTCTTTCATGTCGAAAGCATTAAATTATTTCGCTGTCAGCAGCGGGTCGAGACCGCCTGCGACATCCAGCGCGCGCAAGTCATCGAATCCGCCGATATGCTGGTCGTTGATGTAAATCTGCGGCACGGTACGACGACCTGTCTTCTCCATCATCTCCTCGCGCAGGTGCGGCGTCAGGTCAATACGAATCTCTTCTATCTCGGTCACACCCTTGTTGCCTAAAAGGCGCTTTGCGTTGATGCAGTAAGGGCAGACTGCCGTTGTGTACATCACAACTTTCGCCATCCTGTCAACCTCTTACCAACGGCATCTTGGCTTCTACCCAGGCGTCCAGCCCGCCTTGCAGATTGTTCAGTTGCGTAAACTGCAGCCCCTGCAAAACGGTGCACGCAGCCTTGGATCGCATGCCGCGCTGGCAATTGACCAACACGGGTTTGTCTTTGTATTTCTCGATTTCCTTGATGCGAGCTGCCAATTCCGCCACGGGAATATTCTTTGCGCCTTGGATATGTCCAGCCGCGAATTCCGACGCATCGCGCACATCCAGCACCAAAGGCTTGCTGCGATTCAACAGCATTAACGCTTCGGTCACCGAGACATTAGGCGCGCCACCGGCACGCCTATCCAGCAAGGGCCATAGCAAAGCCAGCCCGGAACCGATTGCCAAGCCAATCAATAAAGCGTTTTCTTTAATAAACTCCAAATTTGCTCCTTCTTACACCTTAAATTCGGGCATTTCCCCAATTTTCAAGAGAATGATTCACCGAAATGTCATGCCGCCATTATAATGGATGCTTGGCCGAATTTTAGATAGATTGTGAACCCATCATGCAAATTACCCCTGTTATTCTGCTTATCCTGGACGGTTTTGGTTATCGCGAAGAATCCAAGGACAATGCCATTGCGCTGGCGCACACCCCAAATCTGGATGCGCTGAAAATGAACTATCCGAACACACTGATCAACGCCTCCGAGCATTATGTGGGTCTGCCGGACGGGCAAATGGGGAATTCCGAGGTGGGACATCTCAATATTGGCGCAGGCCGCATCGTTTTTCAGGATTTCGAGCGCATCAACAACAGCATCAGCAGCGGGGAGTTCTTCCAGCACCCTGAATTACTGAAAGCCTTGCGCAACCTGAAGGCAACTGACAAAGCCCTGCATATCTTTGGACTACTGTCCGATGGTGGCGTACATAGCCATCAGGATCATATCCATGCCATGCTGGACTTTGCGGCGAAAGAAAAACTGAGCAAGGTCTATGTGCACGCCTTTCTGGATGGCCGCGACACACCACCGAAAAGCGCCGCCCCTTACATTGACAAACTGGAATCGCACATCAAAAAAATCGGTGTGGGCAAAATCGCCAGCATCAGTGGTCGCTTCTATGGCATGGATAGGGACAAACGCTGGGAACGTGTCGAAGCCGCTTACACCATGTTCACCGAAGGCGTGGGCGAGTTCATGGATGACAGTGCCGCCGAGGCGTTGCAAGACGCCTATGCACGCGGCGAGACAGATGAGTTTGTGAAATGCACGGTGATTCATAACCCGCATGAACCGGCTATCAAGCTGGAGGATGGCGACTGTGTCGTGTTCATGAACTTCCGCTCTGACCGCGCACGGCAAATCACCCACGCCCTGCTGGCCGAGGATTTTGACGGCTTCCATCGCCGCCATGTGCCCAAACTTTCCGGCTATTTCACGCTGACGCAATACGACAGAAAAGAAGTGAAAGCCGTGCCGATTTTCGCACCGTTCACTGTCAAGAACACGCTGGGCGAGCATCTGCAGAATCTGGGACTGACACAATTACGCATTGCCGAGACAGAAAAATACCCGCACGTGACGTTCTTCTTTAACGGCGGCGAAGAAAAAGTATTCGAAGGCGAAGAGCGTATTCTGGTGCCCTCACCTAAAGTGGAAACCTACGACATGCAGCCGGAAATGAGCGCGCCGGAAGTCACCGACAAGCTGGTGGAAGCGATATTGAGCAAGAAATACAACACCATCATCTGCAACTTCGCCAACTGCGACATGGTGGGCCATACCGGCAACCTGCAAGCCGCCGTCAAGGCCGTGGAAACGCTGGATGCCTGCATTGGCCGCGTGGTGAGCGCTATGCAGAGCATTGGCGGCGAAGTCATCATCACCGCTGATCACGGCAACGCCGAGCTGATGGTGGATTACGCGAACCGCCAGCCGCACACCCAGCATACCACCAACCTAGTGCCCATGCTGTATATCGGCCGGTCGGCCAAACTGGCCGAAACCGGCGCGCTTTCCGACCTGGCGCCAACCTTGTTGCATATGATGGGCGTTGCGCAGCCAAGCGAAATGACTGGACGCAGCCTGATTACATTCGCCTGATCACCCGCCGATGGCCAGGTTTTTGCTGATACTGCTGATGCTGGGCTTTAGCATGTCCGGCATCGCAGCCAAGAAAATCGAAGCCGCCAAGGAAGACCTGAGCGAGGTCAAAGCCAAGATAGAATCGCTGAAAAAGGAACTGGATTCCAGCCAGGCCGCCCACAAGGATGCCACGGACGCGCTAAAGGAATCAGAAACCGCTATCAGCCAGGCCAATAAAAAACTGCGCGAGATCACCCAGCAGCAACGCCAGAACCAGGCCAAGCTCAACTCGCTGAAAAAAGAATCGCTCAGCCTGAATGACCAATTAAGCTTGCAGCAAAAGCAGCTGGGCGAGCTGCTATACCGGCAATACACCAAAGGCAACCAAAGTTATACACGCCTGATGCTGCAGAACAAAAGTCCTAGCCAGATTACGCGCGATGTCAAATATTTCCGCTACATCGCCCAGGCGCGTGCCGACCTGATTAACCAAATGCACAGCAATCTTGACCGGGTGAAAGCGCTGGACCATGAAACCAAAACCGCGCTGCAGGAAGTGACCGAGCTGAAAAACCAGCAGGAAACCGAACGCAAAACCTTGCAGGAACAAAAAGCGGAAAAGGCCAGGATTGTAAAAGCGCTATCCACTAAGATCGTCAGTACCAAAGAACAAATCGACAAGCTTAAACGTGATGAAAAGAACCTTTCCAACCTCGTGAAAAGACTGGCAAGAATCATTCCGCCCAAGTCTATCAAGAAAAAAACGAAAAGCGTAAAATCCACGCCCGGCAACATGTTAGAGAGAGAGCCCACACAAGAAAACACTGTGGTTGCCACCAACCAGCAGCTCCCCACCGCCGATCTGGATGGAGAGTTTGCTAAGCTGCGCGGCAAACTGCGGCTGCCGGTGCGCGGCGAAGTCACTAACCGCTTCGGCGCTGCACGCGTCGACACTGGCGTTACCTGGAAAGGCCTGTTCATCCGCGCCTCCGGCGGCAGCGAAGTTAAAGCGGTGGCCAATGGCCACGTGGTGTTTGCTGACTGGATGCGCGGTTTCGGCAACCTTATCATCCTCGATCATGGCGACGGCTACATGAGCCTATACGGCAACAACCAGGCCATGCTCAAAAACGTAGGCGATGAGATCAATAGCGGCGACACCATCGCCAGCGTCGGCAACAGCGGCGGCAATGAAAGCGACGGCCTGTATTACGAACTGCGCAAAAACTCCAAGCCGTTCGACCCGCTCAGCTGGAGCAGTTTGCGTTAAGACAGCGCACCTTCATTGGCACAAGCATAGCCCTGTAAGCCGCATCCAGATTGGCTCCCAGAGGCACGGTTTTTACAATGAACGCGCGTACGTGAGATCGGGCAACAAAAAAGCGCGCCGAGGCGCGCTTTTATCTTAAGCAAGATGCAATTATTTCTTGGCTTCTTCTGCCGGGGCTGCAACCTCTGCCGAAGTGGCTTCAGCTGGAGCTGCGGCAGTCGCTTCACCAGGAATAGCTGGCAGTGGAGTGTTCGCACGGGCTTCGGCGTACATCTTGTCCAGTTCTTCTTGTGTTCTGGTAATACCCTCCACGCGTTCTTCCGGTGTCGGCTCATAACCGCCCGGCCCTGCAGCAGCAGTAGGTGCTGCAGCTGCCGGTTCAGTTGCAGCCGGGGCACTGACTTCAGGCATTGGTGCGGGTTCTGCAGGCGCTTCGGCCTTTTCACCGCAAGCGGTTAACAACAGTGCTGCCAGAATTGCAGATATACTCCAAAATTTCATACTTACTCCAAATTGATTCATGATGTTAATGAGGCATGGCTTGCTATAGCCACAATCTGTACATGTGCTTCTAGCAAAAAACAGACCATAGGTAAGATGTAGATGATGCACAGATTTTCAAGAGGCCCGCGCACATAAAAATAATGCAACTATATATATTCGGCGCTCAGGCATGGAAATTCATCAAAATCCGGCTCTCCATAGCGTAGGCTTGCACCTCGTAGGGGCTGTTGCGGTACCCATAGCGACATGACCACACATAGCGCCAGATGGTCATTCCGGCCAGATATTGGGCCACGTGCATCAGTTCGTGCCCCAGCAGCGCCATGCCCTGTGGCGTACCTGGCTGATATGCACCAGCGCGCAGGTAAATACGGTGGTAGAGAACCACTGCGCACATGTCGCGCCGCAGCCAGAAAGGCACTCGCCCATCGATAATGCGCACGGCTTGCAGCACATTCTCGTTAAAATACGGGGCAAAAACAGTGCGTTCATGCACCGTTAACGGGCGCTCAGGCATCATTCGCCGATGATATGCATCAGCACGCGCCGCGTCATGGCCTCGTGGCGATGCTCAAACAAAAATATGCCCTGCCATTGGCCAAGCGCGACTTTGCCATCCACAACAGGAATCGACAGGCTGGTTTGGGTCAAGGCGGTTCTGATATGCGCCGGCATGTCGTCCGGGCCTTCGGTCGTGTGGATGAACAACTTGTCGCCATCCGGCACCAGGCGATTGAAGAACGCCTGCATATCCACCAGCACATCGGAATCATAGTTCTCATTGATCATCAAACTGGCAGAAGTGTGCTGGATATATAACGTCAACAAGCCTGTAGATATACCTTGCTGGTTAGCCCATTGCAGAACTTGCGGCGTGACATCGTAGATGCGGCGGCCTTGTGCCTTGACGACGATTTGCTGGGTGAGTTGCCGCATGAAATGCCCCTTTTGCTGATGCGATATAAAAACGATGCCCTGGAAGCCGCATGAATATTGACTTCCAGGGCATTATAAATTCAGCCCGGCTTAAAATCTACCAGTAAAATGGGTAGCCGTAATGCAAACCCCAGCCAAAGCGTGAGCCGCGCCAATAGCGTCCGGACGGGCCGATAGGGTAAAAGTAAGGGTTGCCAAAGTAGAAATCGTGGTAGCCGTTGTAGCGCATCGCTCGCTCACGCTGCAGTTGCTTGAGGGCGAGCCGCTTTTCCTGCTCGCGCTTGTTAATCTCGTCCGCCATCGCGTTTTGCTTGGCTTTTTCATTGCTTTCCTGAATGTATTCCAGAACTTTCAAATCCACGCCCTGTTTGTTCAAATCTAGCATCTGCGCTGCCGTCAGGTCGTAGCGCGAATTGCTGGTTTTGATTTTATCGATGATTTCGTCGGACTTTTTGCCTGCCTTGCTATCGGCCACAATTTCATCCAGTGTTACATTCGCGACCGATGGCGGCATCAGTTTGGCCAATTCCTCCGGCGTGATACGCTCCACTTGGCCCTGCTGGCTGTTTGTGGTGGCGCAGCCGCCAAGTATGGCAAATATGATTGCCAATAAAAACAATTGAGTACACTTCATTTTAGCCCCTCTGCTTCGCACGCCGCGGCGTCAGCGCGGGAGATGCTTTTGTCAGGCCTTCATCAAACGCGTGCCGATTGTTCTGATACAAGCCCAATACCTTCTTCACGTATGCTTTGGTCTCGCGATAAGGCGGCACGCCGCGGTATTTATCCACCGCACCCTCGCCCGCGTTGTATGCTGCTACTGTTAACGCAACATCCCCGCGAAAGTATGACAACAGCCAGCGTAAATATTTCACCCCACCCTTGATGTTCTGGCTAGCGTTATAGGCGTTCTTCACATTGAAACGCTCTGCAGTAGCAGGAATCAGCTGCATCAACCCATGCGCATCTGCATTGGATTTAGCGTTTACCTTAAAGTTCGACTCTGCGGTGATGATAGAGAGTACAAGCTTAGGATCTATTTTGTGCCATTCGGCAATCCTGTGTACCAGATTCACCACCCAACGCTTGCCCTTAGGCAAGGTCGCGATATAAGCATCTATCGCGGGAGATCCTTCTGTTAACGCTCCGGCAACAGGCTTCTCCGGTGCTACCGCTTCCAATACGCAAGCCGGCGTATCCTGTGTACGAAGCTGTATCGTCTCCAGCATTTTTTGCGCTTCGAAATGCCCATGCATCGCAGCGATACCGAACAGATTGGCCGCATAGTCACGATTTTCAGGCACGCCTCGTCCAAACGCATATAGCATGCCTAAACGATAAATACCCTCTGCGCTGCCGTACCGCGCAGCTTCACAATATAAATTAGCCGCTTCCCAATTGGCTTCCGGATTATCATCCGCCACTTTGATACTCGCGCGCTCCAGCCTATCCCGGATAAGCGGAGGCTCGTTATCGAAAGTCTCCAGCTCAGCCTGCGTGTAAGCAAAACAGGGGCTAAAGGCGCATATCAGCGCCAAATAAGCCCCCATTCGTGCCCACCGGTTCAAACGCTACTCGCCTTTCGTGAACGCCATTCTTCCTTGCCGATAGTCTACTTGGATTACATCCTTAGGTGCAAAGTTTCCGTTCAGGATTTCTTTTGCCAGCGGATTCTCGATCTCGCTCTGGATAGCCCGCTTCAGCGGCCTTGCGCCATACACCGGGTCAAACCCGGCAGCAGCGATTTCAGCCAGTGCCGCATCCGTCACATTCAAGCGCATATCCATCGCGGCCAACCGTTTTGCCAGCAATTGCAACTGGATATTGGCAATGGATTTGACATGCGCCTCACCCAGGCTATGAAACACCACCACTTCATCGATGCGGTTGACGAATTCGGGACGGAAATGCGTTTTCACTTCGCCCATCACCGCCAGTTTCACCACTTGGTAATCCTGATCAGCCATACTTTGAATCATCTGGCTGCCGAGGTTTGAGGTCATGATGATTACCGTGTTCTTAAAGTCCACCGTGCGGCCTTGGCCATCCGTCAGGCGGCCATCATCCAGCACTTGCAACAGCACGTTGAATACATCCGGGTGCGCTTTTTCTACCTCGTCCAGTAAAATCACCGAATAAGGCTTGCGGCGCACCGCCTCGGTCAAGGTACCGCCTTCCTCGTAACCCACATAGCCCGGAGGCGCGCCAATCATGCGTGCCACGCTGTGTTTCTCCATGAACTCGCTCATATCAATCCGGATTAAATGCTCTTCGGAATCGAACAGGAAGCTTGCCAACGCCTTGCACAACTCAGTCTTACCCACACCGGTCGGGCCCAGGAACAAGAAGCTGCCATAAGGGCGATTCGGGTCGGACAAGCCACTTCTTGAGCGACGAATCGCGTCAGACACCAGGCGTACCGCTTCATCCTGTCCCACCACACGCTTGTGCAGCTCATCTTCCATGTGCAGCAGTTTATCGCGCTCGCCCTGCATCATTTTCGAGACTGGGATACCTGTCGCACGGCTCACCACTTCGGCAATCTCATCCGCGCCCACTTCCACGCGCAGCATTTTCGGCTTGGCCTGCGTCGTTTCGCTTGCTGCGGCCTGCTTCAATTGTGCTTCCAGCTGCGGCAATTTGCCGTATTGCAACTCGGAGACCTTCTGCCAGTCGCCTTTACGGGTTGCCTCTTCCATCGCCAGTTTGATTTTTTCGATCTCTTCCTTAATGTGCGCAGAACCTTGTACCTGCGCTTTCTCAGCCTTCCAGATCTCTTCCAAGTCCGCGTATTCTTTTTCCAGCTTGGAAATCTCTTCTTCGATCAGCTCAAAGCGTTTTTGGCTGGCCTCATCTTTCTCGCGGCGCACCGCCTCACGCTCAATCTTCAATTGAATCAAGCGTCTATCCAGCTTATCCATCACCTCCGGCTTGGAGTCGATCTCCATCTTGATGCGGCTCGCCGCCTCGTCAATCAAGTCGATAGCTTTGTCCGGCAAAAAGCGGTCGGTAATGTAGCGGTTCGAGAGCTCCGCCGCGGCGACAATGGCCGGATCGGTAATCTCTACGCCGTGATGCAGCTCGTACTTCTCTTGCAAACCACGCAGAATAGCGATTGTCGCCTCAACGGTCGGCTCATCCACCAGCACCTTCTGGAAGCGGCGCTCCAGCGCAGCATCCTTCTCGATGTACTTGCGGTATTCATCCAGCGTCGTCGCGCCCACACAGTGCAACTCACCGCGCGCCAGAGCCGGTTTCAGCATGTTGCCGGCATCCATCGCGCCTTCGGCCTTACCTGCGCCCACCATGGTATGAATCTCGTCAATGAATACGATGGTCTGACCCTCGTCCTGCGCCAGTTCTTTCAAAACGGCTTTCAGGCGTTCTTCGAACTCGCCGCGGTATTTTGCACCGGCTAGCAAGGCTGCCATGTCGAGCGACAGCACTTTTTTATTCTTGAGAGAATCCGGCACCTCGCCATTCACAATGCGTTGCGCCAACCCTTCCACGATAGCGGTCTTGCCTACTCCAGGCTCGCCAATCAACACCGGGTTGTTCTTGGTGCGACGTTGTAAAACTTGTATCGCACGGCGAATCTCGTCATCTCGCCCAATCACCGGATCCAACTTGCCCATGCGGGCACGCTCAGTCAAATCCAACGTGTACTTTTTCAGTGCCTCGCGTTGACCTTCGGCCTCTTGGCTATCCACAGAACCATCGCTACCTCTTAATAATTCAATTGCTGCGTCCAGTGAAGCCTTGGTCAAACCGTTCTCTTTCAGCAAACGGCCTGCCTCGCCTTTATCCTCTGCCAGCGCCAGCAAAAACATTTCACTAGCAATATATGCGTCGCCGCGTTTCTGTGCCAATTTATCAGTCACGTTCAACAGGTTGTTCAAGTCGCGGGAAATCGCCACCTCCCCACTGGTATCGGATGAAGTTGGCAGCTTATCCAGCGCGGTTTTCAAGGCGGATTTCAGCGAATTCAACTGCACCCCAGCGCGAGAAAGCAAGGATGCCGTACTGCCATCCTCCTGCTGCAGCAAGGCTTGCAGCAAGTGTGCCGGCTCGATTGCCGTATTATCGTTACCCAGCGCGATGCTTTGCGCATCGGCAATGGCTTGTTGGAATTTAGTCGTCAGTTTGTCAAAACGCATGTCTGCTCCCAAAAATGTCTCATTACCGTTAAGGTGGGGCGGCTTGTGAGATTTTCAATGGTACCAGCAGGCTTACTGCTATCTTTTTAACCTGTATCAAATAATCTGGGTAATATAGCAACATCATCAATACCGCCAGTGATTAACACTGGATTGTGCTGATGAATGCATAAAAGGATTCAGATCATGCTTCGACAGTTATTGCTTTTGATTCACTTGCTTTCCGCCATCTCCTGGGTGGGCGGGATGTTCTTCGCATATTTCTGCCTGCGTCCGGCGGCCGTCGAAACGCTAGACCCGCCTTCGCGCCTGAAACTTTGGGTAGCCACATTTGCACGCTTTCTGCCATACATGAGCATCGCCGTGACCTTGCTGCTGATATCTGGAATCACCATGCTGCTCTCGGTCGGCTTCCAGTTTGCACCCGCAGGCTGGCATATCATGTTCACGCTTGGCCTGATCATGGCAGGTGTGTACTTGTATATCCATCTCTGGCTATTTCCGCAGCTGCGCAAAAATTGTGCTGCGACCTCCTGGCAGGAGGCCTCTCAGGTGCTCGGCGCTATTCGCCGATTCGTCGCAATCAATCTGGCACTAGGCTTGATTGTGGTGATTGCTGCCATATCAGCCAGATAAGAAGCAGGTTGGGCGAAGTTTTAAACTGTTGCTGATGAGTGACCACTCACCACTGAAGACTTCTTAAAGTACAACATTACTTTGCAACCCAATTACGTCCCTCATCATCGGACTGCAAAAGAATTTTGGCTTGAGAACTGCTGCCGCCAAGCTGCAAGATACTACCGTTCTGTTGAAACTTCAGGGATTGAGTATGCGGGAACGCAAAACGCTTGGGAGGAGAATTCACCCAGGCTTCGCCATCCATGCGCACAATATAGATACTCTCATCATCTGCCCACGCCAGATGCCAACCCCAGGCATTACCTCTGGCTATCGCCACCGCGCCAAAACGACAGGCAGAATCGCTTGTACCATCATACGTCAGACGGCTCTTCAACTCCTGCTGCGTAGCATCGCCGGCGATTAGCACAAGTTCATATACACCACTAAACTTACGCTGCAGCAGACGGATGACATTGCCTTCCTCATCAACCGTTTGTGCCTGTGGGCATGCAAAAGTATTGCTCCAAAAAGCGCATAGAATAACGGCTACAAGCCCATGCCAAAAAAGTCTCATGCGTCCATTTTAGCGAATTTCTTACGACGCTTCATCCTAGAAGGACAATCGGCAGTAATAATAAAGTTTGCTCTGCCTAATGAGGTCGAGTGCACACTGAAAGCTTGGATAACCTGACGTCCTTGCCTAAATGTTTTGTATTATCACGGTCAGGGTTCAGCTCTTTTTTAAGCGCCTGTTTTGGCAACAGCATAGTGCTGATGCCATATTCCGGCGCAGGATTTGTCCAGGCAAACACCAGTTCACGCCCGTTCGTCGACATCTGTGGCACACCGGTATCGCGTCCGCTACTGAGCTGGGCAATGCTTTGCGCTGCGTAAATCTGGCCATTTTTACCCACCTGCTGCAGATACAAATGAGATTTTTTATGGATATCGTCGGCCTGACCAAGCCAAGAAACCGCTGCATACTGGTTATCTAGCCAAACGAGTCCGATGCGCCCTATCGGAGCGATATCATCAACGGAAAACAACTTACCAAACGACTTTCCTGAATCGCCGGAAAAGGCGATGCGCACTCTAGGCTTATCGCCTTGTGCGGTAAACCAGCTGGCTACAACCTGATTGCCTTGACTTGCCACTGAAGGGCCATTGACCGGGCAAGCATCAATCTGCCAGCCCTCTCCTCCCAAACTGCTTGGCGCTGTCCACTTAGCATCTCTCATCAAGGCGAATCGGTTATCCCTTACTTCTGAATCGGTACGCCCTCGCCAAACAGCAATCGCACCAGCAGGCGTTTGCGCGACCGATGTCCAGCAGCAGGTACAGGTATTGTCATCGATGACCTGTTCGTCACTCATGCCGCCATCTGCATGTATCGTCGTATATCGCAATGCGAAATTGCCGCTTCTGCCGGGCGGCAGCGTACGCTCGCCTTTTTTGATGTAGTCACGGCCATCCAGCCAGATGATGCCTGCCGCATGGTCACTTTCCTTGAATATGGTCACAAAACCATGTTCGGCAGCAGCATCGTCACGATGGGGATGACCGATCTCCCGCCATGTTTTGCCGGCATCATTCGTGAGCGCAAGCGAAACATCATAATCGTAGGTTTTGCCTCCAGGCCTTCTGCTTAACCAATGTGCCAGCCAGAATGTATCGCTGATTGGAACAACCGACGGATAGTCTGCCCAATTGACGAACCATCTCTCTCCTTTTGCAGCATCGCCTTGCCGTATCCAACGACCTTGCTTCAGCACCGCGAACTTGAGTACATGCCCATTTTCTGTGGGCTCCACCCAGCTCATCAGGGTAGATGTCCTATCTGGCATCGACACCAATCTCGGCAGGCGACTGCCCTTGCCTGCCGGATTCGACAGGGCCAACTGCTGCTGCGTTTCGATTGACCCGCCAGAATACCAGCATGCTGTCACCAGCACCGTCACAAGAACCATGCTGGCAAACAGCTTATAGATGACTAAAATGTCGCGTGCCATGAGATTTCCGCAGCGCGCGGCTCACCCAGCATGAATTGACCGCCATTGCCGTAAGAACGATTGGCATAAAGCTTGTCGGTTAGGTTACGCATCGTCAGCATCAATTCGCCTTTGCCCAACTTATAGCCTACCAGCGCATCATAGGTAGTATAGCCATCCATCCACTTTGTTGGCGTGTTTGCGTTATCGCCAGCTCGCTGACCAACGAAGTGCGCACCGAAACCCACGCGCCAATCTGTATTAGGACGATATGTCACCCATAAGTTGCCAATCTTCTCCGGCACATCTGGTGGCACGTTTCCAGCGCGAGATACAGCAACGCCGCTCACACGCTCATAGAACTTCTTAAACTGAGCATCCAGTATCGAAGCGTTGCCTTCAATGGTCAACTTATCTGTTGGCATGACAACAACAGACAATTCCACACCTTTGGATGACTGTTCGCCAATCTGTACTGTCAAGGTGGAGTTCAGCGGGTCGCGCGTAAGCACATTGGTACGCTCAATATCAAACACGGCTAAAGTGAACTCCCCCAAATTGTCCGGCAAAGCCCCTTTTACACCCACCTCTTTTTGCTTGGCACGGGTGAGTTCAAAGTCTTTTTGCGCATAAGTCAGCGTCACGATCTGTGCCGGCGGTTCAAGCGCACTGGAGAGCTGCCCATACACGGTCAGCGCCGGAGTAATGTCATACAATGCCCCCAAGCGGTAAGAGTTTCCGGAATAATGTTTTTTAAATACTGCTGGATTCGTCGCCGTCGGCGCCCTAAGGTTTTTGGATTCAAGATCGAGGGTATCGTGCCGGCCGGAAAGTGACAATTTGAATTTTTCAGTTAGATTCAAATAATCCTCTATAAAAAATGCACGCTGTAACAACTCTGTCCTTCTGAATGGCAGGAAGGGAGAATTAGTCGTAAATACACCAGCGACCGGATCCAGAAAATCGACAGAGTTTGCTGGAGTATTGAATGGCGAGTTGCTGTTGCGCTGATGCTCATTATTGGAAATATCGTAACCAAATAGTACGCGATTGCGCATTGTACCTAATATATGATCCAGTGATAGCTCCGTGCGGTTGCCGATCAGTTCCTGGTCATGCTGAATATTCAGAAAGTCACTTCTATTCACCAGCCCAGTCGCGTTGTTGTAAGCATAGACCTCTGCATTCTTCCAATAACGGTTCTCGTTGTTGTAGTAAGTTTCGTTCCTGACCGTCACCTGATCTGTCGGCTTCCACTCCAGATTAATACGCGTCCAGTTCACTTCCTTGTTCATTTCATCGTCGCTGACATTGTAGTTATTGTCACGCGTTTTACCAACGATCTTGCCATTGACATGCGGGGTGCCAAAATACCCTTCGCCATTATCCTGATACCACTCTTCTGACAAAGTGACTTTGAAAGTATCGGTCAGCTGCAAGGCCAGCTCTCCGGTAAAGTGAATCGAATCATAAGCGGTATTATCCACGTAACCGTATGAGCCTTTGTTCGCACCTTTGTAGCTTAAATCTGCACGGTAAGCGGATTTTTCAAAATCCGGGATCTTTCCACCAATCCCCAGGCCCACTGTTTTGGTATCCCATGTGTCATAGGCCACCAGCACTTCTTTTTCCTCACGGCCATCCGCCGCTTTGCTGACAAAATTGACTGCGCCTGTAGTCGCCCCTAATCCGTGCAATACGGATGAAGGGCCCTTAATCACCTCGATACGATCGTAATTGAACGTATTGCGTGGCGAGATGGCCAAGCCAGGATAGCGTAAGCCATTGTATAAGAAAGGCAAACTAGTTGCACCTGAAAAGCCGCGCATCGAAAAGCATGTCAGTCCAAAACACTGCCCCGCCAACACGCCGACTGCATTGCCCAGCGCCTGTTCGGTGGTAGTATGCCCCCTTTCTCGCATCAAATCTTTGGTAATCACTTCGATACTGGCCGGAGTTTCCTGTACGGTTAAGCCTAGGCGGCTACCGCTAGTTGCTTGATATTCCAAAGGCAAAATAGAAGGCAATAAAGGCTGCGCTGTCACATCCACCTCATCCAGATGAATCACACCCTCGTGTTCTGCAAATGCCTGCTGCGACAAAGTTGACATAGCAGTTAACACGGATAGGTAAATCATTTTTTTCATTATCAATACTCCCCAAAATTAAATGTGTTTGGCCGCACGTATAGCTGAAGCTGAATTTTCAACGCTGCAACGGGCCTTAGCAGAATTTTCTGCCTTTACATCTGCTGGCCCTAATTCGATATATTCTTCTGCCGCCTTTGCGTTGAAATTAATTATTGCCAATGTGCTACAAGCCAACACCACATACTTAAACTTCATCATTACCCACTCCTTGATTTTTAGGCTTCGTTTTTATTTAAGCTAAAACATATGCAGCCAAACCAGGTTAAAGGCTGCATATGTCTAAGCCTATTGTTATGTCTATTTTTCTTCTTGTCTCCAAACCTACCTAAAACTTAAGCTGCCTTTGCTCGCTGATGCTGTTGCGCACCATCCGGCACGTACTTCACTAGCTCTTGAATCTCGCACTCAAAAAAAGCACATAGCTTGTCGAGATGATCGGTGACCGTGCTGTAACCCTGGTTTTTCATCATGCGGAACAATGTGGTGCGGCTGATGCCTGTGGCGATTGCGATCTCGTTGAGCGTGATCTTGCGGCCCCAAGCCGTTTTTTTTGCTTTAATGACTTCTTGAATCTGTATATAAATCATTGAATTAGCTCCAATTCAAACCTGTTCACCAGAAAAATTGGTAAACATGACTAAACTATCGCTTGGCGATAGCGTACGGGTGGTTTAAATCAGAGTGCTGGGGGCGCCTGTGCAGGCGGAGGAAGTGCGGAAAAACTGCTGAAAACTGGTTGGCTAGTTGCTGCGAGTTGCTGGGCTTGTACGGCCAGCATGATCACTAATGACTCGTGGGGCGCCTCGATTACCGCATCGGTGCTTGGGTTGGCGCAGAACGGGCAATGCTCCAGATGATGCGTAATGCTCTTGGTTGAACTTTCACCGGCTGGCTTGACGCTGAATTCGGTAGCCAGTTGTTTGCCTTTGGTAGTCACCACTTGGATGGTTATTTTTTTGCCGTCGCTGGTACACACCTGCTGCATGAATGAATTTGTGCCGCTTTGCGCCACCAAAGCATGCGAGATGCTAGGCGCAAGTGAGGCAAACAGCACCGCGAACATTGCGATCTTGCTTACCAAACGGAATAATTTTTTCGACAACATCCAATTAGTCTAGCATTTCTGGCTAAAATGTCATAGTTTCTAAATTTAAGGAGCCCTAATGGCTTTAGGCGGTTTATGGGCGCTGTTGGATGACATCGCCACCATGCTGGACGATGTTTCGGTGATGACGCAAGTGGCGGCGAAAAAAACCGCAGGCGTGCTGGGCGATGACCTGGCGCTGAATGCGCAACAAGTCACCGGCGTGGATTCATCGCGCGAGCTGCCTGTGGTGTGGGCGGTGGCCAAGGGTTCTTTCATCAACAAGCTCATTCTGGTGCCTGCGGCGCTAGGCATCAGCTATATCGCCCCTTGGCTGATTATGCCTTTGCTGATGATAGGTGGCGCGTTTTTGTGCTTTGAAGGCGTGGAAAAGCTGGCACACAAGTTTCTGCACAAACATGAGGCCGAGACGCACGAAGCCGAGATCAAACAAGCGATTGAAGACCCGAACGCCGACCTGGCCGCGCTGGAAAAAGAAAAGATCCAAGGCGCGATTCGCACCGACTTCATCCTCTCTGCTGAAATCATCGTGATTGCGCTTGGAAGCGCCGCTGCAAGCCACGCTAGTTTTACCCAGCAAGCCGCTGTGGTCTCGCTCATCGCGCTCATTATGACTGTGGGTGTGTATGGTTTGGTGGCGGGTATCGTCAAAATGGACGACCTTGGCTTATGGATGATGCTGCGTAAAGGTAACAGCGTATTCAAGCAGATTACGCGCAAAATCGGCCAATGGCTACTCGCTATCGTGCCTTATCTGATGCGGCTATTGAGCTTTCTGGGTACTGCGGCCATGTTCCTCGTTGGCGGCGCGATTCTGGTGCATGGCGTGCCCACCCTGCATCACTGGGTGGAACATTTTGGCTTGTGGTCTATTTTGCTCAACGGCATTATCGGTGTGATCGCCGGCGCCATTTGCTTGGTTTTGTTCAGCGCTGGAAAAGCGGTTTTCAAGAAAAAATAACACCTCCCGAATATTCAGGACTAGAATATCCTGAATATCACGAAAAGTCCAAGCTTGAAGCATGACTTCTATTGAGAAAATAATAATTGTTGTAGCAGTTCTTACACTAGTGCTATGCGGCCTGATAGCACCATTTTCCTCACCGCAAACGCAAATCTTTCTAGATAACCTGCATTGGACCACTACCAGCGCTGCTGCTACCGCCTTAGCTTGGCTTGGCTACAGGAAAGCAGACGTTTCTAAGAAGCGATTTAAAAAATGGTTTTTTTTCGGTTTGGCCTCGTATTTTATTGGGCAATTATTATGGGATGTGCAAACCTACACCCACCATAATGCCTTCCCTGCGCCTTCCGATATTTTTTATCTCGCTATGGGCCCGCTTATCATCATTGGTTTCGTTCAAGCGCTAAAAACACAACTTTCAATATCAAAAATTTCTGCTTTCAGGATTGATACCCTATCCTTCACCACAGCCATTCTTGGTTACGTGCTAGTACTCTATTTACCCAATTCAGCCAGTACAAACAGTGCCGAACTATTGGTTTTAACAGCATACCCGGTAAGTATATTAGGTGCCGCCTGCGTTTCCTTGCTTGTAGTCCCTTATCTTAGGCCAAGATTTATGCTGCCTTGGCTATTGTTTTCTATTGGCCTTTCTATTGAGGGTGCCATCTGGATGCAATGGAACCTGAATGAGCTAAAAGGACTGAATGAAACCAATACCCTGCTAAACAAACTGTTCTCTTTTTCCGATATTCTGCTGGGCATAGGCGCTTACGGCTGGCATTTGAACCCTTCAGCCGATTCTGCTTACCGATGGCGTTGCCGACGCATTCAAAAAATCATCCCCCTTGTTGCACTATCCGTTGGAGCCTGCACTGCCATATTGATTAGCATTCAAAATGGTCCGCAGCCCTACGCTTATTACATCGCTATTACCTCTATCGTTGCGATTCTTATTTTTTCTGCTATACGCCAAAGCATTTTATTGCGCGAAAGCGAAAAGCTGTTTGAAGCCCAAAAAATAATCGCCGAGAAAGAGCGTGAATATCAACAAGTGGTTCAATATGACCCGCTGACTAATCTGCCTAACC
This sequence comes from Methylophilus sp., assembly GCA_044222155.1. GTDB lineage: Bacteria > Pseudomonadota > Gammaproteobacteria > Burkholderiales > Methylophilaceae > Methylophilus. The sequence goes on from JBGANT010000007.1 coordinate 19,671, forward strand.
GTTGGATGATGCATACACGGCTGGAACAGGCGCTGGTGAATGCATCTGACGATAGCGCATCTATTGGCTTACTTTTTATTGATATTAACCGTTTCAAAACCATCAACGATAGTTTTGGGCATTTAGTAGGGGACGAGTTTCTGGTTGAAATCGCCAAAAGGCTAGCGCACATCTCGCAAGATTTAGGGACGCTGGGCCGCATGGGTAGTGACAAATTCCTGCTGATTGTAGAATCCAACACCTCGGAGACCGGGATATATGGCGCCACACAAAGGATTATTGACGCAATCAATGCGCCCATTAGTCTCAACCAGCATGAGTTCATCGCCGAAGTCTGTATCGGTATCAGTCTATACCCGCGTGACGCTAAAAACGCGATTGAGTTGGCACGCAATGCAAACACTGCCTTGCATCGGGCCAAACTACGCGGCAACAGTAATTACCAATTTTACTCGGAAGAATTCACGCAACAGGCCAGAAGCCAGCTCGACCTAGATGTCGGTTTGCGCAAGGCAATCGCAAACCAGGAATTTTATCTGGAATACCAGCCTATTTTTAGCATCAGAAATGGCATGCAGCGTGTCAGATCGTTAGAAGCTCTGGTGCGCTGGAAAAAATCCTCAGGGCAAATCATACCTCCTAATGAGTTTATTCCATACGCGGAAGATACCGGACTCATCTTCCCCATCGGGGAATGGGTTATCCGGGAGGCTTGCACAACATTATCCAGTATCAACAAAGCGCTACCAGAGCCTATTGAATTGTCCATCAACATTTCTCCCAAGCAATTCCGGGAAAGAAGCCTTCCGGAATTCATCGGGCAAACGCTTAACGCATTCGGCATAAATCCTCGGTTGATTACCTTGGAAATCACCGAAACAGCTGTATTTGATCACGAAGATGATGCTGTAGAAGCGCTTTTTGTATTGAAAAGCCTGGGAGTAAAAATCGCTCTGGATGACTTTGGGGTAGGCCACTCTTCACTGTTTAAGCTCAAGAGTTTGCCCATAGATGAGTTGAAGGTGGATAGAGCTTTTCTAGCGAACGTGCCAGAAAATCAAGCTGATAGAGAGATTATCCTCGCTATTTCCAGAATGGCAAAGATTCTCAACCTGCGTTTAGTCATGGAAGGCGTCGAGACCAAAACCCAGTATGACTACCTTGAGCAAATTGGCTGCCAAAACATGCAAGGCTTCTTGCTAAGCAAACCTGCACCTATCGACACTGTTATGCCCTTGTTAAATACATCAGCAGCTACCCAAAGCGACTAGCTCGGCGTCAAATATCGATTTGAAGTCGAACCACGACTTGATCGCCAATACTGATTTTTTCCTTTTTACGCACATCCGCTTTTACCGGCAGAATATATGCGCCCAACTGCGATGAAGGGAAAATCGAAGTCTCCCAACAAGTGTTGCCGATCGTCACCAGCACACGCACCGCACCCCAGCCACGCTGTTTTTCGTGCATTTTTTCGTTGAAATATTTGATTTCTTCCGATTTATCTTGCGGCAAAGTGATGAAATGCCAGGAACCCTTCTCTGCCTGCCACAGCCAGCATTCGCCAACAAACTCGAAACTTAAATCAATCGTCATCGCTAAAACGTTGCTCCAACCATGGGTCAGCATCATTATGATAGCCGCGCACTTCCCAGAACCCAGGGCGGTCGTGCGAATGCAGTTCAATAGCCTTAAGCCATTTCGCGCCTTTCCAGGCATAGCGTTTGGGCACCACCATGCGTGTCGGCCCGCCGTGATCGCGCGTCAGTAGCTGACCGTTCCATTGATGTGCCACCAGCACATCATCATCCAGCAAGGCTTCAATAGGCAGATTGGTCGTATAACCATCGTAGCCGTGCATGGTCGCGAATCTGGCGGTTTCCAGAGGCTTGGCAAGATTCAGGATTTCACGCACCCGTACCCCGCGCCAGCGCATATCGAGCTGGCTCCAGCGCGTCACGCAATGAAAATCGGACACATCGTCGATTTGCGGCAAGGCTTGAAAGGCTGCCCAGTCCAGATTGAGCTCGTTCTCCACCAGGCCAAACACCTGCAGTTTCCACTCCGCCGTGCCTATCCAAGGCTTGATGCCCATGTCGAGTATCGGGAAGTTCTTGACCTGGGTCTGGCCGGCAGGGATGCGAGGGTTGTCACCCACCTTGCCCGGCTTGCTGCCCTTTTTGGCAAGGCTGATTTTACCCTCGATGAGCTTTTTCCAGTCAGGCATCTTGTTTCGCTTTCAGTGCATCTTGCTTGAAGCTATCCCACAACAGAATAGCCACGCCTACACACACGGCACTATCCGCCACATTGAACGCCGGCCAGTATAAGTCGTTGATGTGAAAGTACAAAAAATCCACCACATAGCCCAGCGTCAAACGGTCGTACAAGTTACCGAGCGCGCCACCCAGCACCAGAGCCAAGCCCAGGCAAAACAGTTTTTGCTGCGCATGCTTGCGGATAAGATAGCTGATGAAAACGACGGCAATGACTGCCACAGTGGTGAAGAACCAACGCTGCCAGCCGCCTGCATTGGACAGGAAACTGAACGCAGCGCCTTCATTGTGAAAACGCACTAAGTTGAAGAACGAGGTGACAAACTTGCTGTCACCCAGCTGAAAGGCATTCTCAATCAGGTGCTTGGTGTATAAATCCAGCGCAACGACAATTGCGCTGATACCGAACCACCTACGCATGGGAACGTTTTTCGCCATCGCCGAACAAGTTACTCACGCAGCGCCCGCAAATCGTCGGATGGTTCGCATCTGCGCCCACATCGGCACGATAATGCCAGCAGCGGTCGCATTTCTTGTGTACGCTCGGTCTTACCAGGATTTGCCTGTCACTTTCTTTTGCTGTCTTACACACCTTGGCCTCCGAGGTAATCATGACGAACTTCAGGTCATCTCCCAAAGTTGCCAGCGCGTCATGCGCATCGCCATCCACATGAAACTCCAGCTCTGCCTGCAGTGAAGAACCAACCGTGCCTGACTCGCGCAGTTTCTCGATTTCCTTCTGCGCATCCCCACGGGCGGAAACTACTGCCTGCCAAGCCAGTATCTGCGCGGCTTCCAGGCCATGCGCCGGAAGAGTGTACCATTCTTCCTCAAACACCGTTGTTTCGTCGCTCACTTTCAGCGTCTGCCAAATTTCATCCGCAGTAAAGCTCAGGATAGGCGCGGTCAAGCGCATCAGGCAGTGTGTGATGTGATACAGCGCGCTTTGTGCAGCACGACGGGCATGCGAGTTCTCGCCGCTGGTGTAGAGGCGGTCTTTCAGAATATCGAGATAGAAGCCGCCCAACTCCTCTGAACAGAAGCCCACGAACTTCTGTACGGCCAGATGGAATTCATAGCGTTCGTAATCCGCCAGAATCTCGGCCTGCAATTTATCCGTCAAATGCAGCGCATAACGGTCTATGCTCAACATTTCTGCCGGTTCAAGTAAGTGTTTACCTGCGTCAAAGTCCGCCAGATTCGCCAGCAGGAAGCGCAAGGTATTGCGGATACGGCGATAGCCTTCCGCGACACGCTTCAGAATCTCGTCGGAAATCGTCAACTCGCCGGAATAGTCGGTGGAAGCCACCCACAGGCGCAAAATATCCGCACCGTAAGTGTCCATCACCTTTTGCGGCGCCACCACATTGCCTTTGGATTTACTCATCTTGTGGCCGCTGCCGTCCACCACGAAGCCGTGGGTCAGCAAAGCCTCGTAAGGCGCACGGCCATCGATGGCGCAGCCTGTTAACAACGAGCTTTGGAACCAGCCGCGATGCTGATCGGAGCCTTCTAGGTATAAATCTGCGGGAAACTGCAACTCAGCGCGTTTCTTCAGCACGGCCGCGTGCGTGGCGCCAGAGTCGAACCATACATCCAGCGTGTCGGTCACTTTCTTGTACTGTTCTGCATTGGCTGGCGCATGCTGCGCAAGGAAGGCAGCGCCATCCAAACTGAACCAGGCTTCGATGCCCTGCTGTTCCACTTGCTTACAGACGATCTCCAGCAGCTGCAATGTCTGCGGATGCGGTTCACCGGTTTCTTTATGCACGAAGAAGGGCATCGGCACGCCCCAGTTACGCTGGCGCGACACGCACCAATCGGGACGATTTTTAATCATCGCTTCCAGCCGCGCACGGCCCCAGCTTGGGTAGAATTGTGTCGCATCCACCGCCTTGTTGGCATACTCGCGCAGGCTGATGCCCACGGCATCTTCCTGCTGCATACCGATAAACCATTGGTGTGTCGCCAGCTGCATCAGTGGCGTCTTATGGCGCCAGCAATGCGGGAAGCTATGCTGCAAACGCGCACTGGCCAGCAGCGTGCCGTTTTCCTGCATGGTGGTGAGAATCACTTTATTGGCTTCTTGACGCGTCAAGCCGCGAATACCTTCAAGTTCAACCAGTTCGCTATTGAAGAATTTTCCATCGCCGCCCATCAACACGCGCGGCTTCTCGTCTGGATAATTCGCACGCATCACCAGCCAGTCGTCGTTACCATGTGCGGCGGCGGTATGTACCAAGCCAGTACCTGCATCAGTGGTCACATGCTCGCCATAAATTACCGGCACATTCCGGTTATCAAATGGATGCTTTAAATAAAATTGATTATACCCATGAACCCCTGAGTGCAAGGGGTCTGGTGGCAGTCCACACAATACCCGCCCCAGTGTTTTGCCTAGCACTTCAAAACTCGAAAACCCATACCTCGTCATCGTGTTTTCAAGCAAGTCTGAAGCAATAATTAAATTACCTTTAGGGGTTTCAACTAATGAATACTCAAGATTAGCATTCACACTCACCGCTTGGTTCGCTGGCAGCGTCCACGGCGTGGTTGTCCAAATCACCGCGTAGGCGTCGTCTTTCACCTCAACGCCAAATGCTTTACTCAAAGCCGCATTATCCACCACCTTAAAGCCCACATCGATCGCGGGCGAATTCACATCTTCGTACTCGACTTCGGCCTCGGCCAGCGCCGAGCCGCAATCCACACACCAATGTACCGGCTTTGAACCTTGGTACAGGTAGCCGTTTTCGTATATCTTGCCAAGCGCACGCATGATGTCCGCCTCGGTGCCAAAATCCATGGTCAAGTACGGATGATCCCAATCGCCCAGCACGCCTAGACGGATGAAGTCTTTCTTCTGCTTTTCCACCTGCTCGGCGGCATAGGCACGGCACAGCTCGCGGAACTTGGCGGGGGCGATATTCTTGCCATGGTTCTTTTCCACCACCAGTTCAATCGGCAGGCCGTGACAATCCCAGCCCGGCACATAGGGCGCGTCAAAACCCGCCATCGTTTTAGATTTGACAATGATGTCTTTGAGAATCTTGTTGACCGCATGACCAATATGAATGTCGCCATTGGCATACGGCGGGCCATCATGCAGGATGAACTTCTTGGCACCTTTGCGTGCCTTGCGGATGCGCTCGTACACGCGTTTTTGCTGCCAGCTCTTTAACCATTCCGGTTCGCGTTTGGCCAAATCACCGCGCATCGGGAAACTGGTTTCCGGCAGGTTAAGTTTATATTTTGAATTGTTCTCGTCAGTCATGTTTTATTGCTTAAAAAAATTTCTTGCCACTTCGATATCTAGTGCAATTTGAGCCTTGAGTGCATCCAGACTCTCAAACTTCCGCTCATCGCGTATCTTTTGCAGGAATTCCACATGCACATGTTGACCATACAAATCCCCATTGAAATCAAACACATGCACTTCCAATAACAGCTTTGGAATACCCTCGATGGTTGGCCGCACACCCAAGTTGGCAACGGCATTCCAACCCTGTAATTTTACTGCATAAACGCCTGTCAGCGCAGGCCGCTCATGCCGCATGTGAATATTTGCAGTGGGAAAGCCCAACTGACGTCCGCGTTTAGCGCCATGCACCACTTTGCCGCTAATGCTGTAATGGCGGCCAAGCAGGTGGCTGGCCAGCGCCAAATCACCCGCTGCAAGCGCTTCACGCACACGGGTGCTGGAAACGCGTGCGCCCCCCATATCCAGGCGTGACATCGGGATTAAATCAAATTCGTTTGCTTGAAAATCTGCCAACCCGCCTGCGCGCTTGGCGCCAAATCTGAAATCCTCGCCTACCAGCACGGTGTTTGCATTCAGCTTCTCTCGCAGCAACTGCATGAATTCAGGGGCAGTGATGGCCGCAAAACGTTGATTGAACGCGCAGACAAATACTTTTTCGACACCTGCCGCTTCCAGCAGCTCCAGCTTTTCACGCAATGTCGTCAACCGTGCCGGCGCAGATTGCGGGGTAAAGAATTCACGCGGATGCGGCTCGAAAGTCATCACCGCCGGAATTTTCCCTACCTTGGAAGCCGCATCCAGCAAACGTTTCAGCAATGCCTGATGCCCCAGATGCATGCCATCAAAATTACCGATAGCCATTGCAAGCGGCGGGCAAGGGTTTGCTGGCAGGTGGCGAAAGACTTGCATCACACACTCACACGTTTGCTAAAGTCTCGTGGGCGAAACCCTAAGGCATAAAGCGCGGCAAAGTAACTGACCGCACCGGCAGTCACCAGCAGCGAAATCCACATCAACTTCACCATGGTGCGCATATGCAGCCAATCGCCTGCCAGATTGGACAGGTGGTAAAGCACGACCGCCATCAGCAGCAAAGCTACACCCAATCTAACATAGAACGCGAACCAGCCCGGAAGTGGCTGATAGATCTGATGGCTGCGCAGATGATAATACAGCAGCCCTGCGTTGACACAGGCACCTAAACCAATCGCCAACGCTAGCCCGGCATGGTGCAAGCCAAGCCCAAACACAAACGCCAGGTTCATCAACTGCGTCAGCACCAAGGTGAATATCGCAATCTTGACCGGTGTTTTAACGTTTTGCCGCGCATAGAAGCCCGGAGCGAGCACCTTGACGACGATAAGGCCTAGCAAGCCCAAACTGTAGGCCATGACTGCTTGCTGCGTCATCTCTACATCGTGCGGCGTAAACTTACCATAATGGAAAAGACTCGCCACCAAAGGCTGCGCCAACACCGCCAAAGCGACTGCAGCTGGGGCTGCCAGAATAAATGTCAGACGCAAACCCCAGTCCAGAAGCTGGCTGTATTCATCTTCGTTTTTTTGACCGTCGGTTTTTGCGGCAAACGCTTTGGATAGACTTGGTAGCAAGATCGTCCCCAGCGCTACGCCTAGCACACCCGTCGGGAATTCCATCAATCTATCCGCGTAATAGAGCCAGGACACGCTGCCGGTTTGCAGAAAGGAAGCGAAAATATTGTTGAGGACAATCGAAATCTGCGCGACAGAAACGCCGAAGATTGCCGGGCCCATCAGTTTCAGGATACGTCTGACGCCTTCGTCCTGCCAATTCAACTCATAGCGTGGCACCAGCCCAAGCTGACGCAAATACGGCCATTGAAACAGCAATTGCAGAATGCCGCCAACGAACACTGCCCAAGCCAACACGCGAATGGAATTATCAAAATAAGGTGCCACAAACAACGATGCGACGATGAACGCCACATTCAGCCAGACTGGCGTAAATGCAGCTATCTGGAATTTGCTGTACGTGTTGAGCACGCCGCCAGCCAGCGAAACCAGTGAAATAAACAGAATATAAGGGAAAGTGATGCGCAACAGCTCTATCGTTAACTCAAATTTACCCGGCTGATGCACAAACCCGGGCGCGGTGACACCCACAATCAACGGCGCCGCCAGCATACCCAATATCGTCACCCCCAGCAGAAATAACCCCATCAAGCTGGCGACATGATTGATTAAGGCGTGCGTTTCAGCTTGCGTACGCTTGGTCTTATACTCCGCGAGAATAGGCACAAAGGCCTGACTGAATGCACCCTCTGCTGAAACACGGCGCAGCAGATTGGGAATCTTGAACGCAACAAAGAATGCATCTGTTGCCAACCCTGCACCAAAAATGCGTGCAATCAACGTATCGCGCACAAATCCCAGAATGCGCGACAAGAAAGTCATGCTACCAACACCGGCAAGCACTTTGAGCAGATTCATGCTAAAAAGAATGGGGTTAAAAACATAGCCGCGATTCTAGCATGCCAACCACGTTTTTTTAGGTAAAAACGCGAAGTAATTACTTGCAAATCTCATTAAAAAACACTAATATACGCGGTTTCGTTTTATAACCTAAGTAACAGGATAACAAACACATGGCAAATACCGCACAAGCCCGCAAACGCGCGCGCCAATCCGTGAAAGTGAATGCGCACAACGCCGCTTTGCGCTCCACTTTGCGTACTGCAATCAAAAAAGTGATTAAAGCTGTTGAGTCCGGCGACAAAGCTGCCGCTGCAGCCGCTTTTAACGAAAACATAGGCGTGATCGACCGTATCGCCGATAAAAAAATCATTCACAAAAACAAGGCAGCCCGCCATAAAGCACGCTTGAGTGCAGCGATTAAAGGCATGAAAGGCGATGCCGCTGTTGCCAAATCTGTCAAAGCAGCTCCAGCAAAAAAAGCGGCTACAGCTAAACCTGCTGCAAAAAAAGAAGCGGCTTCTAAAGCTGCTGCGCCTAAAGCAAAAGCAGCGCCAAAAGCAAAAAAAGCTGCAGAGTAAAGCTCACAAGGTTCCAAACAAAAAAAGCCTCGCATTGCGAGGCTTTTTTGCTTTATGTAATAAATCTGTTTATTCGCCGATATGCAGTTCGCTGCGCGCAACCAAGGCCTGATTCAACACATCCTCTATATTGTCACCCAGCATCGTAAAATGCCCCATCTTACGTGCAACTCTGGGTTCTTGCTTGCCGTACAGATGCAGCTTTAAAGCACCATGCTGGAACGCCTTATTCCATGGGGGCTCCAAGGCACTGTTTTTCTCTCCATGGAACCAGCTGTCCCCCAGAATGTTCACCATTACCGCTGCGCTATGCTGATGTGAGCTCCCCAATGGCAAGCCGGTAATGGTACGCACTTGCTGCTCGAACTGATTCGTGACGCACGCATCAATGGTGTAATGACCAGAGTTATGCGGACGCGGCGCGATTTCGTTGAGCAGCAGCTTGCCGCCTACCACGAACATCTCCACACCCAAAACGCCCACATAATTCAATTTGGTCGCCAGTTGCTTGGCCAGTTCCTGCGCCTTGGCTTTCTGGACTTCGCTAACGCGCGCAGGCACAATGCTGATGTCCAAAATGCCGTTAAGGTGCTTGTTCTCAGCCGTTGGGAAAGCCGCAATATGGCCTTGCGCATCGCGCGCCAGCACAACGGAAAGCTCGCAATCCAATTCCAGCATCTTTTCCAGCACGCAGACTTCTTGCTTAAAGTTGTTGAAAGCGACCAAGGCTTCGGCATGGTTGGCAACCCGCGCCTGTCCTTTGCCATCGTAACCAAAGCGTGCCACCTTGAGTACGGCCGGGTACATGTCGCCATCCTGCGGCAAATCTTCAACCTTCTCCACCGCCACGAATGGGCCAACCGGCAAACCGCTGTCGCGGAAGAAGTTTTTTTCCTTCACACGGTATTGCGCAATGGAAACTGCTTCTGCACTGGGATGCACAACGGTATGCTGCGCCAGGAAACGCAAAGTCTCGGCTGGCACGTTCTCAAATTCGGTAGAAACCGCCGCACAAGTTTGCGCCATTCGCGCCAGCGCCGCCGCATCATCGTAGTTGGCACACAAATGTACGTCGGCTATCTTGCCAGCGGGGCTATTTTTGTCCGGATCCAGCACCGTGACCTTGTAGCCAAGCTCGTGTGCGGCAATCACAAAAAAGCGGCCCAGTTGACCGCCGCCCAGCATGCCCAGCATACCTGGCGCACTAATGACGTTTTTCACAGACATAGTTAAATTAAATTAGCAGTTAAGGTTTTTCGGAAAGTGTCATCGCATGCACTTTCTCGCTTTGGTTTCTACGAAAATCTGCCAGCTTCTGCGCCAAAACAGCATCGTGGTTCGCCAGAATGGATACCGCGAACAGACCTGCATTAGCTGCACCCGCCTCGCCAATCGCGAACGTCGCTACTGGAATACCCTTTGGCATTTGCACGATGGACAGCAAGGAGTCCTGTCCTTGCAGATGTTTGCTCGAAACAGGCACCCCTAATACCGGCAATGTCGTTTTTGCCGCCACCATCCCTGGCAAGTGCGCGGCACCGCCCGCGCCGGCGATGATCACTTGATACCCATTGTTTGCAGCGTTTTCTGCAAAGTCGAACATCAAATCTGGTGTACGGTGCGCTGAAACTACTTTTGCCTCGTATGGTACACCAAAATCCGCCAGCATCTGTGCCGCCAGTTTCATGGTGGGCCAGTCGCTGTCCGAACCCATGATGATTGCTACTAAAGGTTGACTCATTGTTATCCCTCTTACATCAAAATCAGGCTATCCCGGTGAATCAACTCTAATTCATCCACATAGCCTAATATCGTTTCAATCTCGTTGCTGGGTTTGCGCATGATACGCGCTGTTTCGCCAGATGAATAATTGACCAGCCCGCGCGCCACTTCCTTGCCTTGCGCATCCAGGCAGGCAATCACATCGCCGCGCTCGAACTGCCCCTGCACCGCCACCACGCCAATCGGCAGCAAGCTTTTTCCTTCTTTGATCAGCACTTTCACAGCACCGTCATCCAGCACCACGCCTCCGCCGACGCGCAAATGGTCGGCCAGCCATTGTTTGCGGGCAGCAGTTTTCATTTGCGTCGCTTCGAGATGTGTGCCAATAGCCTCGCCATCGGCCAAACGCACCAAGACATTTGACTCCCGCCCGGATGCGATAATGGTGTGTGCGCCACTGCGCGCAGCGCGCTTGGCCGCAAGAATCTTGGTTAACATACCACCCGTACCGATATTCGTACCGGCACCGCCCGCCATCGCTTCCAGCCCCGGCGTACCAGCGATGGCATGATGGATGAATTGCGCGTTCTTATCTTTGCGCGGGTCGGCAGAGTACAGGCCTTGCTGGTCGGTCAGGATCACCAATGCGTCCGCTTCAATCAAATTAGCCACCAAAGCACCCAGCGTGTCGTTATCGCCCAGGCGGATTTCCTCGGTCGCCACGGTATCGTTTTCGTTGATGATTGGGATGACGCCCATCCCCAGCAAAGTGCGTAGCGTGCTGCGTGCATTCAGGTAGCGCGTCCTGTCTGCTAGGTCTTCATGCGTCAGCAGCAGCTGTGCGGTGTGTAAATCGTGTTCGGCAAAGCAGCTTTCGTACATCTGCACGAGGCCCATCTGGCCCACTGCCGCAGCAGCCTGCAATTCGTTGACGGCTGTTGGGCGTTTTTTCCAGCCCAAGCGCTGCATACCTTCCGCCACTGCGCCGCTGGAAACCAGTATTACCTGCTTACCTTGCTTGACTAGCGTACTGATTTGCGCCGCCCACGCTGCAATACCGGCACGGTCTAGGCCCTCACCGTTATTGGTGACCAGGCTGGAGCCCACTTTGACGACGCAGGTTTTGCTATGTTGCAGCAGTGATTTCATGCTCGGTCTTTTTAACAGTTTCCAAATGCTCCATGATGGCATAAGTCAGCTCTTTGCAGCCCATGCCGCTGATGGCAGAGATGGCGAACACGCGCCCTTTCCATCCATATGCTTTCACAAAATCCGCTACCACCTGCTTCGGATTCTCGACCATATCGATTTTGTTCAGCACCAGCCAACGGGGTTTGTTGTACAAATCCTCGTCATATTTTTTCAGTTCATTTACGATAGCCTTGGCTTCAGCAACCGGATCCACAGCCGAGTCAAACGGCGCGATATCGACCAAATGCAACAATAAGGATGTGCGCGACAAATGGCGCAAGAACTGGTGCCCCAAGCCGGCGCCCTCCGCTGCACCTTCAATCAAACCAGGTACATCGGCAATGACAAAGCTGCGATTCGCGTCTACGCGCACTACGCCCAAATTGGGGTGCAAGGTCGTAAATGGATAATCCGCCACCTTTGGCTTGGCCGCAGAAACACTGCGGATGAACGTGGACTTGCCAGCATTCGGCATGCCCAGCAGGCCGACATCTGCCAATACTTTCAATTCCAGGTAAAGCTCAAATGCTTCGCCGGGCTCACCTTGCGTACATTGTTTTGGCGAGCGATTGATACTGGACTTGAAATGGATATTACCCAAGCCGCCATTACCGCCTTTGGCAATCATCACTTTCTGGTCATGTGTATTCAAATCAATCAGTACCTGACCAGTGGCTTTATCGCTGATGACCGTGCCTACCGGCACTTTCAGCACCATGTCGTCACCACCCGCGCCATAGCAATCCGAGCTGCCGCCATTCTCACCGCGCTGCGCGCGGAATGTGCGGGTGTAGCGGTAATCCACCAGTGTGTTCAGGTTACGGTCGGCCTGCACATAAACACTGCCACCCTTACCACCGTCCCCGCCGTTGGGGCCGCCCATCGGCTCGTATTTCTCACGACGAAACGTGGCAACACCGTTCCCGCCATCTCCGGCATAGACTTTAATGGTAGCTTCGTCGATAAATTTCATATGGGAAACACTATAAATGAAAAAGCCTCATCATGCGATGAGGCTTTTTGCGTCAGTTTCGCTTAAACCGCGACGATGTTCACTGTATGGCGTTTGAGTGCGCCTTTAGTTGTAAAGGTCACCTTGCCGTCGATCTTTGCATACAGGGTGTGATCTTTACCCATGCCTACGTTGTCACCGGCGTGCATTTTGGTGCCGCGTTGACGTACGATGATGCTGCCTGCTGAAACAACAGTCTCGCCAAAAGCTTTCACGCCCAGACGTTTGGCCTGTGAGTCACGACCGTTGCGGGAACTACCGCCTGCTTTCTTGTGTGCCATGTTGAATTACCTCTTATTTAGCTGCAATCTTGTCAATTTGAATTTCAGTGTAGCTTTGGCGATGGCCTTGTGTCTTGCGATAGTGTTTACGACGACGCATTTTGAAGATCATCACTTTATCACCACGACCGTGAGAAACCACGGTTGCATTCACCTTAGCGCCAGCCACCAAAGGCGCGCCAATCGTCACGTTGTCACCATCGGCTACCAACAACACTTTGTCGATCACCACTTTGCTGCCAACATCACCAGCCAGTTTTTCCACTTTTAACTTATCACCAGCGGCTACTTTATATTGCTTGCCACCTGTTTTAATCACTGCGTACATAATGCGCCTTTAAACCATGCGTTTTAGTAAACCGCGCATTATACGCAATTTTCCTGATAAAGCAAACCAAAATAATACATTTTTAAATGTGAAAATGTTGCCAGAACAACGCATAGCCCTGGCTAGGGCTATGCTAAAATGCGCGCATATTTTTCAAACGGTTTCTTGCGTGACTCTTCAGAACATCCAAACCCAGATCGCGGCCGATATGCAAGCCATGGATGCAGTAATTCGCAACTCGCTGACATCCGAGGTAGTGTTGATCAACACCATTGCCGAACATATCATCGGCGGCGGCGGCAAGCGCCTGCGACCAGCATTGGTGCTGCTTTCTGGTGGTTTGCTCGGTGGCGTCAATTCGCAGCATCATCAACTTGCAGCCATTGTCGAATGCATCCACACTGCAACGCTGCTGCACGATGACGTGGTGGACGATTCGCACATGCGCCGCGGCCAAAGCACAGCCAATCATTTATTTGGCAACGCGGCCAGTGTATTGGTTGGCGATTTCCTTTACTCGCGCGCTTTCCAGATGATGGTGAAGTTGCAGAACATGCGCGTGATGGAAGTGCTCTCCGAAGCCACCAACACCATTGCCGAGGGCGAAGTGTTGCAGTTGATGAACGTACACAATGCCGACATCACCGAATCACAATATATCAAAGTCATTCATTTCAAAACCGCCAAACTGTTCGAGGCCGCGGCCAGGCTGGGCGCCTTGATTCATGCGGATTGCAGCCGGGCGGAAGAAGAAAGCCTGGCGCGCTACGGCATGCACTTGGGCACGGCGTTCCAACTGGTGGACGATGTGCTGGATTTGAGCGGCGATGCTGAATCCATAGGCAAAAATCTGGGTGACGACCTGAACGAAGGCAAACCCACCTTGCCGCTGCTATATGCCATGCAACAAGGCGATGAAGCTACGTCCAGCCTGATTCGCCAAGCCATTTTACATGGTGGATTGGACAATCTTCCGCAAGTCTTGGCCGCTGTAAACAACTCCGGCGCCAAGGATTACGTACTGACCTTGGCCAGAAAAGAATCTCAAGCAGCTTGTGACGCAATTGCAGGCTTTGAGAACAACGCCTACAAGCAAGCGTTAGTCGCTTTGGCAGAATTCGCCGTCAACAGAAACTTCTAGCGTTCATTGCTAAAGCCACTGCCCTGCAAGGCTCATTCTATCTGCCTTACAAGGCAATGCTTTACATAATGAACGCGCGCGACCGCACAAGGGATTTAGTTAAGCAAAATCTGTTCGCCACTATCAGCGTTGTAGTAGCTTAGGTGCGCACATTGGCTGGTGCCGGTGGTCAGGCTTCCATCAAACAGCGCTTTACCATCCACATTTACCACTGCATAGCCGTTATGATATAGCGTGACTTCCGCCAATTTTGAATTGGCAGGTTTTGAGTGCGCATGCGCTTTTTCACGCATGGCAAAACTGATGCAGGTTTCTTCTTCCTCTTCATCGAACACTTCCCAATCACCCTCGCCGGTGAGTTGGTTAAGCCAGCCGGGCAAGTCTACCTCCACACGGCAGATAATCGGTGTGTTCCATGGGTCTTGGCCAGAGGCCTCTACGTCGAGCAACTCTTTCAGTTCTTCAGGTAATACAATCGAGTCGGTCATATACATCACTTTCTTTAAGCACATGGCTTACGATTTCCATGCTACTCCAAGATGGAGACGCTGCAATAATTTTCAAGCAAAATTTACGCCAGACAATTAAAAAATTATTGCAAGTTGCATAGATGTAACAACGATGCGATGATACGGGCGGTTTACATCAAATCAGGAGATACTATGCTGGAGTTTTTCACACCCATCTCGGAAGTACTACGTAGCCAGCCTAGCACTTTTGTAGTGCTTTCCATCATTTTGGGCTTAATGATTGGTAGCTTTCTCAATGTAGTGATTCACCGCCTGCCCAAGATGATGGAGCGCGAATGGCACAGCAACTGTCTGGAACTGCAAGGTAGGGAAGTGCCTGAACAACCGAAATACACACTCGTATCGCCACGCTCTGCCTGCCCCAAATGTGGGCACCAAATCAGCGCGCTGGAGAATATCCCTATCATCAGCTGGCTGATACTGGGTGGCAAATGCAAAGGCTGCAAGACTCCTATCAGCATGCGTTATCCGCTGGTGGAAGCCTTGACCGGCATACTGCTTGGGCTCGTAGCGCACAAGTTTGGGTACACTGGCGTCACGCTTTTTGCCTGGATTTTCACCCTGGCCTTGATTGCACTAGCCTTCATTGACTTCGACACGCAACTTTTGCCGGACGACATCACGCTACCTCTATTATGGCTAGGTTTGCTGTTCAATCTCAATGGTGGCTTCACCGACCTGAAATCCGCCATTATCGGCGCGATGGCAGGCTATCTGGTGCTATGGAGCGTTTACTGGCTGTTTAAGCTGGCTACTAGCAAAGAAGGCATGGGCTACGGCGACTTTAAACTACTAGCTGCTATCGGCGCATGGTTCGGCTGGCAATTGCTGCCTGCCGTTATCCTGCTCAGCTCTGTGGTTGGCGCAGTCATCGGCATCGGTCTCATCGCGTTCCGCGGCAAAACCGGTGGCACCGCGATTCCATTTGGCCCGTTCCTAGCATTGGGTGGCATTGCTGCATTGTTCTTCGGGCAATATTTGCTACGCTTTTATTTACCAGCCTAATGTATATTGTCGCACTCACCGGCGGTATTGGATCCGGGAAATCCGAAGCTGCCAACATCTTCGCCAAGCTCGGCGTTCCAGTGGTGGATGTAGATGCAATCTCGCACGCGCTCACCAATAAGCCAACCCCGCTCACTGCCAGCATTGGTGCGGCGTTTGGCGCAGATTACCTGACGCCACATGGCACCCTGGATCGCGCTAAAATGCGTGCCTTGGTATTTTCGGATACTGCTGCACGTGAAAAGCTCAACGCCATTCTGCATCCAGCAATCTATGATGAAGCGCTCAAGCAACTACAAACCAACACCAATGCGCCCTATCAGGTTCTGGCGATCCCTTTGCTATTCGAGAATTCGGGCTATCTTCCGCACGTACAGCGGATTCTGGTGGTCGATTGTGATGAAGCCACACAAATCAACCGTGTGATGCAGCGTAGCCAACTTAGCGAAGCCGAAATCAAACAGATCATTGCCGCACAGATACCACGCCAAGAACGGTTACGTCGCGCGGATGATGTGTTGGAAAATAACGAAAATCTGCAAAAACTAGCAAAAAAAATTGAACAATTACACAAAAAATACCTTAAGTCTTGCATAGTTAGCAAAACTACCTGATAATCCACCGCAACTTACTACGATAACGTGGCAATATCATTACAGAATGCCCAGCTACGAATTTCCTTTCAATGAGCGGATTCGCACGCTTTTGCGTGTAGAAGACCTATTTAAGAAAGTGCTGTTGAATGTAGAAAACAGCCATCCGCAGCACCACCAATCTGCTCTCGTCTATTTATTCCAAACCATGGATATCATAGATCGCATTGATATCCGCATCGATCTGCTACAGGAACTGGATAAACAAAAGCAAGCCATGCAGGCACTGCGCGGCAACCCTGTCATCGCAGAGAAGGTGCTGGAATCCGTCATCAGTGAAATCGAAGCGGCTGCAGGCGCATTGCGACAGGACAGCAACCGGCTCGGGCAACATATCCGTGACAACGAATGGATCACCAGCATCCGGCAGCGCGCGTTAATTCCCGGCGGCATGTGTGAATTTGATATCCCATCCTACCACCATTGGCTCAACCACCCGGAAGCCCGCCGCAAAGCGGATTTCGAGCAATGGCTGGCACCACTCATGGCCATGCACAACGCCATCAATACCATATTGCACATCCTGCGCGGCAGCGGCGAATCCGTGCAACGCCAAGCGCAAAACGGCTTTTTCCAGCAAATGTTAGGTGGCGCAAAACCCGCGCAGATGCTGCGTGTGGAAATACCCGACAACTGCCCGTGCTTCCCAGAGGTCAGCGCCAACAAATACGCCATTAATGTGCGTTTTTATGACCTGGATTACGTGCAAAAACCCAAACAGTGTGGTCACAATATTGATTTTGTAATGACACTTTGCAATCTTTAAACAACCCCTTCACCAAGTCACACATGGCAAAACCCCGCATGGTAGCTTGCCCGCAATGCGGCGCGCTCACCGAATTCTTACCAAAAAACCGCTTTCGCCCGTTTTGCTCGCAACGCTGCAAACTGATAGACTTGGGCGCATGGGCGAACGAAGACTACAAGATTCCCGACCAGCCGCCGCCCGAAGATTTTGAAACCGACCAAGCGGAATAAAGAATGCGTTACTTTGTATTGCTATTTTTCATTTTACTGACCGCCTGTAAAGCCAATAATGACGCGGAGACTGGCGTGGGCATTTCGGACGCATGGGTACGCGCTAATGTCCCGGGGCAAAGCGTCGGCGCTGCCTACATGACGCTCACTAGTCCGCAGGAAAGCACGCTGGTATATGCTGAGACCGAATCCGCCGGCTCGGTGGAAATTCACAGTATGACCATGGACAACGGCGTGATGAAAATGCGCATGCTGGAAGAACTGACACTTAAGGCCAACCAGCCGGAAAAGCTTGCCCCTGGAGGCTTTCACCTGATGTTGTTCGACTTGCCCAAACCATTGAAAGCTGGCGAGCAAGTGAAATTTCGATTATGTTTTAAAGATTCAGCAGGAAAAATTACCGATCAACTTGTCACTGTGCCGGTGAAAGTAGCAGCTGAATAACTACCAAATCGCACGCTGCATCGCTACCCCGCACGCGCCTGCCGCCCAAGCACCTTCCAGATGATGCGGCCTCATGCCGCCTAAGGCATAAACAGGGATCTCAATGCCTTGCAGCATCGCACCAAAACGCTCCCAGCCAAGCGGCGTCACGTCGGGATGGCTTTGCGTATTGAACACCGGCGAGAGTGTGACAAAATCCAAATCCAGCTTTTGCGCTTGTGCCAGTTCAGCAAGATTGTGGCAAGAAGCCGCCACAATCAACCCGTTGGGCTTTTCGGTTAGCTGCATCAAAGCAGCGCTTGGCAGATGCACGCCATTCAGCCCAAGCTCGCGCGCCAGTTCCACATCCGCATTCAGCAGCAATTGGGCGCCATAAGGTTTAGCAAGCAACTGCACATGTTGCGCAAAACGCCTCAAATCCGGCAAATCAAGTTGTTTTTCGCGAATTTGAATGAGTTTGCAGCCCTTATTACATGCGGCTTCCAGGGCATGCAAAAAAGCTGTTTCGCCCATTTCCTGCATGTTGCTAATGGCATAAACCGGTGGCAAATTCAGTGCTTTCATAATGGGCGCATTGGCGGGCAACACGGGTGAAACGGTAAGCTGATTCGGCGACTGCCAGGCAAACCGCTGACCTTCATGCGGTGTAAGTTCACCCTGCCAATCGGTAACGAAATAAAAGTGCAAATGTACTGCTTTGGCAGGGGAGTCGTCCATCTCCGGATAATCGTAAATACGCTGCAACCAAGGATAGATGCGGGTTGGCGTGACGCCCAATTCTTCTTTTAATTCACGTGCCAGCGCGTGTTCAGGCGTCTCACCGGCTTCAATTTTCCCACCCGGAAACTCCCACCAACCCGCCCATGGCTTGCCTTGCGGACGGCTTGCTAATAAATATTCGCCGTTGGGTTTAATGAGCACACCAACGGCAACGTGCGTGATTTTGGTCATTTTTTAAGCCGCTATTTCAACCCCAGCTTGCCTGCATAGTCGCGCGCAAACTGGTAAGCCACGCGCCCGCTGCGCATGCCACGCAAATGCGAGAAATGCAGCGCGGCGCGGCTTGCAGCTTCATCCCATGGCACATTGAATATTGCTAGCCAGCCTTCGCAAATCTTCAGGTATTCGTCCTGATCAAACGGGTAAAACGACAACCACAACCCAAAGCGCTCAGCCAACGCAACCTTTTCATCGATAGTTTCAAATGGCCGAATTTCGCCATTCCCACTTAAATTCGGCTGATTATCCTCCATCAGTTCTGGCATCAGGTTTTTGCGATTGGAGGTTGCATAAATCAGCACATTCTCCGAACCGCCCGCAATTGAGCCATCCAGCGCAACCTTGAGCGCCTTGTAGCCAACATCGTTCGCCTCAAAGGTCAGGTCGTCACAAAAGATAATGAATTTCTCCTGGCGACTCCTGACCAGATCGACAATCTGATCCAGATGCACCAGATCCTGTCGTTCCACTTCAATCAAGCGCAAGCCATCTTTGGCATATTTATTCAATAACGCTTTGATTAAGCTGGATTTCCCTGTGCCACGCGCACCGGTCAGCAGCACATGATTAGCTGGCAAGCTTTGTAAAAACTGGCGTGTGTTGCGCACGATCTCCGCTTTTTGTGCATCGACGAATTGAATATTGTCTAGAGAGATTTGATGTGGGTGTGAAACCGCCTGCAAATAACCATGATTCCCCAGCATCACCCAGCGCCAGGCAACCGCTTTCCAATCCATCGCCCTGGAAGGCGCATGGAATAAGGCCTCCAGCTTGCCAATTAGAGCCTCGGCGCGTTCAAGCAATCGGTCGGCTTTGCTCATCAGCTGCTATGCTTTAACTTCTATAATCGGCGTTGATTTTGACGTAGTCATATGAAAAATCACACGTCCACACCGTACAATCTGCTTTGCCGCGATTTAACACCACACGCACCAGGATATCACTTTCTTTCATCACTGCCGCACCCTGTTCTTCCACATAGCTTGATGCACGCCCGCCTTTTTCCGCCACCAGCACATCGCCCAGATAAAGCTCCATGTTGTTCACGTCTAGGTCATCGATACCAGCGTAGCCAATGGCCGCCAGGATACGCCCAAGATTCGGGTCGGACGCAAAGAACGCGGTTTTGATGAGCGGGGAATGGGCAATCGCATAAGCCACCTTACGACATTCTTCTTCGCCCTTGCCGCCTTCCACCCGTACAGTCATGAATTTGGTCGCGCCTTCGCCATCACGCACAATCGCCTGCGCCAATTCAATGGCAACTTCAGTTAATTTGTCGCGAATAGCAGCGAAATATTGACTATTTTCATCAATCACTACATTTCCCGCTTTGCCAGTCGCCATCAAAATCAAGCTGTCATTGGTGCTGGTATCGCCATCCACCGTGATGCAGTTGAACGACTTGTTGACTGCATGCTGAATGATTTTTTCAAGCGCCGCCTGCGTGATATTGGCGTCAGTCGCGATATAGCCCAGCATCGTCGCCATGTTGGGGTGAATCATCCCGCTCCCCTTGCTGATGCCGGTAATGGTCACGGTTTTACCGTCAATCTGAAATTGGCGTGACGTACCTTTGGCGACAATATCCGTCGTCATAATCGCTTCGGCTGCATTCAGCCAGTTATCCGCTTTCAGGTTATCTATCGCGGCTGGCAAACCGGCAATAACCTTATCCACCGGCAATGGCTCTAAAATCACGCCGGTAGAGAATGGCAGCACCTGATTCGGCTGAATATTCAGCACCTTGGCCAGCGCATCGCAGCTTTGTTTGGCGCGGTTTAAGCCATCTTCGCCCGTACCAGCATTAGCGCAACCTGTATTGACCAGAATCGCGCGGATGCCTTTGTTTGCAGCCAAATGATCCTTGCACACCGTTACCGGCGCGGCACAGAAACGGTTGAGCGTGAACACGCCAGCTACTGTCGTACCTTCCGCCAGCTTCATCACCAGAATATCCTTGCGGTCCGGCTTGCGCACATGGGCTTTTGCAAAACCCAATTCAATGCCGCTGACAGGCAATAAGGACGCGGCTTCCGGGGCAGTCAATTTAACAGGCATTTCAACTTCCTTTATCTTGTTTTTAGTCAATCAAGCACGGCGCCAAGTCGTACCTTGAGGTGTGTCCTCAAGGATAACTCCATAATCAGCCAACTCCTTACGGATACGGTCGGCCTCAGCGAAGTTTTTGGCTTTTTTTGCGTCTGCGCGAGCAACAATACGTATGGCAATTGCTTCGTCACTCCAAGTGACCTTTGCATCCACAGTGTCTACCATGTTTGCATTTTCTGAAACAGCTGTACGAATGACTTTTTGCTGCAGAAAGTCATTCGGGTCACGTTGCAGCAAACCAACCACTGCCCCAAGGCCTAATAAGGACGCGGCCTTTGAGGCATCGTTTGTTTTATTCACTTCATTCGCCAAGTCGAATAAAACTGCTATTGCTTCCGGCGTGTTGAAATCGTCGTCCATTGCGGCTTTGAAACGCGCCGCATAAGGCTCGTTCCAGTCAATTTTGTGAGCGCTCACTTCACGTCCACGCAAGGCAGTATATAGCCGCGTAAGTGAAGCTTTGGCATCATCCAAGTGTTTATCGCTGTAATTTAAGGCGCTACGATAATGCGCGCGCAGGATAAAGAAACGCACGACTTCGGCATCGTATTTTTTCAGCACTTCGCGAATGGTGAAAAAGTTGCCTAGCGATTTGGACATCTTCTCGTCATCCACACGCACAAAGCCGTTATGCATCCAGGTGTTGGCCATTGTGCAGTCGTGCGCGGCTTCGCTTTGTGCGATTTCGTTCTCATGATGCGGAAACTGTAAATCCATGCCGCCGCCGTGGATATCGAAATGGTCGCCAAGATGCTTCTCGCTCATCACCGAGCATTCAATATGCCAACCCGGACGCCCCGCGCCCCAAGGCGAATCCCAGCTTGGCTCACCGGGTTTGACGGATTTCCACAGCACGAAGTCCATCGGATCTTTTTTGAAATTATCCACTTCCACACGTTCGCCGGCACGCAAGTCTTCCAGCGATTTGCCGGAAAGCTTGCCATAAGGCGCAAAGCTGCGTACGCTGTAGAACACATCTCCGTTAGCCGCTTGATAAGCGTGGCCTTTCTCGATGAGCTTGGCAATCATATCCAGCATGCCTTGCACATGGTCGGTCGCACGTGGCTCGATGTCCGGCCTGATAATACCCAGCGCATCCGAATCCTCGTTCATGAAATCGATATAGCGCTGCGTCAGCGCGTTGATAGTCTCGCCGTTTTCGTTGGCACGCTTGATAATCTTGTCGTCAATATCGGTGATATTGCGCACATAGGTCACATCGTATCCGCTGGCACGCAACCAGCGCGAAACCATGTCAAACACCACCATGACACGCGCATGGCCTAAGTGGCAAAAATCGTAAACCGTCATGCCGCATACATACATGCGGACTGTGCCTGGCTGGATGGGAACGAAATCGTCCTTGCGACGTGTGAGCGTGTTGTAGATGCTTAACATGGATAAAAACTATGGGAAAAATTAACAATAAACATCAAAGTTTTTCCAATAAAACCAAATATATGCGCTTTAAAGCTGATGGACTATTGGATGTTAGCTAAGCAATTGGTAGAATTGGCTTTTCTTAACAAGAATCAGTATAACATAATGACCATGAAGAGCGTTTTACTCAAAAAACTATTGGCGCCAATTTTGCTGCTGGGTGCATTGACTGCAGTAGGGGCTGCAGCCGATGAATTGAAAGACATTTCGCAATTAGCTGAACAAGGCCAGCAGGCACAAGCGCTGGAACGTATCAACGCATATCTGGCAGCCAACCCAAAAGATGCGCAAGGCATGTTCATGAAAGGCATCATACTCGCCGAGAGCGGTAAACGCGATGAGGCGATTAAAGCCTTTAACGACCTGACACAGAAATACCCCAGCCTGCCCGAGCCATACAACAACCTGGCGGTGCTATATGCAGAAGGCGGCCAATATGACCAAGCCAAAAAAGCGCTGGAAACCGCAATCAAAACACACCCAAGCTATGCCATTGCACACGAAAATTTGGGTGACATTTACGCGCGCATGGCATCGGAAGCCTACGACAAAGCGTTACAGCTGGATAACGGTAACTCACGCGCCCAAGGCAAGCTGGCTCTGATCAAGGACTTATTCGGTACCGGCAACAAGACTGTCGTGGCGGCAAAAGCCGACCCTGCGAAACCTATCAAAGCCAGTACACAGCCGATTCGCCCAGCGGATAAAAAACCTGAAACTGCAAAAACGGATGCTGCGCCTGCCAACGATGAAGCTGCAGTTACCGATGCTGTGAACAATTGGGCCAAAGCCTGGTCTAGCCAGAATGTAGATAAATATTTGGGCAGCTATGCCGATAGCTTTAAACCAGCGAAAGGCCAAAGCCGCAAAGCTTGGGAACAGACACGCCGTGAGCGCATCAGCAGACCGAAAAATATCGCCGTGGAATTGAACAATGTAAACGTAGCCATGACTAGCCCGGACAGCGCCAAAGTAAACTTTAAACAAAGCTATCGCGCTGATGGTAAGCCGATTCGCACCGACAAAACGCTAATAATGAAAAAAGTAAATGGCGCTTGGCTGATTGATGAGGAGTTTGCCTCCAACTAAACCGGGGGCCAATAAGCGAGCAATGTTGTACAAGCGGCTATCCAGATCCATCAAATACTGCATTATTGCCGGTAGCGTGTTGTTGCCATGGAACGCGACTGCGGTCAACCATGGCAACTTGTCCAGCAAAGACTTGGTGCGTCAGCTTGGGCGCGACATGATTGACAGCTTACTGGTAAAGAGCCTGCAGGAAATCTCCCAGGGCAATACCAGGCAAGCACTGAACACCATCAACCAGCTCATCATCCAGGTGCCCAATTTCAAGCTGGCCCACTTGATTCGCGGCGACTTAATCAGTTCGCAAGGCCAAGCTCTGCAAGCGTTTGGCAATCCAAGTCCGGACATGAGCCCGCAGCTTTCACAGGATAAAATTGAAGGACTACGAGAAGAAGCGCGCACGCGTATCAAACATTATTTTTCTAACGAAGCGCCTCCCGAAACGCCGAACCTGCTGGCCTTGCTAGACGATTCCCAAGCACACCTGATCGTAGTGGATACCACCCAATCACGTTTATTCGTGTATCAAAAAACCGGACAAGGGTTGAAATATGCCGCAGATTACTATGTCACCATAGGCAAAAATGGTGCCGGTAAAAATGTCGAAGGGGACAAACGTACGCCGTTAGGCCTGTATTTTGCCGGATCAAAACTCAAGCAATCGCTGGATGATTTCTATGGAGATGGTGCATATCCGCTCAATTATCCGAACGAGTTAGATCGGCGCCATAACCGCAGTGGGTCCGGTATCTGGCTGCATGGCACCCCCAGTGATACCTACAGCCGCCCTCCGCGCGCCAGTGATGGCTGCGTGGTGCTCAGCAACCCGGATTTAAATGCGCTAGCACCCATCTTGCAGCATGGCAACACACCTGTGATCATCGTAGATAGCCAGTCTTGGCAAGGGGATAATCACGAACAGGATGACGTCAAGAAATCACTACTAGTCGAATTGGAAGCATGGCGTAAAGACTGGGCATCCCAGGACACCGACGCCTATCTGAGCCACTATTCCAGACAATTCTTCTATAACGATGGCAATTTGCAACGATGGGCGGATTACAAACGCAGCATCCAGGCCAGCAAGCCCAAAGTCAGTATCAACCTCGACAACATTAGCATGTTTGGTTATCCTGCAAGTGCACAAAATAATGCACAGCAAATCGTCGTGGTGAATTTCGAACAGGACTTCCGAAGTCCCTCCCTGCAAAACAAGATGCGCAAGCGCCAATACTGGGTCTATGAAAACAAGCAATGGAAAATCTTTTACGAAGGCGCAGCGTAATGCCTTTTAAACATGTCTTGATCGCCGCATATTTATTGGCTTATACAGGCACAGCACTTGCGGGCCCGCAAGTGGAGTTTCAAACATCTCAAGGTAGTTTTACCGTCGAGCTATACCCAGAAAAAGCACCTAAAACCGTAGCCAATTTCTTGCAATATGTGAAAGATGGGTTTTATGAAAACACCATTTTTCATCGCGTGATCAGCCGCTTCATGATACAGGGCGGCGGGTTTGAGCGTGATTTGACAGAGAAATCCACACGAGCTCCGATTGTTAATGAAGCTGACAATGGCCTGCTGAATCAGGCTGGCACTATTGCCATGGCACGTACCATGGATCCAAACTCTGCGACTGCACAATTTTTCATCAACCTGGTGGATAATGGCTTCCTTAACTACCAAGGTCCAGAACCGGAGCTAATCGGCTATTGCGTGTTTGGCAAAGTCACAAAGGGTTTCGATGTCGTGAAGAAAATCGGGTTTAGCCCGACTGGCAATGCGGGTGGCTTTTCGGATGTACCCATCAGGCCTATCGTGATCAAACAGGTGAAGCTGATTACAGAACCTGTGCAATAACTTTCAACTCAATACAAGGATTATTCGTGGTTAAACTAACGACAAATTTTGGTGACATTACAATCGAACTGGACGCAGAAAAAGCGCCCGTCACCGTCAAGAACTTTTTGGATTATGTAGAAAAAGGCTTTTACGATGGTGTCATTTTTCATCGTGTCATCAACGGTTTTATGATTCAAGGTGGCGGTTTTGACAGCGATATGCGCCAAAAAAGCACGGATGCGCCTATCAAGAACGAAGCCAATAACGGCCTGAGCAATGACAAATACACCATCGCGATGGCACGCACCTCCATTCCGGATTCCGCCACCGCACAATTCTTTATTAACGTGGCAGATAATGATTTCCTGAATCACACCTCTCCCACGCCAAACGGCTGGGGCTACTGCGTGTTCGGCAAGGTTGTTTCCGGCATGGATGTAGTGGACAAGATTAAAGCTGTTAAAACTACCAGCAAAGCCGGGCATCAGGACGTGCCTGTAGAGCCGGTTGTCATTGAAAAAACGGAAGCGTGCTAACTTAAGTAAGCCCCTTCAAACTTTCCCGCATAGCCGTGCATCACACACTATTCATCTCTGATTTGCATCTGTGTGATACACGGCCCAGCATCACCTTCGCATTCTGCGAGTTCTTGGCAAGAACGGCATCCCAAGCTGATGCGCTTTATATTCTGGGTGACTTGTTTGAATATTGGCCCGGAGATGACTGCATAGCAGCCGGCCATTATGCCAAAGCCATAACCAGTCTGCACATGCTGACGCAGTCTGGCATACCCGTCTTCTTCATGCATGGCAACCGAGATTTCCTGATTGGAGAAACTTTTGCTCAAGCCAGTGGTAGCCAGCTATTACCGGATCCTTGCCACATAATGCTTTACGGTGCTCCGGTGCTCCTGAGCCATGGCGATATATTATGCACGGACGACTTAGCATACCAGCAGTTCCGCCAGCAGGTACGCGAGCCAGCCTGGCAAACCGAATTCCTGGGAAAACCTCTCTTTGAACGTATTACTATCATCGAGCAACTACGTGCTGCCAGCAACAGAGAGAAATCTGTCAAAGCCATGGCCATCATGGATGTCAACCAGGGCGCTGTCAGCAGATTGCTCACCGACTATGAGTACCCCCCCACATTGATTCATGGCCACACACACCGTCCTGGCGTGCATCAATATCAGATTGACGGGCATTCCTGCACGCGCTGGGTATTGGGAGATTGGTACAACCAAGGCAGCTATCTACGTATGGACGCAGATGGAATCACTTCCCATGCCTTAAAAATTTAAACCGATCCGTTTAAAATCTCTGCTTCATTCACCTCGTCTATTTGCTCCCTGTCCAAGAACTCCTCGGCATAACGCAAATAAATCTTTTCGCGAATAAACAGATCAAAAACATCGGGGTCAATATGCTGATCCCGCTTCATTCTGGCCAGAATCGCCAACGTCTCCGAAAGCGTCTTGGCTTTCTTGTATGGCCGATCCTTGGAAGTCAATGCCTCGAAAATGTCCGCCACACCCATCATGCGGGCTGGAATAGACATTTGCTCACGCTTCAACCCTTTGGGGTAACCCTTGCCGTCCATGCGTTCGTGGTGTCCGCCAGCATATTCCGGCACACGTTTCAGATGCTCCGGATAAGGCAGCGACTCCAGCATATTGATGGTGACTACGATATGATTATTGATGATAGCCCGTTCTTCTGCTGTTAACGTACCACGCGCAATCGTCAGGCAATACACTTCGTCATCGCTTAAAAAATTTACCTTGCGACCCGATTCATTGATAAATTCATAATTGGCAATGTTTCTTACCCGTTGCTGATCCTCCGGCCGCATGGATTCACTGCCGAAATTGATCTTGCGAATAAATTTTTTGTCGCTTTCCAGACGTTTTTTTAAAGCACCCATCTCACTCTGCAATCGACCGAAGTCGGTACTGCGCCCAGCAGATGCCGCGGTTAACGCATGTGTCAGAGCTTTGTTCTCAAGCTGTACTTTCAGCAATTCAAAGCGAGTATCTATCAAATGTACCCGGTCGAATATGGTCTCGAGCTTAGTTGCTTTATCCATCACATATTCCGGTGTCGTCACCTTGCCGCAGTCATGCAACCATGCAGCGATCCTGAGCTCATAAAGCTCATCTTCGGTCATGCTGAAGTCCCTGAACGCCCCTTCCTGCGCATTGACTGCCGCCTCCGCCAGCATCATCGTCAACCGCGGTACGCGCTGACAATGTCCGCCTGTATACGGAGACTTTTCGTCAATCGCATCTGCAATCAGCTTAATGAAGGATTCAAACAGATTTTTAAGGCCATCTATCAGATTTTTGTTCGTCAAAACCACCGCCGCCTGCGAGGCAAGCGACTCTACAAGGCGCTGGTGTGATTCGGAAAAGGACACGATTTTCCCGCTTTGCGGATCAATCGCATTGATCAACTGCAGTACGCCAATAATCTTGTGCTCATGATTCTTCATCGGCACAGTGAGAAATGATTGGGAACGATACCCTGTTTTCTCGTCGAACTTACGTGTGCCCGAAAAATCAAACCCTTCGGCCAGATATGCATCTTTGATATTGACCGTCTGGTCTTTTGCCACACTATAGGCCGCAACCATATTCAGGTTAGGCTGACCATCTTCAAGGTAAATAGGTAATGGCGCAAACGGGATATCTACACCTGTTGTCCCACCCATCGCGATACCCAGGCTTTGGGTACGCATGATCTCGAACTTGAGCTTGGCATCATCGGTTACGGTATACAAAGTACCGCCATCGGCATTTGTCAGCTCCTTGGCGCCTAGCAAAATGATTTCCTGCAAACGCTGGCTATCATGTTCTGCGGACAAGGCTATGCCGATGCCATGCAGACGTTCCAGCTGATTAACTAATTCTGATTCACGCATTGTTATTATCCATTTTTCAGCTTCTGAGCAAAACCTAATCAGTACATGACGATAAAGCCTATTGATAATAGAACAGCATTCTTGCCTCTGCAACCTCGATTACATCCTGGTCATTCAACTGGCATGCCTGCATCCCGATTGGCTTTTGATTGACGACGGGCTGTTGTTCACCTTCTACGTGAGTGAGAAAATACCCTTCAGCCCGGCGCGTCACCACCGCAAGTTGCTCACCTGATTTACCCAGCGTCAATAGAGAGCGATTGAGAGAAATCACTTTCCCGGCATCCTCTCCATCGAGTATCTTCAATCGTCCGAATTTCATCGGCGCGATAGGCTGCGTCGCTTCCGTATCTAATTTACGCTTTGTTGTGGCAGGTGATTGCGCGGGCTTGGAAGCCTGAATCAGCGCCTCCATTTTACGCAATGGCACTTGAGTTAATGCTGATTCAAGTGAAGGCTGGCTTTCATTGATATAGGTCAGCTGGTATTTTCCCAATTCAATGACATCGCGATGCTGCAAGACATATTTCTTGATAGGCTTGCCATTGACTTTTGTACCATTGGTGCTTTCCAGGTCTTCCAGAAAAGAATCGTTCCCAATGGTCACAATCGCCGCATGTTCGCCGCTGATAGCCATGTTATCAATATACACATCACAGCGGGAACGTCGTCCGAAGATCATGCGCTCCTTATCCAGCGGGTATTCGGCCAGCAATTTTCCTTCCAGAGACAATTGTACTTTTGCCATAAGCATCCTAATCATTTATCTGATGTATTAGATTTCACCTTTGCCTTGCCAAAAAGTCTTTGGCCCCAGCCTCCCTTGACAGCATAATCCCGATTTACTTTTGCCAGCATCACGGAAATATTGTCCGCACCTCCCGCTTCATTGGCCAGATAGATCAGATCAGCTGCCTTTTTCTCAATACCATTGCCTTCCAGAGTCAATGTTCTTTGAATCACATCATCATCTAGCATATCTGTCAAACCATCGGAGCACAACAAGTATAAATCACCTATCTCGACATGGTGCTTACTTACATCTAATTCTACTGTCGGATCAACCCCCAGTGCACGTGTCACCAGGTTTCTGTGTTCCGACATCCTGGCCTGTGCCTTGCTAATCAGACCAAGATTAATCTGCTCCTGCATCAAGGAATGATCCTCAGTAAGCTGCTCCAGCACGCCCTCACGTAACCGATAAAGACGGGAATCTCCCACATGCCCCACAATCAGCTTGTTATCGTAAAAAAGCGCCGTTACCAGCGTCGTTCCCATACCAGCACACTGCGGTTGATTTTGCGCGATGTGAAAGATCGTGTAATTAGCGCGTACCACCGCACGTGCCAATTGCTCTTCAACCTTATGAATTGTTGGTTTTACAGAGGCTTTTTCCTCATGCATCGCCTCTCCCATCTCCGCCATCAAGGTCAACACAGCGATTTCGCTGGCAATCTCACCCGCCTTGTATCCTCCCATGCCATCAGCCAGCACCAACAATCCGATACTTGCATCACTCGCCATGGCGTCCTCATTGTGGGTCCGGTATCGACCCACATCCGTGGATGCCGCAAGATCCAATGCCTCACTTATGCTCATTTACCCACCATATCCGACAATACCTGCTCCAAATCCGCAATCACCTGCTTGCCTTTTTGATAACGCTGCAACACATTTTTCTCCAACATTTTATTCACAATATGCGCCAGACGCTCACCCAACTCCGGCCGAAGCTTACGGATATCCTCATGCGGCTCGTTGGCAATCTTGTACATCAATGCCGCCATAGAATCTGCCTTAAAAGGCAGGCTCCCCGTCAATAAGGAATAAAATGTCACGCCCAGTGAAAATATGTCTGAACGGCCATCCAGTTTCTTGCCTAACAACTGTTCTGGCGACATATAGCTCGGCGTACCAAGCACCACTCCCGTTTTGGTCTTGGAGCTATCAGTGATTCTGGCGATTCCGAAATCTGTTACTTTTACCGTATCCGTCTGTGCGTCGTACATAATGTTGGACGGCTTAATGTCCCGGTGCACGACCTGCTGACCGTGGGCATAATCCAATGCTTCGGCGACACGAATCATGATGCGAATCAGCTTGTCCAGCGGCAACAAATGATCGGCTGGCGTATAATGGGTCAGATCCTCACCTTGCAACAATTCCATGGCAATATAAGCCAAGTCATGCTCCTCACCCGCGTCGTAAATCGTCACAATGTTAGGATGATTCAGGCGGCCTGCGGTTTCAGCCTCGCGGAAAAAGCGTGCCTTGACATCCTGTAACTCTGCTTCGTCAAACTCTTCGGACAATGCAAGCGTCTTGATAGCCACCACACGACCGATCTTGGGATCGCGCCCCAGATACACTACGCCCATCGCCCCTTTGGCCAATTCCTTCTCCACCATGTAGCGTCCCAGCATGGGCTTTTCTATACCTCCGCTACCCAACAGCAAGGTGCTTTCGTTTGTGCGGCCACTGCTCGCGCCCAATACCACAGTCTCAGCCATCTGCCGGACACGGCTGATGCGCTGCGCGATGTCTTTGTAATCCGGCCGATATTGCCGAATATGGCTAAACACCGCTTCTGCCTTGTTGAACTGGCGTTTGCGTTCAAAATCCAGTCCCAAGTGATACATTCCGTCGGCCACCGCATCATCCATCGGGCATTTCTTGAAGCGGTCAAACGCCATATCCAACTGTCCCTGACTCTGGAACATCAGCGCCAGGTCGCGGTTGCTTTCCGCGGAAATCACCTCTGCCCGCTCTTTTCCACGTTCAGTCATGAAATAACGCTTGGTTGTCAGCAGGATATGGCCCACCAACAGCAGGCTTGCAGGCATGGCCAGCTGTAGCCACCAGCCTTTTTGTGTCACTAGCAGCAAATGTGCCAGCAACAATAAAAGTAGAAACATACCAGTAAACAATGCAGCTTTACCTGCATTTAACCCTGGCAACAACCAGGTCAGATACGCGGCAACCAGCAACCAAGCCAGCATTTCTGCCCAGCCTGCCCAGGCAGGCACTACAATAAAATCGCGATTCAATAGGCTGGACACAGAGTGCGCCAATGTCTCTATCGGGCTCATACCGGCAGATACCGGAGTCTGCTGCACATCGCCTATCCCTTTGGCCGTGGCGCCGATCAGCACAATCTTGCCCTGGTATTTCTGCGGATTGATCTTGCCGGAAAGCACGTCATAGAAAGCATCAATACTGAATGCTGGATGCGCATCACTGCCTTGATAGAAATATGTGTTCATTCGCATCGCACTATCGGTGGCAATCCGCAGGTTCCCCAGCTGAATCGCATCGGGATAAAGCTGCATTTGCTGCGAATCCATGTTGAGATAGCGCGCCGCAATCTGCAGCGCCAATGAAGGATAAAGCACTTGCTGATACTGCACAAGCAAAGGCTCTGTGCGGATAACGCCATCCATATCCGGCGTGGCATTCAAATGCCCGATGGTACTAGCTGCCTCACCAGCCAAGGAAACCGGAGGCATCGCTAAAATACCGACCGGAGGTTGGATGTCGCTTTCGGACAATTCTCGCGAAAACACATGCGCGTGGCGGGTTACATAGGCTGGAAGCGGGTCATTGGCGCTTTCTGCAGCATCTCCCAACATAAAAGGCATTGCAATGATGACATTGCCCAAAGTACGCATGCTGTCGGCAAGCGCAGCATCCGGATTCAACTGTCTCTGTGCCTTGGCAACCAGCGCTTTAAGCGATGCAGTGTCACCTGACAAGCGCCCGGCGTTCACCATTTCTGCAATCTGATTGATATACGGCAAGCCGGGATCGGTCTGCGGTTCCAGGAACAGCACCGTGCTGCCGATTACTTTCGGTTTCGCCTGGCCAAGCACGTCCAGCAGCCTGGCATGTATCTCGCGTGACCATGGCCAGCGGCCAATGTTGGCGATGCTCTCATCATCCACTGCGATGATGGCGATCTCCGAATGAGGCTCCCGATGCGACATGCGCATGCCCCAGTCATAGGCTTTGCGCTCCATACTCTGAAAGAAAGCGCTGCCGCTTGCCAGCAGAAACAATAAGACCAGCAGCAACGCCTGTAATTTGTCAGATTTCCAGCTTATTTTTCTCAAAATGCGCCTTTTTAACCCGCCAGCTGGCCAAGTGAGCAAACCTAGCGCCGAAACTCTTGCGGCCTGAGGCTTGCCGCCACTTTATCCAGTACACCGTTGATGTATTTGTGCCCGTCTGTACCACCATAAAGCTTCGCCAGTTCCACCCCTTCGTTGATGGCAACCCGGTAAGGGATGCTCAAATCAAACTTCAGCTCATAGGAAGCAATACGCAAGATGGCATGCTCTACCGGGCTTAATTCGGCCAGCGGCCGGTCAGCAAACGCCATGATTTCCTGATCGAGCTCCGGCACCTTTTCAGTGACTCCGGTAAGCAATTGCCTGAAATACTCCTCATCCGCCTTAGTAAAATCAGGATCGTCCTGTGCATCCAGCATCACCTGCCTGAGCTCGGATGCATTGATCATGCCACGGTAGACAGCTTTAAGCACTAGCTCGCGCGATTTGCGGCGGCTTTGGCTTGGTTTGGCTTTTTTCTGCATGCCAGAAGTATCGCTCGTGTTCATCGCAATGCCTCTGCCAGATTGGCCATCTCGATCGCCACTTGCGCGGCTTCCGCACCTTTGACATGCATCCTGGCTAAAGCCTGGTCATCATCATTGGTGGTTAGAATAGCGTTTGCTACCGGCATACCGGTTTTCAGCTGCACTTCGGACACGCCGCGTGCGGACTCATTCGCCACCACTTCAAAATGGTAAGTCTCGCCGCGGATAATTGCGCCAAGCGCAATCAAGGCGTCATATTGTTTGGTCAACGCCATATGCTGCAACACCAGCGGAGTCTCCAGCGCGCCAGGAACTGTCGCCAGACGAATATCCTCGTCCTTCACGCCCAGCTTCAGCAATTCGGCGTGACAAGCTTCTAGCAAGCCATCGCCGATATTGCTATTGAATCGGGATAGTACGATACCGATTTTCTTGTTTTTGCCGTTTAAATTGATGGCTATTCTTTCCAAAATCTTCTCTCTAGGATATAAAAGCTGCCATTTTACCGCATCTGGCTGACAGTTTTTTGTCTGACTAGCTAAACAGCACCCAGGCTTTCTGTATCGTACTCCAAACCCCGTAACTGATTGGAATCAATACCGCCGCCCAGGCCAGTTTCACCAGCACAGGATGACTCTCGGCTCCAGTCGACGCCACGACGCTTCCGGCCTGCATGGATTTCTCGTGCGCAATCCGTTTTTCCTCCGCCAATTCTGCCTCTGTCATAAAATGCTGTGGCGCAACCGGCTTCACCAGCAGGTTGGCAATAAAGCCAACCACCAGCAAGCCTGCCAGCGTCATAAATATCGGTGCGTAGATCTGGTCAAACGGCACACCGGCCTCCAGGCGCGTGTCATGCATATAGTTCACAACCACCGGCCCTAGAATACCCGCAGTGGACCACGCAGTCAGCAAGCGGCCGTGAATGGCGCCGACGAACTGTGTGCCGAACATGTCCGCCAGATAGGCCGGTATGGTGGCAAAGCCGCCGCCATACATGCTGGCGATGATGCAAAACGAAGCCACGAACAAAGCCAGTCCCTTATAGCCTGCCAGGTAAGCCGCGGCAGCATACAGCAAGGCGCCCAGGGTGAAGAAGATGAAATAGGTCCGCTTGCGGCCGAGTTTATCACTAGAAGAAGCCCACAAAGCCCGCGCCCACTGCCGCCGCCGCAGCGGTCAAAGCGTCGTCTTTCTTGATGTCAGCAAACCCCAACTCCGGCTGACCGATCAACGCGCCGCCGAATGTCTCCTGCAGCATGGGTGCCGCTGCACCGATGATGCCGATACCGGCTGATACGTTCATGCACAGCACGATCCATAGCAACCAGAATTGCGGTGTCTTGTGTGCCTGCTTCAAATGCACATGGTTGGCCGCAATCATGCTGTTCTGTTTTTGCGCTGGCGGTGTCCAGCCTGCAGGTTGCCAACCGGTCGGCGGCACGCGGTAGCCTAGCGAACCCGCCAACATGAATACGGTATAAATCAGCGCCAGCACCACGAAAGTCTGCCAAACGCCCACGCTGGTCGGGGTGGCAAAATGTTTCATCAACAACGTCGCCAGCGGTGAACCGATCATCGCACCGCCGCCAAAGCCCATGATGGCCATGCCGGTGGCCATGCCGCGCCTGTCCGGGAACCACTTGATGAGCGTGGACACTGGCGAGATATAGCCCAGCCCCAGCCCGATGCCGCCAATGACGCCACTGCCTAGCCACATCAGCCATAACTGGTGCATGTAAACGCCATATGCAGAAATCAACAAACCGCCGCACCAGCAGATGGTCGATACTACGCCGGCTTTACGCGGGCCTGCACGCTCCAGCCAGCCTCCCCAAACGGCCGCGGAGCAGCCTAGCAACACAAAGAAGAGCGTGTACATCCAGCCCAGGTCGAACTGCGTCCAGTTGCAATCCGTGGCGAATAGCGCTTTGGCCGTGCCGGAAAGCTTATCGCCAAAAGTTGTCGCCCCGGCCGCGCAAGCCGCCAACGGCTTACCGTCAGCATCCATCAGGGCATTCCCCAGCGGCTTCCAGAACACGCTGAAGCCATATGCCATGCCGATGGAAAGATGGACGGCTAAGGCTGCGGGAGGCACCAGCCAGCGATTGTAATTAGCATTAGCCGTGATGCGTTCTTTTGACAAAAAATCCGACATGCAAACTCCCTGAATTTTATTAATGATAATTAACATCATGGTGTTATAAAATGCACAAAATGGCAATTGCCAAAACCGCAAAAACGCACAAAAAATTATTACTACTCATTTAATTCGCATGCTTATCCTAGAATCGCGCACGCTTGTCTTACCCGTGCTGGCCACCGTCTGCATGCTGACGGCCTGCGCCAGCCCCATGAGCAAACACCCCGTGCCGGAACGCGAAGACAGAAGTTATGCCAAGCCGAAAACACACAGAGCCTGCGCACGCTGATGCTCAAACTATACAAGCGCAACCCGCGTGAGCTGGCCAAAAGCACCTCGGACAACGCCGAGAAAATGGTAAATTGGGTATTCGACGGCGAAACGCAGCACCACTTCCAGTTTCCCGAGATTCAGAACAAACAAGACACGGACGCCATCTACCTGGCGTTTGACCCCGATTACACCGGTGACCGCGTGCTGCCGTTCATTGTCGGCCTGCATACCATGCTGCTGAAAGCACATGGCGGAAAAACCGATTTTTACCTCACCGACAGCATCGACCCCCAAAGCCTGTACAACGTGGCCCGCAACGTAGAGATTGCCGCATGGAAACTCGCGACCAATCGGGATACCGCAGGCAACCTGTACCTGCTCAGCAACGAAATCAACTCCAATGAACGCAACCTCTCGTTTGAAAGAGAAATCGGCAAAATCATTGGCCGCACCGATCTATACGCCATCACCCTGGCCGAAAAATCCCAACGGCTCATCTCACGCGTGGTGCAAAGCATCGCGACCATGGCGTTCTTACCGTTTTAATAAAACAACCCATTTTTCATTATCAAAACCATCGGCCTGGAAGGCGCATCCAGCTTGTCTCGCAGGGCATCGATTTTCATAATGAATGCGCGCGCATGTGTCATTCTGAGCCTAAGTTTATTTAGGCGAAGAATCCAGAAGTTCAAAATGGTAAAACTGGATGCTTCGTTACACTCAGCATGACGGAGGTGAAATTTCGCATGGTTTTCAATTCCCCTCTGCCGCGCCTGAGGCTTGAGCGGCAGATGGCAGGTGGCGAGCACTGTTTGAAGTCCGCAGTAGCTTGCGTGTTGTGCAAGCTGCCAGGCTGAGTTGCGCAGCCGCCCCAGATGCGGCGCTAAGACTGAAGGAGAAAAGCGGCAGCGGGGTGTCGTTTGCTTTGGTTACTTTCCTTTGGACAAGCAAAGGAAAGTAACTCGCATGTCGCGCGCGAGCAGCTACTAGACTTCCCAGAATTCAGTAGTGCTGATTAAGAATGATCAGCACTACTCACCTTGCACCGAATGAAGAGAACGCGCTAAGCGAATCCGATATCTCGTCTTTTAGCTCAATGCCACTTCCACCAAATTATCACTAAACGTCGTCGAATGCCCCATATCCCCAAACTCGGCGGAACTGATGCAATTCACCGTCCCATTATTCATCTGACGCCAATAGCCCAGCGTAGCCACCACAATCCCGGGGTTCACGTCTTTGGTGATACGTGCATCGCCTTCAAACGCGCCGCGGTCGTTAAACACTTTAACCTTGGCGCCTTCTTTAATGCCGCGCATTTCGGCATCCGCCGGGTGAATCATCACAAACTGCTCGCCCTGACCTTTGATTTTATCGGTCATATTGGCATAGCAGGAGTTTAAAAAGCCATGGCTTTTGGGCGAGACGATGTTGAGCGGATATTTCTTGGCCAGCGCCGGATTGCTGTCGGCACTTTCTCTATTCGCCACGTAGTCTGGCAATGGGTCTAAATCTTCGCCGGGTTGAAAGCCATCGTACATTTGGCGGAACGGCCCGGCGACAAAGTTTTTCGCACCTTCGGCCATGAGCATACATTTACCCGTTGGCGTGGGGAAATTACCGTTTTTGTGCGGCGCACGGTCATCTTTAGTGCCCACTTTCAGCTTGGCAAAGCCGTGCTCGCGCATATAGGCGAGACTATATCCTTCACATGCTGGCGCATCCCAATTGACGTAGTTTTCCAGACATTCGGAATCTGACCATTTGAAATTGTCTTCCTGAAAGCCTAATTTTTTCGCAAGACGGCGGAAGATTTCCTGATTCGAGAGGCATTCGCCCGGCGCATCTGCGCACTTGGCGTTATAGGTTAAATACAGATGCCCCCAGCTGAGAATCATGTCTTCCATCTCCGCGCCCATCGTGGCTGGCAGCACAATGTCCGCATACGCAGCAGTATCGGAAATAAAGTGGTCGGCCACCACAGTGAACAAATCTTCGCGCAGCAGACCTTTGATGATTTTGTCCGTCTCCGGCGATTGCGTCACCGGATTGGTGTTCCACACCATCAGCGATTTAATCGGCGTTTTAAGTTTGATTTCGCCCGTCAACACACGGCCCAATTGCAGAATATTGGCAACTTGCGTGCCTTCAGGGATTAAATCCGGGCGACAAATGGTCATGAAGTCGTAAGGGTGTTCCCACACCGGGAACTGCAAAATACCACCCCCCACATGCCGCCAAGCGCCAATCAGCGCTGGAAGACACGTAACAGCACGTATAGCCTGGCTGCCGCCGTAGCTGCGCTCTAAAGCCACGCCGATACGAATTGCGGCAGGCGATGTAGTGGCATACTCACGTGCAAATTTACGAATATCATCCGCGGGAATGCCGGTGATTTTTTCCGCCCATTCCGGCGTACGCGTTTTGGCGCGCGCGGCCAGCTCCTTAAAGCCGACGGTATAATTGTCGATGTAATCCTGGTCTTGCAACCCTTCTTCGATAATCACGTGCATCATCGCCATCGCCAGCGCACCATCGGTGCCAGGCTTGGGCGCAATGTGCCAATCGGCCTCTTTCGCGGTTTTAGAGGCGTAAGCATCAATCACCACCACTTTCGCGCCCTTCTTCTGCGCGTCGTGAATAATATGCCAGTGGTGTAAATTGGTCGAAACCGAATTGGACGCCCATATGACGATGTATTTAGAATGAATAAAACTTTCGGGGTCTACGCCAGCAGTCGGCCCCACCGTCAATAACCACGCGGTGCATGAACCTTCGCCGCAGAAGGTACGCTCGGTCACGGTGGCACCTAGTCGCGCAAAAAACGCGTCGCCACCGTTAAGACCATGCACTAGACCTTGGTTGCCCAAGTAACTCGCGGGCATAATCGCTTGCGAGCCATCAGATTTAATGATCGCCTGCCATTTGCTGACAATCGTATCCAGCGCTTCATCCCAGGTAATACGCGTAAACTGCTTGCTGCCCTTGGGGCCAACGCGCTTCATCGGGTAGAGCAGTCGATCGGGATGGTAATGCCGTTTTTCGTAATCCTTGAGTTTGACGCACAAGCCGCCGCGTGTCATTGGGTGATCGGGATTGCCTTCAACTTTGATTAACTTGCCTTTTTGCACATGAAACACCATGCTGCAAGTATCGGGGCAATCGTGCGGGCAACCGCCGTGATGCTTGGTCACACCTAAATCTACTGGCTGATTCATTTTGAACGTCTCCTAATCCTGATGATTTGATGGTAGCTTCCAACAACTTTTTCTTGCTTTAATACGCAAACTATATACTCAGCTGTATAGCATCGCAATCTTTCTTATAGTACGTATAAAATAACCATATGAACCAAACACTCACATTGCTTAGCCAGTTGACCCCTACACAATTCCTGGCTGAATACTGGCAGAAGAAGCCTTTACTGATCCGGCAGGCGATTCCCGGTTTTTCCGGCCTGCTTGACCCCAACGAACTGGCCGGCCTGGCTTGCGAGGAGGATGTGCAGGCGCGCCTTGTCAGCCTGAAAAAAGGCCAATGGCAGGTGCGCAGCGGCCCTTTTGACGATGCGGATTTTGCCAAGCTGCCCAAGCACGACTGGACACTGCTGGTGCAAGGCGTGAACCATTACCTGCCCGAAGCAGCCGCGCTGCTGGCGCAGTTTAATTTTATCCCGCATGCGCGGCTGGACGACCTGATGGTGAGCTACGCGCCTAAGGGTGGCGGCGTAGGGCCACATTTCGATTCTTATGACGTATTTCTGCTGCAAGGCCTTGGTCGCCGTAACTGGAAGATCAGCACGCAACGCGATTACACACTGATTGAAAGCGCACCGCTGAAGATTCTGCAAGATTTCAAGACCGAACAGGAATGGGTGCTGGAACCCGGCGATATGCTTTACCTGC
The DNA here is from genome assembly GCA_044222155.1 of Methylophilus sp. GTDB lineage: Bacteria > Pseudomonadota > Gammaproteobacteria > Burkholderiales > Methylophilaceae > Methylophilus. The sequence goes on from JBGANT010000007.1 coordinate 58,841, forward strand.
CGCCGCAAGTGGCGCACTGGGGCATTGCCGACAGCGACGATTGCATGACCTATTCCATCGGCTTCCGCGCGCCATCCGCACAGGAGCTGGGACAGGAGTTTCTGGCTTACATGCAGGAGCATCTTTGCCTTTCCGGCATGTATGCCGACCCGGATTTGACGCTGCAGGCGCATCCGGCAGAAATCAGTGCGGAGATAGTGCAAAAAGTCGCCACCATGCTGCGCCAGATCACGTGGCGCGATGACCATATCGCGGATTTTCTCGGACGTTACCTGAGCGAACCCAAGCCACACGTACTGTTTGAGCCGAACCGGAAAATGAGCGAAGCCAAGTTTGCCGAATCGCTACGCGCTAAAACCCTGACGCTAAACCTAAAGAGCCAGATGCTGTTCTGGCAAGATTGTTTTTACCTGAACGGCGAGCTTTTTGGCGAAAAAACCACTGCCCTGCAGGCCAATATCCATGCGGCTATCCGGGCAATGGCCGATAGCCGTACGCTGCATACAAGCCATTTGGACGATGCCGAAATTGCGCTTTTGGCGCAATGGTTTTATCCTGCGTATCTGGCTGGTTATGTGGAGTTTGCCTGATGCAGGAAGACGAACTGAGACCCGATGCAGTTATTCTGGGCGAGCGCAATTACGAGGCGGCGCTGGACATCGTGTTTGCGTTGGCCGAGCGTGAACTGCTGATTTTCGACCAGCACCTGAAAGCCGGCGCTTACCAGACACCTGCACGCCATGCACTATTGGAAGGCTTTTTGCGAAAAGACCCACAAAACCGCCTGCTGATGGTGTTGCACGAAGCCGATTTCTTCACCCAGCATTGCCCCAGACTATTTGGCCTGCTCAAAACGCACGGTCATGCCATCCAAGTGCTGCTGACTAATGACCACGCTAAGATCGCCAAGGATTGCTTCGTAATTGCCGACGGTTTACATACTGTACGCCGCGTGCATATTGACCATGCGCGCTTCACATACACGCTGAACGACGTAGAAACCGCCACCATGCTGCGCCAGCGCTTCGATGAAATCCTGTCGGAAACCAGCGTGCCGGTCACCGCGTCCACGCTGGGGCTTTGAGCATGAAAAAACTGCTGCTGTGCTGGTGTTTGCTACTTTGCAGCTTTGCTGCCCTGGCGGAAACCGAGTTCAAAATCATCTCGCTGCAACACCGCTTTGCCAGCGACCTGCTACCAGTCATTGAGCCGATGGTTGGCCCGGATGGCACTATCAACGGCGTCGATAACCAGCTTATCCTGCGCGCCAGCCCGGAGCGCATGCGCGAGATTGAAGCACTGGTGACCAGACTGGATACTGCCAGAATCAATCGCAAAATCACCATCAAAACCGGTAATACCCTGCAAAGCGAACAAACACGCGTGGATGCGGGCGGCGCAGTCAAAGTCGGCAAAGTCACTGTCGCCAACGACAGGCGTGCAAAGCCTGACAGCGGACGCGTAGAAGTAGATCAGCACAGCCGCGATACGCAACAGAGCAGCCAGCAGTTCATCAACGTACTGGATGGTGAGCGTGCGTTCATCCGCGTCGGGCAAATCGTGCCTTTCACACAGGAGTGGGTCACCCTGACGCGGCGCCATGTGCATATCGAGCGTTTTGCCGATTGGCGCGAAGTTAGCACTGGCTTTGCCGTGCGCCCGCGCACGGTTGGCAGCACACATAGTAATCAGATCGAGCTGGAAATCACACCCCGCATCGCCAGCTTGGATGGTCGCGGGTTTATTGATTTCGAAGAATTGACCACCGTAGTACGCACCACTTTAGGCGCATGGGTAGATTTGGGCGGCACCATGCAAAAAAACGATGAAGTCAGCCGGAGAATCCTAGGATTTTCCGAATCCAGCAACAACAAAACAAGCACCTTACAAGTACGCGCTGATTAGAAAAGTTTTAACTTTGGCGTGTATGATGTTGCAAAATAACGATTTCCAACATAAATAAACAGCATTTATTAAAAAAGTACTGTAGTTTTGTAAAAATGCTGGTAAAATTCGCGCCATTCGGTAGAGAAATTTTGCCGTAGGTTTTTTTAGTTCATTATCGTTAAGGAAAATAAAATGACACGTTCCGCTCTGTTGGCCGCATTATTGGCTCTGGCTTTGACCGCTTGTGGCGAAAAACCAGCTGAAGAAGCTCCTGCTGCTGAGGCTGCTCCTGCTGCTGAAGCCGCTCCTGCTGCTGAAGCTGCTCCTGCTGCTGAAGCTGCTCCTGCTGCTGAAGCTGCTCCTGCTGCTGAAGCTGCTCCTGCTGCTGAGGCCGCTCCTGCTGCTGAAGCTGCTCCTGCCGAAGCTGCTCACTAATAGCGCCAAGCATATAAAAAGCCGAGCAATGCTCGGCTTTTTTGTTTTCTATTTCATCTCCTCACGCCTCCAGGCTGCGCCAATCAAACCCTGTCGCCTGATCTGCAATCCCGACCCACTCTGGCGCACAATTCAACACAGCCGCCAATGCGGCGCGCGCCAAATCAGGTGTATTGTTCTTGGCACTCAAATGCGCTGCAAAAATATGCTTGAGCTTGCGATTGTCCAGCTTAGCCAGCAGTTCTGCCGCACTTTGGTTATCCAAGTGTCCTAGCCGCCCACCGACACGTTTTTTCAAAGCCGCCGTATAAGGCCCGGTCCGCAACATCTCCAGATCATGGTTACATTCCAGCACCAGTGCATCACAGTTGCTTAACATCTGCTCAATATAGGGTGTGGATGCACCCGCATCGGTCAAGACGCCTAGCTTGTATGCCCCATTGCCGAACACAAATTGCGTGGGCTCCCGTGCATCGTGTGGCACAGGATAAGGCGTGATTTCAAGCGAGTGGATATGGAAACTTTGGTGGCTGTCGATGATTCGCAAGTCCAGTGCGGCATTTTCGGGCAGATAGCGTTCTGTCATAACGCGGGTGCCGTGACTCAGCCAGACGGGAATCTGGTAACTTGCCGCAAATTTGAGAGCGCCTTTGGCATGATCGTCATGCTCATGCGTGACAAGAACTCCCGTAATCTGCTGCGGCATCAATCCACGCCAAGCCAATCGAGCCAGTAAATCACGCTGACCTAGTCCGCAGTCCAGCAACAGTCTGGTTTCCCCCTCCTCAACCACCATGCAGTTGCCCGCACTACCACTGGCCAGCGAGGTAAAACGCATGGTTATTTCAGCTGATCGTAAAGCAGGGAAATAATCCTGTTGGCCGTAGTACTGTTATTGCGCTGATTATCCTTGTCCACCACGTTCACCTGTGTGCCGCTCTCAATATCGGTCACTTTGATGCGGTACTGTTTGGATGGGTCTGTCTTTTCATCCTTGCCTTTCCAGAACTGCAGCTTATCTACAATGGTAGTCTCGTCTTTTGGTTTGGATTTGTTTTCAACTTCGTCATCATCTTTCCAAAACGCCAAGGTATCCAGCAAGCCTTTTTTCTTTTTCGGACCATCATCAATGTCCACATCTGCATAGCGCACATAGAACAAGCCATTGGAACGATCTTTATCCTCGATGACGAAACCGATTCTATCGAGCGCCAGACCAACGCGGCGCCAGCCGCGATCGAACGGGTCGCGCAGTTTCAAAGTCACGCTGCTGTCGGACTCCTTGACGACTTCCGCACGTTTATCACTGCTTGGATTAGCCACAACTTCCTGTGCGCGTTTTTGTGACACACCCAGTTTTACCATCAAACGGCGCAACAGCTCGGCATCCAGTTCGCTATCCAGTTCGTCCACTTTCTCGCTGTTGGCCTTGTCTGCATCCACACGATAACCCGTCTCAATAACGCCAAATGGCGTCTTGACGCGATTTTTGCCATCATCTGGCGCCCCGGCTACTGTACGGTGTGTCATGTAGATCTCCGTCGTACCTTCTTTCTCACCACGCTCCAAGCGAGTACGGAATTTACGCCTGTCCGCCAAGCCTGCCAGTTTATCCAGCCACTTGTCGAATTTTTCCGCATACCCGCCTTTATCTTCTCTGGCTTTAATGGCATCTGCCTGTATCCATTCGGTCTCCATGATGCCAGTTTCCGGGCTCTCGACACGCACAGCAAAGCCCTGGTCTAACCAGAATTCGCGTATCGCCGGCCATATTTTCTCAGCGGGCGCTTTCACCACCAGCCAGCGCTGCGCTCCAGCTTTTTCCATCCGCACCCCTTCCGGACTCAGCAACACTTTTTCCACACCGGCCTCTTCTGTCTCCTGCCCCTGGCTGTAGGTCGAATAGGTAGTGCTACCTGGAACACTATAGGCATCACTGGTCTGCACAGAGGCCAGATCCGGCGGCACCTCCAAAGGCCGCGCACGCCCCGCGCCTTTGTAATCGGAAGAATTATCAATGAACGGGATAGAGTCACAAGCGCTCAATAGCAGCATTGCCAAGCTTGTAACGGTTATCTTTATGATGTTCGTGTGTTTCATCTTTCACCTATTTTACAAATCATGCCACGCCAGCAGCCTTCATGGCAGCACGCAAGGGCTCATGAAATTGTGCAGACAACGTAACCAGAGGCAGGCGTATGCCGGGCTGTATCAACCCGATTTGCTGCATCACCCATTTCACTGGAATTGGGTTAGCCTCTACAAACAATTTTTGATGCAGTCCGAACAGTTTGGCGTTGATTGTACGCGCAAGTTCAAAATTTTCGCTGAAGGCAGCTTCACACATTTCATGCATCAAGCGCGGTGCCACATTAGCCGTTACGCTGATAACACCCCTTGCTCCCATCATCATTAGCGGCAACCCGGTCGCATCATCGCCACTGTATACCGCAAAATCTTTAGGCGCACGATTTATCAGGTCGGTACCGCGCTCCAGACCACCGGTCGCATCTTTGATGCCGACGATATTTTTAACTTGTGCCAGCCGCAATACCGTGTCGTTGCTGATATCACAACCGGTACGCCCAGGAACGTTGTATAGAATCTGCGGAATATCTACCGCATTCGCTACTGCAACAAAATGCTGATACAGGCCTTCCTGGCTCGGCTTGTTGTAATAAGGCGCCACCAGCAGGCAGGCATCGGCGCCCAGCGCCTTGGCGTGCTGTGTCAGCTCAATCGCCTCCTGCGTCGAGTTGGCGCCTGTACCGGCAATAACGGGGACACGCTTGTTGGTATGCTCTACCGAAACTCTGATTAACTCGCAATGCTCATCCAGATTGACGGTGGGAGATTCCCCCGTAGTGCCCACAATCACAATACCATCGGTGCCTTCTGCAATATGCCAGTCAATCAATTTGCGCAGTGCGGGCAAATCAAGACTGCCATCGGGTTGCATAGGCGTAACGATAGCGACCAAACTACCCTGAAACATAAACTTTAGCCAAAAATAAAATAATCGCGTATTTTAACCGAAACTGCCTGGAGTTGGCGAAAAGCACGCACAAGTATGCGTGATATAACCAACAAAAATAGCGGTATAGCCACTAATTCTTTGCTGCCCCGGTGCGCGCGCTATAAAATCCGCCTGCTTGAGCATTTGCAACTAGCGCATAAACACCTGTTTTCGTTGACTGTTAGATAAATGTGCTGGCAAATCCTAAGGTATAATTTTATTTTGACCATCTGGCAACCTGTATGACACAACAATACATTCTGATTTTGATTAGCACCGTATTGGTCAACAATATCGTGCTGGTAAAAATTCTCGGCCTGTGTCCGTTCATGGGAGTGTCCAAAAAGCTGGAGGCCTCGATTGGCATGGCCGCGGCGACCGCATTCGTGCTGACTGTCGGTAGCATGACCAGCTGGACTATCAACCATTATCTGCTAGAACCCAATAACCTGGTCTATTTACGCACTCTGTCTTTCATTGTGATCATCGCTGCGGTCGTGCAATTCACGGAAATGGTCATGGAAAAGAGCTTCCCTCTGTTGTACCAGATGCTGGGTATCTACTTACCGCTCATCACCACCAACTGCGCAGTGTTGGGCATTCCCTTACTGAATGCGCAATCCAGTCACGGTCCGCTCGAATCCGGCTTGTACGGCTTGGGTGGCGCACTGGGCTTCTCGTTGGTCCTGATTCTGTTCGCATCCATGCGCGAACGTCTGGAAGCCGCTGATGTGCCTGCGCCATTCAAAGGCTCGGCCATTGCCATGGTCACCGCCGCGCTGATGAGCCTTGCGTTTATGGGATTTGCTGGCCTAGACAAATATTAAAGATGCAATTTTCGTCGCCAAACTACGTTGCTTACAAAAAATGTCTGCTTACATATACCCCGCATGCTGTCCAAACCTTTTTCGCGCACGCCTTGTTTCGCTTAGAAACTTCCATTTTTAAAGATTATTTGTTGAAAGATTACTTTATAGTCGTATGTTAACCGCGCTCTACATCATGCTAGGTCTAGCCTTGGTACTGGGTGCTGTGCTCGGTTACGCCGCGCTCAAGTTCAAGGTAGAAGGCGACCCGCTGATTGCGCGCATTGACGCCATCCTGCCACAAACCCAATGCGGCCAATGCGGTTATCCGGGCTGCAAGCCTTATGCCACGGCTATTGCCAAAGGGGAGGCAGACATCAATCAATGTCCGCCGGGCGGCGATGCCGGTGTACATGCCCTAGCTGATTTGCTAGGCGTGGAATATAAACCGCTGAATGCCGAACATGGCGTCCCAAAGCCCAAATCCGTCGCATTTATCGATGAGCAGGTATGTATTGGCTGCACGCTGTGTATCCAGGCCTGCCCGGTAGACGCCATTCTGGGCGCAGCCAAGCACATGCACACGATTATCGCCAGCGAATGCACCGGCTGCGAGCTATGCGTTGCGCCATGCCCGGTGGATTGCATCAGCATGATCCCGATTGGAGAAACGCCGGACAACTGGAAATGGAAATACCCGACCATTCCCATCGTACCTGCAGGATTAGTTAGCAAGTCATGAACGCACTGGTCAATTTCGTAAAAATATTCAAGTTCCACGGCGGCGTCCACCCGCCAGAGAACAAATCGCAATCGACGCAATTGTCGATTGCGTGTTTGCCCATTCCCGAAAAACTGGTGCTGCCGTTGCGCCAGCATGTAGGCAACCTGCCCAAGCTCAAGGTGGCCGTTGGTGAAAAAGTGTTGAAAGGCCAATTGCTGGCCGAGGCAGAAGGCATGGTCTCCGCAGCGATTCATGCGCCGACTTCCGGCACCATCAGCGCCATCGAAGACGCGATGATTCCACACCCGTCCGGCCTGCCGGACAAGTGCATCACGCTGGTACCAGATGGCCGCAACGAATGGATAGCGCATACGCCAACCGACTGGCGGAACGCAGACAAGAAAGAAGTTATCGCACAACTGCGCAATTCCGGCATTGTCGGTTTTGGCGGCGCCACCTTCCCGTCACACGTGAAACTGCGTTCCGATGGCAAATCGAATGTACACACGCTCATCATCAACGCGGCGGAATGTGAGCCTTACATCACCTGCGACGACATGCTGATGCGCGAACGCGCCAATGAAATCGTGCAAGGCATCCAGATTGCGCAACACTTGCTGGGCGCAGAGCAAGCCTTGATCGGCATTGAGGACAACAAGCCGGAAGCGGCCACGGCTATGGAAGCCGCCGTGGCCGGCACTGGCATTCAGGTAAAAGTCGTGCCCACGCTTTACCCCAGCGGCGATGCAAGGCGCTTGGTTTACCTGCTCACGGGCATGGAAATCCCGCACGACAAACGCACCACGGAAGTCGGCTTGCAGGTATTCAACATCGCCACCGTGCATGCCCTGCACCGTTATCTGGATTTTGGCGAGCCTGCCATCAGCCGCATCGTTTCCGTCACCGGTAATGTCACGCAACCGCAAAATTTCGAGGTGCTGTTCGGTACGCCTTTGCATCACCTCATCCATGCTGCAGGCGGCGCCAAAACTGACACCACACACTACATCATGGGCGGCCCGATGATGGGCTTCAAGCTGCCTTCGGACGACGTGCCCATCACCAAAGCGGCCAACTGCATCATCGCCTCGGCGCCTAATTTATTCGCACCGCCGCCTATGCCGATGCCTTGCATCCGCTGCGCACGCTGTGCAGAAGCCTGCCCGGTAAGCCTGCAGCCGCAGGAACTGTACTGGTTTGCCAAATCAGACAATTTCGAGAAAGCGCGCGATTACCAGCTGTTCGACTGCATCGAGTGCGGCGCTTGTGCCTATGTGTGCCCCAGCAACATCCCGCTGGTGCAATACTACCGCTACGCCAAGAGCGAGATCATCGCCGCAGACCGCGCCAAAGAAGCGGCCGACCTCGCCCGCCAGCGCAACGAGTTTAGACTGCAGCGTATCGAACGCGAGAAGCAGGAACGCGCCGCCAAGCATGCCGAACGCGCACAAGGCGCCAAATCTACCGAAACAACCACGCCAGAGGCCAAGCAGGATGCGGCTTCCAGGCCGGTTGTTTCTGATGCGGATGCCGCCAAAAAAGCCGCGATTGCCGCCGCGATTGAACGCGCCAAAGCAGCCAAGGCTGCAGCCTCCCAAACTGGCGAAGCGCCCAAAAATACCGAACCGGCATCCAATGCGGTGAAACAGGAAATCGCCGAGATTGACGCACGCCGTAAAGCGGCAGGCCTGGAAGGCAAGCAGGATGCGGCTTCTGGCGATACTCCAAAATCCGCGCCGGAAGCAGATGCAGAGAAACAAGCGAAAATCGCCGCTGCGATTGAACGTGCCAAAGCAGCCAAGGCGGCGGCTGAGAAAGCTAAAATGCAAGCCGATGAAGTAGCCGAAAAAGCCGTACCCGCGCAAGCCTCAATACCTGTTGCAGACATGGAAAAACAAGCCAAAATTACCGCTGCGATTGAACGCGCCAAGGCTGCCAAAGCCGCTGCAGAAGCGGCCAAGAAAGAGAATTCATAATGCTGCAATCGCCCTATATTTCCGAAGCGCCCAGCGTTTCAACCATCATGCTGAAAGTGCTGCTCGCACTCATCCCGGGTATCATCGCCTACGTGTGGGTCTACGGCGGCGGCGTGCTGGTCAACATCGCGCTGGCGACTATCACCGCGCTGCTGGCGGAACTAGTGATGCTGCGCCTGCGCGGCCGCCCGGTCAAGCCTTTCATCGCCGACTATAGCGCCGTGATTACCGCCTGGCTACTGGCGCTGGCAATTCCGCCGCTTTCGCCGTGGTGGCTCATTGTCGTGGGTACGCTGTTCGCTATCGTATTCGGAAAACAGTTGTACGGCGGCTTGGGTTACAACCCGTTCAACCCAGCCATGGTGGGCTATGCGGTATTGCTGATCTCATTCCCCGCGCTAATGACCAAATGGCCAGCCGCGCTGGCGATTGCCCAAACCCAGCTAAGCTTTGCCGACCAGTTGCATTACATCTTTAGCGGCTTGCTGCCGAGTGATGTCAAAGTGGATGCGGTAACCAGCGCCACGCCGCTGGATTACCTGAAAACCCAGCTCAAGCTGAATCACGAAGTAGCCAGCATCAGCCAGGCGCCTTTGTTTGGCGCGATAGGCGGCAAAGGCAACGAGTATGTGACGGCGGCTTACCTGTTGGGCGGCCTGTACTTGTGGCAGCAAAAAATCATCAGCTGGCATTTGCCTGTCACCTTCTTGGGCACGCTGGCATTGATGTCCGGCGTTTTTTGGCTGGCTAGCCCGGCGCATTTTGCTTCACCGCTGTTCCATTTGTTCTGCGGCGCCAGCATGCTGGGCGCGTTCTTTATCATCACCGACCCGGTAAGCGGACCAACCACGCCGAACGGCAAGCTGTACTTCGCGGCGGGCGTGGCTATCATCACCTACCTAATTCGCGTGTATGGCGGTTACCCTGATGGTGTCGCCTTCGCGGTGATTTTCATGAATATTTGCGTGCCGTTACTGGATGCGCATACACAGCCTCGCGTATTTGGTCACACAAAATGAAAATAGCTTATGACTGAAACCATTTTCAAAAACGCCCGTAAAAATGCGCTCACATTGGTCGCGTTCGCGGCAGTGTTTACTCTTTTAATGGTATTTGTGTACCAAATCACCAAAACGCCAATTGAAAAAAGCGAAGCCGAGGCACGCATGGCGCTGTTTGCGCAGATTATTCCGCCAGAGTTGTATGATAACGATGTGCTGAAAGACGCTATCATCATTGCGCCGAACACATTGCTGGGCAACAAACAACCCACTTTCGCCAATCGCGCACGCCTTGGCGGACAGCCGCAAGCCATTATTCTGGAAGCCATCGCGCCGGATGGCTACAGCGGAGACATCAAGCTGCTCATCGCCATCAAACATGACAGCACGATTAGCGGCGTACGCGTGCTGTCGCACAAGGAAACGCCGGGCTTGGGCGACTATATTGAAATCGCAAAAAACAACTGGATCAAACTTTTTGACGGCGAATCGCTCACACAAACAGGCGAAACCGATTGGAAAGTAAAAAAAGACGGTGGCAAGTTCGACTATATGGCGGGAGCAACGATTACGCCGCGCGCGGTGGTCAAGGCGGTGCGCAAAGCGCTACAATACTTTGAAGCAAATAAAGACACCTTGTTTGCTGAAGGAAAAAAGAAATGAGTCATCAATTCAAGGAGATCGCGCTTAACGGCCTGTGGAAGCAAAACCCCGGCGTCGTCCAGTTACTGGGCCTGTGCCCAACGCTGGCTGTTACGACTTCCGTAGTGAATGGCGTCAGCCTTGGCCTGGCCACCGCGCTGGTCATGGCTTGCGCCAATGGCGCGGTTTCGCCTGTGCGTAAATTCGTGCCAGACGAGATTCGCGTTCCCGTATTCATTCTGGTGATTGCCGCGTTGGTCACGGTGATTGATTTGCTGATTCACGGCTTTGCCGAGCCGCTGCACAAGGTGCTGGGGATCTTTATCCCGCTTATCGTAGTGAACTGCATCGTGCTGGCGCGCGTGGAATCTTTTGCCGCAAAAAACGAGCCTGCACCGGCCTTGTTTGATGGCTTGATGATGGGGTTGGGACTGACCGCAGTACTGGCGATTCTCGGTGGCATGCGCGAAGCGATTGGCAAAGGCACGCTGTTTTCCGGGCTGGATTTGGCTTTAGGCCCGCAATTCAAGCACTATGTCATTACGGTTATCCCGGATTATCACGGCTTTTTACTGGCCATTCTACCACCCGGCGCATTTCTGGGTTTGGCTTGTTTGATTGCCTACCGAAACTGGCGCGAGCTTAAAAGCACTGCCCGCCAAGCCAATATCCATGCGCCTTCTGGCGTGGTATCTCACAACTAAAACGTAGACTCAACAATGAATGCAGAAAAACGTTTTGAAATTTTTAAACGTCTTTCTGCCGCCATTCCAAAGCCGGAAACCGAGCTGGAACATAGCAGCCATTTTGAGCTTCTAATTGCCGTCATCCTTTCCGCACAAGCCACGGATAAAGGCGTCAACATCGCCACGCGCAAGCTGTTCAAGGTAGCCAACACGCCGCAAGCGATTTTCGGCTTGAGCATTGAAGGCCTGGAAAGTTACATCAAAACCATCGGCTTGTATCATGCAAAAGCCAAGAACATCATTGCCTGCTGCCAACAGCTGATTGAAAAATACGGTGGCGAGGTGCCCGATACGCGCGAAGCACTGGAAGCTTTGCCCGGCGTGGGTCGCAAGACAGCGAATGTCATTCTCAATACCGCGTTCGGCCAGCCGACTATCGCCGTAGATACGCATTTGTTCCGCTTGGGAAACCGCATCAACCTTGCGCCTGGTAGAACCGTGCTGGAAGTGGAAAAGAAATACCTGAAAACCATCCCGCAAGAATTCCTGCATGATGCGCACCATTTGCTGATTCTGCATGGACGCTATACTTGCACGGCGCGCAACCCGAAATGTGGTGAATGCTGTATCGTAGACTTATGCGAATACCGCCACAAGAACATCCCTAAGCCTCACTTAATGGCTGGTGAAGCATGAGAATCGCCACCGGATTAGCCACAGGTACAGCTGCAACCGCCCTTCTGGCGAGCCAGGCGGTACAAAATGCGCTGGATAAACTGGACACTGGTCGTGCCAATAGTGTTTTGCTGTTCTTAACCGAAGCTTTTGCCAGCAACCCGGAAGCCGCTATCAAGGCTGCCGCCAAGACAGCCAGCACCATGCAAATTATCGGCTGTTCAGCACCAGGCATTTTCACTGATGAAGACTGGGTGATTGATGGTGCAGCAGTTGCTGCTATGGTATTCACCGGAGAAACCTCCCTTGAGGCTGCAACACCCAACCACCCTCAAGCCGACCTGCTGCTTACCTTGGCAGCCCCCAATGCCATCAACGCCACTTGGCTGGCCACGGAAATCCAGAAATTCGGCGGCGTATCCGGCGATGCCACTGGCCAGGGTCCATTTTCAGTCTGGCAGAATGGCAAAGGCAGCACTCAGGGATTGTGCGAAATCGTGCTGCACAACGTACGCGGCGCAGTAGCGCCGTCCCATGGGCTTAACCTCATTTCCAGCCCACGCCGCGTTACACATATTAACGGCTACGACATCAACACCATTGCCGAAACCCCTGCACTGCAAAGCCTGCAAGCTGCGTGGGACAAGGTCAGGAAACAACCCTCCCCCATTCCTTATCACCAGGTAATGGCCGTTTATGCCGACAAAGCCGCCAGTATTGAGCGTGGAGAATACCGGCCCTGCCCAATCATCTCCGGAAACGAAACCGAACAATCCGTGACACTGGCCAGCCAGCTCACAGAAGGACAATGGCTGAGCTGGGCGGTGCGTGACAAGGACAGTGCGCAGCTCGACATCGTCAAAACCGCGAGCCAGCTCAAACAACAATTGGGCAGAGTGCCAGATTTCGCGTTGTTCTTTTCCTGCCTGGGGCGTGGGCCCTATTTCTACGATGGCCTGGACCAAGACCTGGCCTTACTCAAAACCCTGTTTCCCAAGCTGCCTATCATCGGCTTTTACGGCAATGGCGAAATCGCCCCTATCCATGGGCACAATACCTTGCTGGATTACTCTGCCGTACTTGGATTATTCACCTGCGACGCCCCATGAGCCTGTTCAACCCCAGTCGCGACGAAGTGCGTAATTTCTTTTTTGATGCCTGGCGCAAATCGAACGCGCACCAATCGCTCACAGACTTGGAAAAAATGGCGATGCAAATCATGCAACTGCATCCCGAATATCACGCCATTTTAGGCCGACCAGACCTTTACCTGCAGCAAGCCTATTTCCCGGAACTGGGCGAGACCAATCCTTTCCTGCATATGAGCCTGCACCTGTCTATTCTGGAGCAAATCAGCATCAACCAGCCGACCGGCATCACCGCCATCTACCAAAAGCTGTGTGTGATGCATAACGAGGAGCATGCCGCACAGCACGACATTCTGGATTGCCTTGGGGAAACCATCTGGCATGCACAACGCCACCAGACACCGCTGGATAACGAATACTATCTGCGTTTGCTGCATCAAAAAGCCGACTTGCAGCCACCGCCTTAACATGATTGAATACTGCCATGACAAGTACACACAACTGGTTAAATGAGCACGGTGATTATCTGTACCGCTTTGCGCTGGCGCGCTTGCGTGACCCGCATCAGGCCGAAGATGCAGTGCAGGAAACCTTTCTCGCCGCCATCAAAAGCCCGACTTTCGAAGGACAATCCAGTGCCCGCACCTGGCTGACAGGCATCCTTAAGCACAAAATCATCGACCTGATGCGCAAAAGCATCCGGGAGGTTGCAGCAAGCGAATTTGTTGAAGAAGATGCCAACATGGACGAATTCTTTGACACCCAAGGACATTGGACCGACAGGCCGCAACACTGGGGCATGCCGGATGGCTCACTGGAACAGCAGCAGTTTCTGGCGGTATTGCAAGAGTGTCTGGGCAGGCTGCCCGCCAAACAGCAAACTATTTTCATACTACGCGACGTGGAAGAAACCGAAAACGAAGAAATCTGTAAGGAACTGAATATTACCGCGACCAATGCTTGGGTGATGCTGTACCGCGCCCGAATGGGAATGAGAAAATGTCTGGAAATGAATTGGTTAGGAGGGAGTTGATATGTTGACCTGCAAACAAGCAAGCCAACTCCTTTCACAATCTCTGGATCGCCAGTTATCTGCCAGGGAACGATTTGCCTTGCGCTTGCATCTATTGATTTGCAAGTACTGCAAACGCTTTGGAGAACAAATCAAACTACTGCGCACCGCCATAAAGCAACTTGGCGAACGCGTAGAGGACGACACAGACATTCAACTCCCGGCCGAGGCCAAAGTACGTATCGCTGATTTGATAAAGTCTACTAATCTACATTAACTAAAAGGAACTTGAATATGAAAAACTCCCAAAAAACTTTGGCATTGGCTGTTGGCGGTGCATTGGCGATCAGCGCGAGTGCAGCTGTTTTTGCTGCCGGTGAAAACCCGTTTGCTTTGCAATCTCTCTCCAGTGGCTACCAAGTAGCGGATAACCACGAGAAAGCCAAAGACGGCAAATGTGGCACCGGCAAATGCGGCGCGAACAAGAAAAAGGCTGCTGAAGGCAAATGCGGTGGGGAAAAAGCCAAAGAAGGCTCATGCTCTGCCGAAAAAATGAAGGAAGGCAATTGCAGTGCTGAGAAAATGAAAGACGGTAAATGCGGCGGTGAAAAAGCGAAAGAAGGCAGCTGTGGTGGCGAAAAGAAAGCCAAAGATGGTAAATGCGGCCACTAAACCGGCTTCCCATCCAACAGCAACATGGCTAATTTAGCCGACATCAAAGGCGCGGGTTTGGGGTTGAAGCGCGAGCTGATTCCCCAGATCCAAAGCCGCTATAACACCCCTGAAATCGCCAATATCCACTTTCTGGAAATCGCGCCGGAGAATTGGATAGGTGCGGGCGGCAAAAGCGCGCACGACCTGGCGTGGTTTATGGAGCGTTATCCCATCGTCTGCCACGGGCTATGCCTGTCCCTTGGCGGCCTAAAGCCACTGAACACTGATTTCCTCAAGCAAGTCAAAACGTTCATGGCCGCGCATAAAATACCGCTCTATACCGAGCATTTGAGCTATTGCGGCGATACGCAAGGCCTGCTGTATGATTTGCTGCCTATCCCGTTTACCGAAGAAGCTGTGAAATATGTCGCTGCGCGCATCCGGCAGGCGCAGGATGTGCTGGGGCAGCGCATTGGCATCGAGAACGCATCGTTCTATGCCGCCTCGCCCATCTCGGAGATGGACGAGGCTACTTTTTTAAAAGCGGTGCTGGATGAAGCCGATTGCCTGCTGCATCTCGACATCAACAACATCTACGTCAATAGCGTCAACTTCAATTTTGATGCGCATGCTCTCTTGCGGCAGATCCCGAAAGAAAAAATCGTCTATGCGCACATTGCCGGGCACCTGCAAGTGAAGCCGGATTTACTGGTGGATACGCATGGCGAGGACATCATCGACCCGGTATGGACGTTGCTGGACGAGGCTTACCGCCTGTTTGGCACCTTCCCCACGCTGCTGGAGCGCGACACCAACATTCCGCCGCTGGCAGAGCTGCTACCGGAAATCAATAAAATCGCGGAGTATCAGGCAAGGTATCTCAACACGCAAAAGGCAGCCTGATGCTCACGTTTCAGCAATACCAAGCCCAATTCACAGCGCATATTCGCGACCCAAAAACGCACAAAAAACCTGCACGCGTCGTAGATAGCCGCATGGCGGTGTACCGCGAAATCGTCTTCAACAACCTCTTCGCCTCGGTCTCCGCCTGTTTTCCGGTGTGCCGGCAAATCATCGGCGCCCGTGCATGGCGCAAGCTGGTGCGCAGCTTCTTTGCAGAACATGGTTCGGACACGCCATTCTTTCGCGAGATTCCCGCGCAGTTCCTGAAATATCTGGACACACAGCCAATTGCAGAACACCTGAAGCAGCTGGCGCATTACGAATGGGCGGAACTGCACGTCAGCACCATGCATACAGAAAGCCCGTCCTTAAGCGCACACCCCGACCTGCCAAACGAACGCCCTATCCTCAACCCCGCGCATTTACTATTGCAATATGACTACCCGGTGCACATGCTCTCCAAAAGGCACAAAAGTGCCGAACCTGCGCCCACGCACATCCTGATGTATCGCGACGATAAATTTGAAATCAAATTCATCGTACTCAACGCCATCACCTACCAACTGCTCAACCTAATCCAACAACACGCTATCAGTGGCAAGCAAGCGCTACTGGAAATCGCTAAAACCCTGCACCATCCACAGCCAGAAACCATCGTAGACTTCGGCCAGCAGATTCTGCAAGATTTACTAGAGCAGAGCGCGATTGTGGGTAGCCAAAGAATAGTAAAAGCATAGATTTGTAAAATACAATGAAATAATTAGCGCATTACTGCCAGAAGGCTTTATTTTAGGGAGGATTCGCCATGCGTCGTCTATTTGCCTCTTTAGCCATCACAACTCTACTTGGAGGGTGTGTTACCGCAATAGAGACTGTAAATATTCCTACTGACCCTTCTGGCTGGAAATTTGGTTCAGGGTCGAATCGCCGTGGTCAGACCATCGCAGAATTCGTTCCTCATGATGAGTCAATTGACAACTGGACCAGACTATTGACAATTCAATTCTTAGAAACCGAGATTCGTTCTCCAGCAGTGGTAATGGATGACCTTAAATCAAAAATGCAGGCACGTTGTCCTGACTCATATTGGAGTATCATCAATCAAGACTCTGTAAGCATTCTATATGAATGGAACATCAAAAATTGTTCACTTAACCCGGATCAGCATGAAATAGCACGTCTTCTAAAAGGTAATGATGGGCTTCACAAAGTTGCATATACAGAATTAACTACAGCAATAAACCCGAGTACCCGCGAAAAATGGATTACTTCGTTCAAAGAAGCATATGTTGAAAAAAATGGCAAAAAAGTTGTGCTTAATCATTAACTCGTGGCGAATAAATTAATTTACACGAACAAAACAAAGTGATTAGCTGCCGGGCCACCCCCGACAAACAAAGCCTCACATATACGCACGCGCATTCATTATTAAAACACCTGCTCCGCAAGCCAATATGGATGCGGCTTCCAGAGCCATTACATCCATAATGAAAAATCCAGTTGAAACAAAAAAGCCAGCTTGCGCTGGCTTTTGCTTGTGTTGAAACTGCCTGTCAACCAAACTTGGCTTCTTGCCGCGCCCAGGTCTTTTTAATCACTTCGGCTTTCTGGTCAAAGCTCATGTCCCACCAGCCTTGAATTTCTTCCATGGTGCGATAGCAGCCCCGGCACAAACCTGTATCGGGGTGCATGCTGCACACGTTGATGCAAGGGGATTCGACTTGTGGCTCTTCAAACATGGTTGGTGCTTAGCTTAATGTCCCATGACATTGCTTGTATTTTTTGCCAGAGCCGCATGGGCATGGGTCGTTGCGGCCAACTTTCGCACCTTCGCGCACAACGGGTTGACCGCTGGCAAGTTGTGCTTGCTCTTCATCGCTGGGATTTGCCAGCGCTTCGTCATAATCTGCATGCTGATAATGCACGTTGGAGACTTCCGCATGTTCCACTTCTTGCGCGGCCATTTCCTCTTGTGTGCGAACCTGTACCAGCATGGTGACTTTGGTGACTTCGCTCTTAACGGTGTTCAGCAAGCCTTCAAACAGCTGGAATGCCTCGCGCTTGTACTCCTGCTTGGGGTTCTTTTGCGCATAGGAACGCAGATGGATACCCTGACGCAAATGATCCAACGCCGCCAGGTGTTCGCGCCAGTGGTTATCCAGACTTTGCAGCATCACCGAACGCTCGAAGTTGTGCATATTCTCCGCGCCGGCCAGTTGCTCTTTGGCTGCATAGCTGTTATCCGCAATCTCAAAGATGCGCTCGCGCAAAGTTTCTTCGTGCAGGTCTGGATTTTCTTCCAGCCACTGTGAAACCGGCATTTCCAAACCTGTTTCTGCCTTGATGGATTCTTCCAAAGCCGTAATATCCCATTGTTCCTCTACACTGCCCGGAGGAATGGCGCTGCTGAAGATGTCCATCAGCACGTCATGACGCATGGCGGTAATGGTTTCAGCAATATCGCTGGCTTCCAGCAATTCGTTACGCTGCTCGTAAATCACTTTGCGCTGGTCATTAGAAACATCGTCGAACTCCAGTAATTGCTTGCGGATATCGAAGTTGCGGCCTTCTACCTTGCGCTGTGCGTTTTCGATGGCGCGGGTGACCATGGCATGCTCGATCGCCTCGCCTTCCGGCATTTTCAGGCGCTCCATAATGGCGGCCACACGCTCGCCGGAGAAGATGCGCAGCAATTGGTCTTCCAGCGAGAGATAGAAACGGCTGGAGCCCGGGTCTCCCTGACGGCCGGAACGACCGCGCAACTGGTTATCCACGCGGCGGGATTCATGACGCTCGGTGCCGATGATGTGCAGGCCACCGGCGGCTTTCACCAGTTCGTGACGCTGCTGCCATTCGGCGCGTATTTGTGCGATTTTTTGCGTTTTCTGCTCCGCGCTCAGGTTCTCATCGGCTTCTATCACCTGAACATCAGGTTCAGGATTGCCGCCCAGCACGATATCGGTACCGCGGCCCGCCATATTGGTAGCAATGGTAATCACGCCCGGGCGCCCCGCCTGTGCGACGATGTGTGCCTCGCGCTCGTGCTGCTTGGCGTTCAACAATTGATGTTCCAGCTTTTCCTTGTTGAGCAAAGCGGAAATCAGCTCGGAGTTTTCAATCGAAGTTGTACCCACTAGCACAGGCTGCTGGCGCTTTTGGCAATCCTTGATGTCATCAATAACGGCCTTGTATTTCTCCATGGTGGTGCGATACACCTTGTCCATTGCGTCCTTGCGGATTCTTGGACGATGGGTTGGGATCACCACGGTTTCCAGACCGTAGATCTGGTTGAATTCGTAAGCTTCGGTATCCGCCGTACCGGTCATGCCGGACAGCTTTTTGTACATGCGGAAGTAGTTCTGGAAGGTGATGGAAGCCAGCGTCTGGTTCTCTTTCTGAATCTCCACGCCCTCCTTGGCTTCCACGGCCTGATGCAGGCCATCGGACCAACGGCGACCCGGCATTTTGCGACCGGAAAACTCGTCCACAATGACAATCTCGCCATCTTGCACCACGTAGTGCTGATCGCGATGGAACAGATTCTGCGCACGCAGGGAGGCATATAAATGATGCACCAGAGTGATATTGGCAGCCTCGTACAGGCTGGAACCCGCAGGCAGCAAGCCAGAGCTTTCCAGAATCTGCTCTGCGCGCTCATGACCAGCCTCGCTCATGGTCACGTTCTGGCCTTTTTCATCCACCCAGTAATCGCCCTCGCCGTCTTCGGCTTTCTGGCGAGTCAGTTGCTTGGCTACGGCATCAATCGCCTGGTACAGATTCACGCTGCTCTCGGCCTGGCCGGAAATAATCAACGGCGTACGTGCCTCGTCAATCAGGATGGAGTCCACTTCGTCCACCAGCGCATAATGCAGTCCGCGCTGCACACGCTCTTCCTTGCTAAACACCATGTTGTCGCGCAAGTAATCAAAACCGAACTCGTTGTTGGTGCCGTAGGTAATGTCTGAAGCGTAGGCTTGCTGTTTAACCGCATGCGGCATTTGGGAAAGGTTGATGCCTACACTTAACCCGAGGAAATTATAGATCTTGCCCATCCACTCGGCGTCGCGCTTGGCCAGGTAATCGTTCACGGTCACCACATGCACGCCTTTGCCGGTCAAGGCATTCAGGTAAGTCGGCAGTGTCGCCACCAGCGTTTTGCCCTCACCTGTGCTCATTTCGGCAATCTTGCCTGCGTTTAGCACCATGCCACCGATCAGTTGCACATCGAAATGACGCATGCCCAATACTCGCTTACTGGCCTCACGCACCACGGCGAAAGCTTCCGGCAACAGCTTTTCCAGTGTTTCGCCATTTTGGTAGCGCTGTTTGAATTCTTCGGTTTTAGCTTTCAGCGCATCGTCGGAAAGCGCTTCGATGCTGGGTTCCAACGCATTGATTTTTTTGACGATTTGGCCGTATTCCTTGATCAGCCTTTCGTTGCGGCTGCCAAAGAGTTTTTTGAACAAGGTTGATAACATGAAAAAACACCGATTTTCCGAAAAGCCGGAAACCTCTTGAGTTAGTTAGGTAAATTAAAAAATGGGGCTTATTATGACTGAATTCAACAGGAATTGGACATGCTTAGCTGACTTTTTGTTGCAAATACTTACGCGGATCCAGCGGGCTGCCATTCAGACGGATTTCGTAATGTAGATGCGGGCCCGTAGAGCGCCCTGTACTGCCGACTTCCGCGATTTTCTGGCCTTTCACCACGCGCTCACCTACTTTCACCAGCAATCTGGAAGCATGTGCATAGCGCGTCTCCAGACCGGATCCATGATCCACCTTCACCAGATTGCCATAATCCGGTGTATGCTCTGCGGCGCTAACAATACCATCGGCAGCGGCAAAAATAGGCGCGCCTGTATTCGCAGTAAAATCCAGCCCTTCATGGAACGCCTTGTTACCGTTGAAAGGATCAATGCGCCAGCCATAGCTGGAAGAGTTGTAAGCGGCGCGAATCGGACTATTGTTGGGCAACATATCCTTAAGTACACTTTGTTGTAGCACTCTCGCTTCCAGCGCACTTAGATATTCATCGCGCTGATCTATTGCCTGAGCCAGTTCGTTAATCGCTGCCTGCAAATCGAGCTCATTCATTGGGTTAGCATATACCAGCGGACCGCCTCGGCCGGGCAATTCAGATTGATTCGCAGACTTAAGCTTCACCACAGCATTCCCAGACTTATCTTTCTCCACAGCCAACCTGGAAAGTCTCTCGTTCTGCGCATCCAGCCGCATGATGCGCGCCTGCAACTCGCCCAGTTCTTTGGCATAGGCGTCCAGATGCACCTGGGATGTGATGATGGAATGTTTAAGCTGTGGCGGCAGCATCGCTTTGACGCCATGCTCTTTGATATTGCCCTTGGGCGTAATAAACAACAGGGTCAGCAACACTGGCAGAAACACCAACCCGACTACCAACGCAACGGTTTGCCCTGTGGTCAGACTTTTGGCTTTTGCCAGTTTGTTGGAAACTAGGATAATATTCATGTATTCGATTCAAGTCTCTGTTATGGATAAGCTCAGCAGCCTGCTAAACAATTCTAGCGCCTTTACCGGCTTGCCCCTGCGGGCATTGGCGCAACAAGCACAATCACATCAAAGGCTGCAAACGTTTTGGCAATCTGTTGTACCGAAAGAGCTGGCGTCCCTGACTGCCGCCCAAACGCTCTCCGCCGAAAAACTTACCGTAATCGCCTACAACCCGAGCGCCGCCACAAAAACCAAGTTATTGAGTGTCAGGTTATTGATGCAATTACAAAATTTGCAAAAAACAGACCCAAATTTCAAAGAGTGTAAAGTTACTGCAATTGTGGTAAAAATGCAAGTAAAATCTGCCACTTACAGCGCGCCAAAGCCCAAACGCAAAGTACCGTTGCAAGCATCCAACAAGCTAAAACAACTGGCAAGCACACTGGGCGACTCCGATCTCGCGAGCAAGCTGAAACACTTAGCCGAAAACACCTAGGCATGCCTGTATGGCTTGCTGCCCGCAAGGCTTTTGCCTGATTTCCCGATTCATTTTTTTACGGTTGTCGCATTGCCGGATTAGTGCCATAATCCGCTGGCTGTTACAAAAAATTACATTTTTGCAACTGGTTTACGTTTCAGATTCATCGTTATAAGTATTATCAAAATTAGGGAGAAGTCATGTCAGTAGCAATCACTATCGCCATCGCTGCAGCTGTTCTCGCAGTACTATATGGCGTATTCATGAGCAAGTGGATTTCTGGGCTGGATGCGGGCAACGCACGCATGCAGGAAATTGCAGGCGCTATCCAACAGGGTGCGGCTGCGTATTTGGCACGCCAATATAAAACCATCGCAATGGTGGGTGTGGTGCTGGCCATCTTGATTGGGGTATTTTTGGGAGTGCCCACCGCTTTAGGCTTTGTGCTTGGCGCAGTGCTTTCCGGCGCTTGTGGTTTTATCGGCATGAACGTGTCGGTCAAAGCCAATGTCCGTACTGCACAAGCAGCTACCAAAGGCATCGGCGCGGCGCTGGATGTTGCCTTCAAAGGTGGGGCGATTACCGGCATGCTGGTGGTGGGTCTTGGCTTGCTAGGTGTTGCGGGCTTTTATACCTACCTAGGTGCAGAAAATGCTGCTGACCTCAACCCTCTGATTGGTCTGGCGTTCGGCTCCTCACTCATCTCCATCTTCGCGCGTTTGGGCGGCGGCATTTTCACCAAGGGCGCAGACGTTGGCGCTGACCTGGTAGGTAAAGTGGAAGCCGGTATTCCGGAAGATGACCCACGCAACCCAGCGGTGATTGCCGACAACGTGGGCGACAACGTGGGCGACTGCGCAGGCATGGCGGCTGACTTATTTGAAACCTATGCGGTAACCTTGATTGCGACCATGGTGCTTGGTCACCTGATGGTGGCGGATGCCGGGGCAAACGGCGTATTGCTGCCTTTGATGCTGGGTGCAGTGTCTATCGTGGCTTCCATCATCGGTTGCTTCTTTGTTAAAGCCTCCCCAGGCATGAAAAACGTGATGCCAGCGCTCTACAAAGGCTTGGCAGTTGCTGGCGTACTGTCACTCATCGCATTCTACTTTGTAGTGCAATACCTGTTCCCACAAGGCTACACACACGGTGACCTTGCTGTATCCGCCAATGCCTTGTTTGGCACTTGTGCGATTGGTCTGGTGCTGACCGCAGCTCTGGTGTGGATTACTGAGTACTACACTGGTACAGACTATGCGCCGGTCAAGCATGTCGCACAGGCATCCACCACTGGCCACGCTACCAACATCATTGCCGGTATCGGCGTTTCCATGAAATCCACCGCCTTGCCGGTGCTGGCTGTGTGCTTGGCCATTTGGGGTTCGTTCCATCTGGCTGGCTTGTATGGCGTAGCGATTGCCGCGACTGCCATGTTGAGCATGGCGGGTATCATTGTGGCGCTGGACGCTTACGGCCCGATTACCGATAACGCCGGTGGTATCGCCGAGATGGCCGAATTGCCAAGCAGTGTACGTGACGTGACCGACCCGCTGGATGCTGTGGGCAACACCACCAAGGCCGTGACCAAGGGCTACGCGATTGGCTCTGCAGGCTTGGCTGCATTGGTACTGTTTGCCGATTACACGCACAAACTGGAAGGCGCCGGCATCACTGCCAGCTTTGATTTGAGCAACCCGATGGTGATTATCGGCTTGTTTATCGGTGGCTTGATCCCATTCCTGTTCGCTGCGATGGCGATGGAAGCTGTTGGCCGCGCCGCAGGCAGCGTGGTAGAAGAAGTGCGTCGCCAATTCCGTGACATCAAGGGCATTATGGAGGGCACTGCCAAACCAGAATACGGTAGAGCTGTCGACATGCTGACCACTGCTGCCATCAAGGAAATGATGATTCCATCCTTGTTGCCAGTCGCTGTGCCAATCGCTGTAGGCTTGTTGTTAGGCCCTGTGGCTTTAGGTGGCTTGCTGATGGGTACCATCGTAACAGGTTTGTTTGTCGCGATTTCCATGTGTACCGGTGGCGGCGCTTGGGATAACGCCAAGAAATACATCGAGGATGGTCATCATGGCGGCAAAGGTTCCGACGCGCACAAAGCCGCTGTGACCGGCGACACCGTGGGCGACCCGTACAAGGATACTGCCGGCCCAGCCGTGAACCCGCTGATCAAGATTATCAACATCGTGGCCTTGTTAATTGTGCCTCTGTTGTAATTTGGCAGCACAGATAAAAAAGCGGCTTCGGCCGCTTTTTTATTATCGAAATCCGTAAAAAACATGCCCTGGAAGCCGCATCCAGCTTGCCTTCCAGGGCATGTTTTTAGGCCTGATGAGGTAAAAGCAGGTCTTCGAGAAAGAATGCAGAGAGCTCAGAGCGTCCGGATACGCCAGCCTTGCGGTAAATCGCACGGGCCTGGTCACGAATCGTACGCTCGCTGGCATTGCGCACGTCGGCAATTTCCTGATGACTGAGTCCTTTCAACATCAGCATGCCTACTTCGGCTTCGGCCCGGGTAAGTTGCCATGTATCGAACTGTTTTTGAATCTGTACCGCCAAGCCTGCAATCAAATCATAATTGGCCTGCCGCCATGCTTGTGCCTGCTGGTTGGCCAGCGCCAAATCCTGTTTGAGCGTATTGATTCTGGAGAGCGCTGATAAATAATAAAGCCGGCCGAAATAGACGATGCCTGCCAGTGAAAACAGTAAAATCAGCACTTCTATCAATAAATGCGCCCAGGCAATACCATCACGGTAGTCGCCAATCACGTCCATGGAAATCAGCACGAACACAACTACGCTAAACAAAATCGCCCACTGACTAAGCCGTTTGTTATCGTTCAAGTTTTCTTCGTCAAAAATGGCCATAAATTCCCGTTTCTACGTCGCATGACGGATGTCATTATTGCAAGTTTAGCGCAATATGCATGCCATGAAATCTATCCGACAACCTGAAAGGAGAATTGTCATGACAAATGATAAAAGAATTGTAAACGTCTGGGATCCGCTGGTACGCATCGGGCACTGGATATTGGTGATTGCATTTTTCACCGCCTACTTTACTGAAGACGACTTGATGGAAATACACACCTGGGCGGGGTACACCGTGGCTGCCATTGTGCTGATTCGCATCATCTGGGGCTTGGTCGGCACCAAGCATGCGCGCTTTGGCGATTTCATCTATGCGCCGGGTAAAATATTTGCATACCTCAAAAACCTGCTGTCACGCAAACCGCAGCATTACATTGGCCATAACCCGGCAGGCGGCGCGATGGTAATTGCTCTGCTACTCAGCCTGGGTGCCACCACATTTACCGGCATGAAACTGTATGCGGTAGAAGAAAACGAAGGCCCATTTGCAATCACTGCGCAGCAAGCGAAAATGCTCACGGGTAAAGCCAGCATCATCAGCACCGCCAAAGCCGAGGAAGAGGATACCGCTGAAAAATCCGAGGGCGCAAAAAGCGGCCATGAGGTCGACAAACAAGCAGAAGAATACTGGGAAGAACTGCACGAAACCTTTGTGAATTTGACCTTGCTCTTGGTATTCCTGCACATTGGCGGCGTTATTTTCTCCAGCATCGTGGATAAGGAAAAACTCGTCAAAGCCATGATTACCGGCAAAAAAGAAATAGATGATTCCTATCAGTAACGGCATAGCTATAATGCTTAGAATGGCTGACAAGGACATCTCTTGAGACACTTCGAATTTCACCGCTCACACCGCATCGGCTGGCTACGCGCTGCGGTGCTGGGCGCCAACGATGGCATTGTTTCCACCGCAAGTTTGCTGATTGGCGTAGCATCTGCCGGTGCCAGCCAGCAAACGCTTATCATCACCGGCCTGGCGGGATTGGTCTCCGGTGCTATGTCAATGGCGGCAGGTGAATATGTCTCCGTCAGCTCGCAAGCCGATACCGAAGCGGCGGATATGGTGCGCGAACGGCATGAACTGGCCACAGAACCAGAAAGCGAGCTGAGCGAGCTTACTGGGATTTATATCAGCCGCGGGCTTACCCCGGAACTGGCAAAGCAGGTGGCCATCCAAATGACTGAGCATGACGCTTTTGCTGCACATGCCAGGGACGAACTTGGCATCAGCGAGATGCTGAACGCACGTCCAGTACAAGCCGCTCTGGCCTCTGCAGCGACGTTTGCAGTGGGCGCCGCATTGCCGTTATTAGTGGCTTGGCTTGCCCCCCATGACCATGTGGGTTATTACATCGCAGCAACTTCTCTCGTCTTTTTGACCGCGCTTGGCGGATTGGCTGCCAATGCCGGCGGGGCGAAACCCTGGCAAGGCGCCTGGCGCGTCACCTTCTGGGGCGTGCTGGCCATGGCGGCCACAGCGGCTGTCGGGCACTTGTTTGGCGTAGCTGTTGGCTAACATTCTCCACTCCACTTAATCACAAGCATCATTTTAAAATACGCGCATGCATCGCACTGTGATAAGTCCTCAGATGAATCGCCAATTCAGCACGTCATCTAGCCTGTTCAAATGATGCACTCACACGAATTTCAGTTTGACATAACCATAAGTGCAATTACATTTGATACAATGTATTTTTAAATGCACCATCTTGGTGCGCATATACTGGGACTATACTATCAGAGAGGTGAAATATGAAAGTTGGCCTGATAGGATTCGGCAAAACAGGACGCGCTGTTGCTAGCATCCTGCTCGAATCAAAGAAAACAAATTTACAATGGGTAATTCGTCAATCCAATAAGCTTGAACATCGCTCCGTTCCCGAGTTTTTAGGCGTTGTCTCAGATGAACCAGGCCTGATTTATCCCAAAGATGAACTCAGTCCGCAAGCATTGCTGGATACATCCCCAGTGGATGTGATTGTCGACTTTTCCTCAAATGATGGCATTGATTATTATGGGAATGAGGCAGCAAAGCGCGGCATCACAATCATCAGCGCAGTATCCCAGTATGAAACTACACAAATAGAAATTTTAAAAAAGCTTGCTCAATATACCAAAGTGATGCACTCACCAAACATCACTATTGGCATCAACTTTCTGATTATCGCAGCAAAAATCTTGAAAGAAATTGCCCCCTATACAGACATTGAAATTATCGAAGAACATTTTAAAAGCAAGCCCGAAATCTCCGGCACCGCATGCGTCATAGCTAGGCATCTTGATGTAGATAACAACGATATCAAAACTATTCGTGCTGGAGGAATAATAGGAACTCATGAAATTCTATTTGGCTTCCCATATCAAACGGTGCGTCTAAAACACGAGTCTATAGCTAGAGAAGCCTTTGGCAATGGGATTTTATTTGCTACTCAGCACTTAAAAGATAAGCCAAAAGGCTTTTACACTATGGAAGACTTGATGCTACCCTACTTTTCAGCTGCTCACCTTACAATCAACTAGGAGGTTGGATGGAAATAACACCAGACGTTCATTTAGACTTGAGCAACATGGAAAGTCCAATCCCCATGATACGTACCAAGGAAACCCTGGACAGCATGCTGCCAGGCCAAGTTTTATGCGTGGTGACCACCCAAAGAAGTACCGTTAAAAACATCCGCACACTAGTAGCCAATAACCCTTATGAACTGGTGCAGTTTTCTAGCCAAAAAGAGGAATATACTTTTACCATTCGTAAAAATTAACTTTCCAGCAAGGCACTTATGAATAAAAGAAATACCCTTTTTTGGCTTAGAAACATTCGTCACCGCTTTAGCCTGATTGAGGATAAAGCCAGCGACGAGGCAATTGATACCGGCATCCGCTCTGGCGTGGAGTTGCGTGGCACAAACCTGTGGGTGCTGATGTTCGCAATTTTCATTGCCTCCATCGGCCTGAATGTCAACTCAACCGCCGTGATTATCGGCGCAATGCTAATCTCACCCCTGATGGGCCCTATCATGGGAGTTGGCTACGGCATTGGCATTTACGATGCGGAATTGATCCGCAAGTCCTTCCGCAATCTGGGCATCGCCACATTCATTAGCTTGCTGGTATCCACGCTGTATTTTCTTTTGACGCCTTTATCCGATGCCCAGTCAGAATTACTGGCACGCACCTCCCCCACTATCTGGGATGTGCTGATCGCCTTTTTTGGCGGCATGGCCGGTATCATCGGCGCGACACGTGCGGAAAAAACCAACATCATCCCTGGTGTGGCCATCGCAACGGCACTAATGCCGCCCCTATGTACCGCAGGCTATGGCTTGGCTAACCTAAACTGGCAGTTTTTCTTTGGCGCGTTTTACCTGTATTCCATCAACTGCGTGTTTATTGCGTTTTCCGCAGTGCTGATTATCTGGATTCTAAATCCCGCACATAAAAAGTTTGTAAACAGTCAAACCGAGACCAAGGTACGGCGTACGCTATCCGTCATTGTGCTAGTAACTATGTTACCTAGTGTTTATCTAGCTTTACATCTTGTAAAAAACGAGGTGTTCGCGCAAAAGAGTAAAGCATTTATTGCGCAAGAGTTCAGTTTTGCCAACACCAGAATCGCCTCAAGCAATATCGACCCGGTCAAGAAACGGATTGAGCTTACCTTGATAGGAGAGGTAATAAAACAGCAAAAACTGCAGGAAATCGAGAACAAGCTTGCCGTACATGGCCTGCAAAACGCCAATCTGCTAGTTTACCAGGCACATAATGAAACCTTGGATGTGATAGCACTCAAGGAAAATATCGTCAGCGACTTGTATAAAACCAACTTGCTGGCTTTGGAGCAGAAAAACAAAGCGCTGGAAGACATGAAAACCCGCCTGAGCGCCATCGATGAGAAAAAAGCCGAGTGGCAGGCCATGTCGTCCGAACTGAGCGCCCAGTACCCGCAGATACGTGAGATATTCCTCTCCAACGCGAGTCAATGGCTAAAAGGAGATCCCGGAGCAAGCAAAGAACTGATCGTGCTTGACATCAGGGCTGCCAGCAAATTAAGTAAAGAGGATGTTTACAGAATCACCGAATGGCTCAAAGTGCGGAAAAAAACGTATCTGGTGAATGTGGTTTTTTAATAAAAACGTGGCCCCCCAGTTTGGGCGCCCCACTTGCGGAACGACACATTCCTTATAAGTTACCCGAAGGAATAACTTAGTGACAAATGTAATTGCTAATTAACGATAAGTCAATTTTTTCAAACCAGCTTGATACTGCATTATGACCACCACCCCAGAACACCATGAATTAGCACTGCATACGTTGAAACTTTTCAGGATTATCTTCAAATCGGCCAACCGGCATTTCCATGCAATCGAGCAAGCCGTCGGAATTGGCGGGGCTTCATTATGGGCATTATCGGAAGTTGACCAAGCTAGCGAAATCACCATCACGCAACTGGCCAATGCGATGTCCATTCATCAGTCCACTGCCAGCAACCTAGTTGACGCTTTAGTGGCAAGGCGCTGCCTAGAAAAAATCCGCAGCACGACGGATAAACGCGTCATTTTCCTGAAAGTTACCGCGCAAGGCCGCGCCCTGCTGGCGAAAGCGCCGTTGCCACACAAGGGGATTTTGCCGGACGTGCTGATGCGAATGGACAATGACAATCTGGCTGAACTGAACAAACTTTTGGATCATCTGGTGAATCAGATGCAAGGCTTGCATCAAGACGCCGCCTTCGAGCCGCTGGGCGGGCATTAACCGAGGAGAAGCACATGCACGCAAAGCCCCCCGATCACGCAAGTCAAGAAAATGGTGTCATTTATGCGCCATGGGAAAAAACCTTCAGTAAGGTGTTAACCCCGTTTGAAGAATTCATCCACCGGCAAACCACCAGTGGCTTGCTGTTGATGATCACGGCGGTTATCGCGCTGTTTCTGGCCAACAGTCCGTTTTCAGCAATTTATCTGCATATTCTCCACACACCCCTCAGCCTAAAAATCGCTGATTGGGAGCTAAATATGACGCTGCACCATTTTGTCAACGACGGACTGATGGCGATTTTCTTCTTTGTAATTGGCTTGGAGTTGAAGCGGGAAATGCTGGTCGGAGAGCTATCCAACGTCAAGCAGGCTGCCATGCCTGTGGTAGCTGCCATCGGCGGAATGATTTTCCCTGCATTAATCTATCTGTTCTTTAATTATCAGGACGTACAGACCACACGGGGCTGGGGCATTCCCATGGCAACCGACATCGCCTTTGCCGTAGGCGTTTTGGTACTGCTGGCCCATCGCGTACCGAAAGGCCTGATCACATTTCTGGTCGCACTGGCGATTGCGGATGACTTAGGCGCAGTCTTGATTATTGCTTTGTTCTACACCCAGGAATTATCAACCTTCTGGCTGCTTGTTGCAGCCGTGCTCACCATGAGTATGGTGATTTTCAACTATGCCGGTATTCGTTCCGTTGTTCCCTATTTTGTGATTGCCGTGCTGTTATGGTATGCCTTGCTTCAATCTGGAGTACATGCCACGCTTGCTGGCATTATCGGTGCGTTTTGCGTGCCTGCCAGATCCAGGTATGACCCTAGCCTATTCACCAAGCATGCCACAGAAAAAATCCATGAATTTGACACCCAGCGCCAATGGGCCGACGACATGCTCACCAATGAGCAGCTATATGGAATTGTCAGCGAAATTGAACAAAGCGTGCACGCTGTTCAGACCCCTTTGCAGAGACTGGAACATTACTGGCATTTACCCGTTGCCTTTTTGGTCGTTCCGATATTTGCGCTTGTGAATGCCGGCATACCTATCGAAGCCGCTTCCATGCAGGAAACTTTGACGCATCACGTGATGTTGGGTGTGTGTCTGGGCTTATTGTTTGGCAAATTTTCTGGCATCACGTTCGCTTCTTGGCTAGCACTCAGATTCAAGTTTGGAGAACTCCCAGCAGGTACCAGATTCAGCCAGATAGCAGCCGTTTCTGTTCTTGGGGGAATTGGCTTCACCATGTCTATTTTCATTGCAGAACTTGGTTTTGCGCATTCTCAGGAATATTTGCTGATGGCAAAAACCGGGGTACTGTTCGCTTCTGCTTTAGCCGGATTAATTGGATTTTCGGTGCTGTATTATTTTGTAGCGTTTTACGCCATCCATGATTTCACCGTGCGCATCTTCAATACCCACCCAGCCTTCGATCTTCACCCATTTGCCTTTGTCCAGGTCTTTGTAGTGCTCAAAAAAGTGCGCGATCATGTCCAGACGCCAGGGTGAAATATCTTTATAGGTTTTCTGGAATGCATATAGCGCACACACTTTTTCAACCGGCACGGCCAGCACTTTGGCATCGCCGCCAGCTTCGTCGGTCATCTTAAGCATGCCCAGCGCACGGCAGCGCACCACCACGCCCGGCAGCAAAGGCACGGGGGTAATCACCAGCACGTCTACCGGATCACCGTCATCGGCCAGCGTGTGCGGGATATAGCCGTAGTTACACGGATATTGCATGGAGGTCCCCATGAAGCGATCCACAAAAATCGCGCCGGATTCTTTATCCACTTCGTATTTCACCGGGTCGCCATTGGCGGGGATTTCGATAATTACGTTAAAATCGTTGGGCAAATCTTTGCCACTTGGTACTTGATTTAAAGACATGTCGGATACTCAGCATTACGGGAAAACATTATTATACGGCGAAGTTGTTAAATAGGTTGTTGCAATGTGCTGTCAAACGCGGCTTTTGAGCGCCTTAAAAGCCCGCCCTACCAAAAACACCAGAACCACAAGCGCTAAACCAGCTATCATAAATGACCCAAGGTGCTTTTGTATCACCGGGATATTGCCAAAAAAGTAGCCAGCCATTACACAGCCCAACACCCAAACGACTGCGCCAATGCCGGTAGATTTGATAAAGGCACCCCATCGCATGCGTGTCATCCCCGCCACAAAAGGCGCCAGTGTACGAATTACCGGCAAATAGTTGGAGAACATCAAACCGACCGCGCCGTGTTTATCATAAAAATGGCGCGTTTTTTCCAATTGCGCGGCTTTTGGCCAGCCTAGGCGATCTACAAAAACCGCATATCCTACCGTTTTGCCCAGGTAGTAACCGCTTTGGCTCCCCAACCACGCCGCCAGCAGCAATATTGGTAGAACAGTAGTCAACGAAAGGTCTCCCGCCGCGCATAAAGTGCCGCATACAAAAAGAAATGGATTGCTGGGTAAAAAGAAAAACGGCAAAACGCCAATCTGCAAAAACACTACCGTAAAGATCACCAGATAAGCCAAACCCGCATGATGCATGACCAAGCTATGCAGACCTTGATCGAAATGCGCAACCAGCAATGAAAACAGCATCGTCTATGCCTCGTTACGACACGCCTGCAACACAGCATCCGGCGTAAGTTTGATGGCGAGAAATACTAAGAATGGAATGATAACCAACTCATCCAATTGGCCGATGACTGGCAAAAAATCCGGGATCAGGTCAAATGGCATGAGTAGATAGCCGATTGCCAGCCACAAACAAAATTTGGCTAAAAGAGGCGTTTGTGGATGGCGCATCAACCTTTGATAGAACACCAGCTCCGACTTGAGTCTGGCAGCGATTTCTTTGACTTTTTCTAGCACCTTACACGACCAGCTGACGGCCAGTCAGCTTTTCAAACGCTTCCATGTATTTGGCCGAGGTGCGCGCGGCCACATCGGCAGGCAATGCAGGCGCTGGTGGCTTTTTATCCCAGCCGCAGCTTTCCAGCCAGTCACGCACGTATTGTTTGTCATAACTCGGTGGGTTGCTGCCAATCTGATAACTTTCTGCTGGCCAGAAGCGCGATGAATCCGGTGTTAGCACTTCATCCATCACATGCAACACACCTTTATCATCCAGGCCAAACTCAAACTTGGTGTCGGCGATAATGATGCCTTTGGTCAGCGCATACTTGGCAGCCTCGGAATACAGTGCAATCGCTGCCTTGGCCACCTGTGCCGTCATATTCTTGCCTATCAACTCCTCCACTTGTGCGACACTGATATTTTCATCATGCTCGCCAACAGCGGCTTTTGAAGAAGGTGTGAATAATGGCTCAGGCAACTGCTGCGCTAGTTGCAAGCCCTTGGGCAAAGCGATGTCACACAGCGTACCTTTTTGCTGATATTCCTTCCAGCCGCTGCCCACCAAATAGCCGCGTACAATCGCCTCCAACGGCAAAGCCTTGAGCTTCTTCACAACAACCGCACGACCTCGCACCTGATCCACTTCATCTGCTGCAACCACGGTCTCTGGTGCAATGCCGGTCAGATGATTTGGCACAATGTGGCCAAGCTTCTCGAACCAGAAATTGGCCATCTGCGTCAGCATGGCACCTTTATTCTGTATGCCCGTTGGCAGAATCACATCGAACGCGGAAAGCCTATCGGTGCTGACTAAAAGCATGGTCTTTTCATCGATATCGTAAATATCGCGCACCTTGCCCTGATGGATCAGCTTGAGGCTTTTGATGGTAGTTTTAAGTAAAGGCTGAGGCATATCGATGCGCTTTTAACTGCTTGACGGATAAAACAGTATTTTAACCGATAATGCGCCACTCACAGAGAACGAGTTATTTCGGCTGTGAATCTGCACCATCCTCATAGGGGAAGCGAACATGCCCAAAGCGTACGACCAGCACCGCCAGTGCCATGATCAGCACAGATGCCGCTACGGCCATTAGCCGGTAGGCATCTAGTTCTTTAATCTCTAGCACCATATAGCGCGCCAGGGCGACAATGCCAATATAAAGCGGATAGCGTACTGGCAACTTACCTGAACCGATGTAGTGCTTGACCATCGAAAGCACCTCGAGATACAGGAATAGCAGGAGCAAGTCCGCTACCGTAACCACGCCCGCACGCCACATGATATAAATCTCATGACACGTTGCGTAGACAGTCGCGATTGCAATAAAGACTAATAACAGCTCTTCGACATGCTCCACGCCCCTCTGTCCCAGAGTGCTAAATTTGGTCACTGGTTTCATGTACTCCCCCTTTCCCTTTCAGGGTGCATTATAACCATACTTTAAAAAATTTAGGTTTCGCGGTGCTCGCCGATTTTGATAATTTTTAAGGTATTGGTCCCGCCCGGGCAACCGATTGGCTCCCCAAAAGTAAGCAGGACATTATCCCCGTTTTCCACTGCTTGATTGCTCAATAACACCTGCTCCATCTCTCTCAAGATTGCATCGCGATCCTTGCCTGTCTGATCTATGGGGTACGGGAAAACATTACGATGTAGAGTCAGCTTGCGCCTTGCAATCTTATCGGGAGATAGCGCATAAATAGGTACACTACTATCGGCACGTGATAGCCATTGCGCGGCGTTGCCTGATTGCGTAAGCGCCGCGATGACCTTTACATTGAAGTGTTGTGCGGTAAATATCGCAGCAGCAGCAACGGCCTCATCCATCTGATGCAACATATGCCCCCGACGCTCCGCACGGTGTGAGTTTTCGTATTCTTTTTCGGCTTCCATGCATACACGATGCACTGCCTGCACAGTTTCCAGCGCGTATTGGCCAGATGCCGTTTCGGCAGACAACATCACAGCGTCCGTACCATCCAGCACCGCATTGGCAACATCTGAAACCTCAGCGCGTGTCGGTATCGGGCTGCTAATCATGGATTCCATCATTTGCGTCGCGGTGATCACCAGCTTGTTCTGCGCACGAGCCATGCGGATCATGCGTTTCTGCAAACCTGGCACCGCTGCATCGCCGACTTCCACGCCCAGATCACCACGGGCTACCATAATCGCATCGCTGGCATCTATCATTGCCTCCAGATGATCTATCGCCTCTGCACGCTCAATCTTGGCTACGATACTCGCTGTGCCCCCTGACTTACGTACCAATGATTTGGCATACTCGACATCAGCCGCATTCTTAGGGAATGAAATTGCAATGTAGTCCGCCTCCAGTGCAATAGCTGTTTTAATGTCTTGCTTGTCTTTTTCCGTCAGCGCATTGGCCGCCAAGCCACCCCCTTGCAAATTGATGCCTTTGTTGTTGGAAAGTACGCCACCAGTAATGACGACGCAATGGATCTTGTTACCTTGCACCCGATTAATTTCCAGCACAATCCGGCCATCATCCAGCAGCAATCTTTGACCTGCCGAAACTTCTTGCGGCAATTGCTTGTAATCCAACCCTACCTTTTCCTGGGTACCCAAAGGACAATCCGCATCCAGGAGGAATATGTCGCCCATTTTTAGGGTAATCTTTTCTTGCTCAAACTTCCCTATACGAATCTTGGGGCCTTGCAGATCACACAACACCCCGATCGGGCGATTCAGTTGTGCCGCAATCTTGCGTACGATGTCGGCCCGCTGGATATGATCCTGTGCACTACCATGCGAGAAATTCAATCTCACCACATTCACGCCCGCTACAATCAGGCGTGCAATCATCTCCTCACTGGAGGAAGAAGGCCCTAAGGTGGCCACTATTTTTGTTCTACGTAAAGTCAAAATCTATCCTGTTCCTAATCCTATAAATGCACATGGGGGCAAACGCCCCCATGCTAATGGCTATGTTAGTCTAAGACTAACCGGCACGCTTTTCCAGAATCTCAACAGCAGGCAAGGTTTTTCCTTCCAGGAACTCCAGGAAGGCGCCGCCAGCAGTGGATATGTAAGACACTTTGTCATAAATATCATATTTCTGAATGGCCGCAATTGTATCCCCACCACCTGCCAACGTAAACGCTTTTGTATTGGCAATTGCGTTGGCAATGGTTTTGGTGCCTTCTCCAAACTGGTCGAATTCGAACACGCCAACCGGCCCATTCCATACTACGGTACCTGCTTTGTTGATGATATCTACCAAAGCACTAGCAGATTTCGCGCCAATATCGAAAATCATATCGTCCGCTTCGACGGAACCCGCGTCTTTCTTGACTGCCGGCTCGTTGGCATCGAATTTCTTGCCACACACCACATCCACCGCAATAGGCACTTCTGCACCACGCTGGCGCATCTTTTCCATCAGCGCCTTAGCCGTGGGCACCAAGTCATTCTCGCAAAGCGATTTTCCAATCTCATGCCCGGCTGCTTTGAGGAAAGTGTTAGCGATGCCGCCGCCCACGACCAGTTGATCCACCTTATCAGACAGGCTCTCCAGCACTGTCAGCTTGGTCGAAACCTTGGAACCCGCGACAATCGCCACCAGCGGACGCGCCGGTGCCAATAGCGCCTTACTGAGGGCATCGAGTTCTTCTGTCAGCAAAATGCCTGCACAAGCCACTGGCGCGAACTTGGCGATACCATGCGTACTAGCCTCTGCACGGTGCGCGGTGCCGAAGGCATCCATCACGAATACATCGCATAGCGCTGCATATTTCTGCGCAGTCTCATCCACATTCTTCTTCTCGCCTTTGTTGAAACGGCAGTTTTCCAGCAACACCAGTTCACCTGCGGCAACCTCAAAACCGCCATCCACCCAATCCTTAATCAGGCGCACCGGCTTGCCAAGCTTGGCGGAAATAACGTCTGCCACTGGTTTTAGTGAGTTTTCTTCCGAGTACACACCCTCCTCAGGACGGCCCAGATGTGAGGTCACCATCACCTTTGCCCCTTGTTTAAGGGCATATTCAATCGTCGGCATGGATGCGGTAATGCGTGCATCGGAAGTCACTTTGCCATCGGCTACCGGAACATTCAGGTCGGCGCGAATGAATACGCGCTTCCCGGCCAAGTCCAACTCTGTCATTTTAAGAAATTTCATAGCCGCCCCCTATTTTGAAACGTGCTGAACTAAGCGTATCAAGTTACAGGTATAGCCGTACTCATTATCATACCAGCCAACCACTTTGACGAAAGTAGAGTCCAGCATAATGCCTGCATCGGCATCAAACACCCCTGCTTCCGCACTGCCACGGAAATCGGTGGAAACCACTTTTTCATCGGTGTAACCCAGAACGCCTTTCAGCTCGCCTTCGGAAGCTTTTTTCATGGCATCGCAAATCGCCTCATAAGTCGTTTCCTTGTTAAGTTCTACAGTCAAATCCACTACAGAAACATCTGCAGATGGCACACGCATAGCCATGCCGGTCAATTTCTTGTTAAGCGACGGAATGACTTTGCCTACGGCTTTGGCTGCGCCAGTGCTGGAAGGGATGATGTTCTCAAATACGCTGCGACCGCCGCGCCAGTCTTTCTTGGAAGGGCCATCCACCGTTAGTTGAGATGCGGTCGCTGCGTGGATCGTCGTCATCAAGCCACGCTTGATGCCAAAGCCATCGTGCAACACCTTGACCATCGGTGCCAAACCGTTCGTAGTGCAGGAGGCAGCAGAAACAATCGCCTGCCCTTGGTAATCCTTATGATTGACGCCATAAACAAACATCGGCGTATCATCTTTACCCGGTGCAGACTGCACAACCTTTTTCGCCCCGTTGTTGATGTGCGGCTGACAGGTATCCAGCGTCAGGAAAGCCCCGGTAGACTCTACCACGACGTCCACATTTGCGGTTTTCCAATTGATATTGTTCGGGTCGCGTTCTGCGGTGAGATGTATTTTCTTGCCATTAACCACCAAACTGCCGTTGTCGGCTTTGAGGTCAGCATCAAATCGTCCATGCACAGAGTCGTATCTCAGCAAATAAATAATGTATTCAATGTCGTAGGAGCTGTTGATTGCCACCACTTCAATATCGTTGAATTCTCTTTCCTGTATCGCCGCACGCAACACCATACGCCCAATACGCCCAAAACCATTAATCCCTACCCGTATAGCCATTTTCAACCCCTTAAAAACTGCAACTACAAAAAATTCAGGTTTCGGCATCGACCGCATTTCTGCGGCGACGGCGAAACCTGAGAGTAAAAGCAATGCGCCACTCGCGTAGCGACTTAAAAGATTACAGCACGGATTTCACCGTATTTACCACATTTTCCACCGTGAAACCGAAGTGTTTGAACAACGCACCACCTGGAGCAGACTCACCGAAGGTGTCGATGCCAACCACTGCGCCTTCCAGACCTACATATTTACGCCAGAAGTCTGGGTGAGCAGCCTCAACCGCCACGCGTTTTACGCCTGGGGTCAATACGCTGTCCTTGTATGCCTGGTCTTGACGGTCGAACACGTTGGTAGATGGCATGGAAACCACGCGCACTTTCTTGCCCGCAGCAGTCAACTCAGCAGCAGCTTGAATGGCCAAATCCAACTCAGAGCCGTTAGCAATGATAATCACATCTGCTTTACCAGCAGCATCTGAGAATACATAGCCACCCTTGCGGATCAGGTCAAAGTCTTTAGCGTCGTGCTTGATGCCTGGAACAGCTTGACGGCTTAATACCAAGCTGGTTGGGCCTTCAGTACGCTCTACTGCAGCAACCCATGCAACGGTTGTTTCTGTAGAGTCAGCTGGACGCCAAACATCCATACGTGGGATGTAACGCAAGCCGGAAGTGTTTTCTACTGGCTGGTGTGTAGGGCCATCTTCACCTTGACCGATAGAGTCATGGGTCAACACGTACACTACACGTTGGTGCATCAACGCAGACATACGCATACCGTTCTTCATGTAGTCAGAGAACATGTGGAAAGTACCGCCGTATGGCAACAGGCCACCGTGCAATGCCATCCCGTTCATGATTGCAGCCATGCCAAATTCACGCACACCGTAAGAGATGTAGTTGCCTGGCTCTTTACCACTTACGTGTTTGAACTCTTTGGCCGCTGTCAGGTTGGAACCTGTCAAGTCAGCTGAACCGCCCAAGAACTCTGGAAGAATTGGCGCCAAAGCAGTAATTGCTTTTTGTGAAGCTTGACGAGTAGCCAATTTTTCAGCTTTTTCGTTAGTTTCAGCAATGATTGCGTCAGTCAATGCTTTCCAGTTAGCGGGCAATTCGCCTGCCATACGGCGTTTGAATTCTGCAGCTTCAGCTGGGAATGCTTTCGCGTAAGCATCAAACTTGGCGTTCCAATCCCCTTCGCGTTTTGCGCCTTTGTCTTTTTGGTTCCAGCCGTCATACACGTCTTGCGGGATAACGAATGGCTCATGTGGCCAGCCGATTTCAGCGCGTGTTGCAGCCACTTCAGCCTCGCCCAATGCAGAACCGTGACAATCATGTGAACCGGATTTGTTTGGCGAACCTTTACCGATGATGGTTTTACAGCAGATGAGAGACGGTTTGTCGGTCACTTTTTTCGCTTCATCAATGGCTTTTTGAATCGCAGCCTGGTCATGACCATCTACGGATTGCACATGCCAGCCATAAGCTTTGAAGCGGCCTGCCGTGTCGTCTGTGTACCAGCCTTCGATGTGGCCGTCGATGGAGATGCCGTTGTCATCCCAGAAAGCAACCAGTTTACCCAAGCCCCATGTGCCTGCCAGTGCGCAAGCCTCGTGGGAAACGCCTTCCATCATACAGCCGTCGCCCAGGAAAACGTAAGTGTAATGGTCAACAATCTCGTGACCCGGTTTGTTAAATTGGTTAGCCAGCAGTTTTTCTGCCATGGCGAAACCAACACCGTTGGCAATCCCTTGACCCAATGGGCCAGTAGTAGTTTCAACGCCAGGGGCATAGCCATACTCTGGGTGGCCGGCGCAACGGGAATGCAATTGACGGAAAGACTTGATGTCATCCATGTTCAGGTCGTAACCTGTCAGGTGCAGCAAGGAGTAGATCAACATGGAGCCGTGGCCATTAGACAACACGAAACGGTCGCGGTTAGCCCATTTTGGATTGTTTGGGTTGTGGCTCAGATTGTGATTCCACAACACTTCTGCGATTTCCGCCATACCCATAGGTGCGCCTGGGTGGCCAGAGTTAGCTTTTTGCACGGCGTCCATGCTCAGCGCACGGATAGCATTGCACAAATCATTACGAGTTGCCATTGTTGTCTCCCTGAAAGATTAGAGGCCTTACGCAACACTGCGCAAAACCTATAGTGAATTCGTCGAATTTATTTGGGCAAGCAGGCTATTAACTTTGCTTTTCCATCAAGACTAGATTATTGCCGATATAGGCTTTTTCGGCAAGCGCCAGAGGCGCTTTCAGGGCGGAAAAATCCGTTAAATTTTTATCAGGGTGCCTTTTAAAGACGCCTGCATGGCTGCTGCCAGCGTTTTGCAGTTATTCAACGCGTCAGCAAAGGTCAAAAATGCTGCCTTATCGTTCAGCACGCAATGGCTGAAATGCTCGATCTCCAGATTGAAATGATTAGCTTTAGGCAGCGTTAAAGTCTCAGATTTTCCGCCTGCTTCCCAGCTGATCACCGGGTCGTCGCTCGGGTACGCCCACATGTTGTGGCATTTAATGGCACCTTTGTCGCCAATGATTTCATATTCTGCCTTGCGGGCACGCTCAAAGCTGATGTCGAAATGTCCATAGCGCGCGCGGCCTTGCGTATCTTGCCCAAAATCCAGCACGCCACTCATCACCGTGTCCGCACCGTGTTCATTCAGCTTGGCTTGCGCAATCACGCTTATCGGCTCAATAGGCGCTTTATTCGCCCCGCTATTATTTAAACCCATAGCCCAGCGCAAAGCGTGAATCGCATAAGGCCCAATATCCCACAACGCCCCGCCGCCATTGGCCATGCTGCGATTGATGCGGTACATGCGTGCTAGCGGCATGAGGAAGGAAAAACTGGCGCGGCAAGACAGTACATCGCCAATCAAGCCACTTTCAATCAGCTCCGCCACTTTGGCGTGCTGAGGATGAAAGCGATACATAAAGCCTTCCATCACCTTCACGCCAGCTTTTTTCGCCGCCGCTTCGATCGCGTTTATATCCTGCACACGAATCGCCATCGGCTTTTCAATCAAAATGTGCTTGCCAGCATTGATGCATTTGAGCGCCCATTCGGCATGTTCCTCGTTCGCCATCGGGCAATAAATCGCCTCCACCTTCGGGTCGGCAATCAGGCTTTCCAAATCGTCATAACAAGCCACGCCACTCGCATTTGGCGCATACTTATCCAAAGTCGCCTTGGCCGCACCCTCACGGCGGCTGGCAATCGCCACCAGTTGCGAATTCGAAGTCTCGACAATCGCCGGTAGCAAACGCTCATTTACCCGCGCCGCGCCAAGGATACCCCAGCTGAGCCTGCTCATATCAACCCTCTCACTTTGTGCAGTCAGGCTTTAAAAAAGCCTGTAACACCGGCTGCATTTCGTCAAGCCAGCGTTGTTTGGCTGCATCATAAAACTTGGTGTCCGAATTTACTGCGAAAGGCACTCCCGCTTGGTCTAGCTCACAGGCTACAAAATTGGCAAACGTTACTTGCTCGGATACCGTGTAATCGTTGCCATCGTTGTAATTACCTGCCATCCAGGCACCCACCCATGTTGGCACGCCAGTTTTCTTCTGCCAATCTAGAGCCGCTTGTATTTTATTGCGGATAATTTGCTTTTCTTGATTAGTTCCGCTCGTCCATAGCTTTTGGCTGTTCTTTTTCGATGGACCAGAAGCGTAAAAATGCCACTCCGCCATGATTTGGCCTTGGTGCTGACTTGGCAATTGGATTTCTTTCAGATTCTCCGGGTCTGAGCGTACGCGGGGTGACACAAAAATGATGCGC
>JBGANT010000029.1:0-14530 GCA_044222155.1 Methylophilus sp.
TACGGCTTCAACGTCGCACTGGATGCGGCGGACGACTATGTTTACCTCGCACCGAATCGCGTGAATCTGCAAATGGCGCAAGAGCGCTACCCTGAGTTACAATTTGCGGAGACGAGGGAGATAGCGTAGTGCGGTATCGGCTGCGACGTGCCGAGACCAAATATAAGGACTAAGAAATGTCGATTAAGCGAATGGACAACGTGCTTATCGTTGTCGACGATCTCGAAGCTACGAAAGCCTTCTTTCTTGAGCTGGGTCTCAAGCTGGAGGGTGAGGCAACTGTCGAAGGACCTAAAGTTGGCGCCCTCATCGGCCTCAGCGATGTGAAAGCAACGCTCGTCACACTCCGAACTCCCGATGGTCAAGGAATCGAGCTGGATAAGTTTCACACACCCAGCGCGGTTCGCTTTGGCCCTGTGGAGACACCGGTGAACGCGCTCGGCATGCGCCGCATCATGTTTGCAGTTGAAGAGATCAACGTTATCGTCTCACGCATGCTTGCACACGGTGCAGAGCTCATCGGCGAAATGAATTACGAAGACATGTATCGACTGGCCTACATACGCGGCCCTGAGGGCATTATTGTGGCGCTTGCCGAGCAACTGAACTGAGTGCGTATAGCCCGCGTAGGGCGGATTAACAAAGTGTAATCCGCCGCATGGCGACCCTTCATAAAATCACTTCCGGCGGATAACGCTATGCTCATCCGCCCTACAGCCCAATATCCATGCGGGTCTTGGGCATGCCGTAAAATCGCTGTAAAATGCTTTTATGTCCGCTTCCAAAGATTACACCGTCGATTGCGATACCCACGGCCGCCAGGTGGGCGCGATTGTGTGCCGCCACATCATAAACGCGAAAGACCGCGTGGTGGGTTTTGTGGAGAACAGCGACGACCCGAACGACTTGCAAGCCTGGTGCGACGCCTGCGAGGCGATGTTTCTGCGTGAAGGCGAAATCACCGAGGCGTTTGAAGCGTTTTGTGACATGGGCGTGGTGTGTACCGATTGCTACAAAACATATAAAGCAAGACATTCCAAACCATAATTTCGCCAGAATCGCTTATGCATCCTGCGCTGGATCGAGCACCGTTTAAATTTCCGATGAAACCCATCAATCAAACCAATCCATTGCTAGCTGCCTGCCCCTGCCAAAGCGGCAAACCGTATAGCGCTTGCTGCAAGCCCTATCATAACGGTGCGCCCGCACCGACTGCCGAGGCATTGATGCGTTCCCGCTATTCGGCTTATGCGTACAAGCTGGAAGATTACCTGCTGGCAACCTGGCACCCGGAAACACGTCCGCAAGTGCTGAATCTGGATGATGAGCCTATCAAATGGCTGGGGCTAGATGTGAAGCGCGCCAAAACCGAAGGCGATGCTGCCCGAGGTGACACGGCTATGGTGGAGTTTGTAGCGCGCTACAGAATCGGTGGTGGCAAGGCGGAACGGCTGCATGAGATCAGCCAATTCAAATTGGCAGATGGCCGCTGGTATTACTTGCGCGGTGATTTTGTAAACGATTAGCCTCGCGCGCGTTCATTACCAAAACAATGCCTCTGGAAGCCGCATCCAGAGCGGCTTTCAGGGCAATGGTTACGCTAATGAAAGCTCAAGACTGTTTTGCCCATTTGCCATAGCCTTTAAACTGCCGGAACACCTCGCGCATTTGCGCTTCGGTGAGCAGCGGCGGCTCCGGTGTGATTTGCAGCAAGCGCCAGTATTGCTCGCACAGGTTCTCCACTTCCACCGCCACCGCCAGCGCATCGTCCAAATCGCGCCCCAGCGCGATCATGCCATGATTGGCCAACAGGCAGGATTTGCGCTCGTGCAGCGCCGTCATGGCGTAGTCGGACAGGACTTGCGTGCCAAACAGTGCGTATGGCGCGCAGCGGATGGTGTCGCCGCCCGCTACGGCGATCATGTAGTGAAATGGCGGAATCTCGCGGTGCAAACAAGCCAGCGTGGTGGCGAACATGCTGTGCGTGTGGATGACCGCACCGATTTCAGGGCGGTTTTTCAGTATATCGTGATGGAAACGCCACTCGCTGGAAGGCTTTTTGCCCAGCTCGGCGCTGCCGTTGAAATCCATGAACACCATATCGCGCGGCGTCATATCTTCCACCGCCATGCCGGATGGCGTGACCAGAAAACCTTCTTCCAGCCGCACGCTGCAATTACCGGACGTGCCTTTGTTCAAGCC
Source organism: Methylophilus sp. (assembly GCA_044222155.1). Classification (GTDB taxonomy): domain Bacteria; phylum Pseudomonadota; class Gammaproteobacteria; order Burkholderiales; family Methylophilaceae; genus Methylophilus. The sequence continues at coordinate 2,203 of JBGANT010000029.1, forward strand.
GAGTCGCGCGAGTTTGCGTACGGTTTCGAGCAAAGCTTCATTCATCTTGCAACTCCTTCAGGCGTGGTGGCGCAAACACGCCTTTTTCGGTGATGATACCCGTCACCAGCTCGGCGGGCGTCACGTCGAAAGCCGGGTTGAATGCGGCGCTTTCGGCAGGCATGATGCGCACGCTGCGTACCTGGCCGTCTTCGTCCACACCGGGAATGTGCGTGATCTCTTGCCCGCTACGCGCTTCAATCTCAATATCCGCCGCGGCTATCTGCCAATCTATCGTCGGGCTAGGCACCGCAGCGTAAAATGGAACGCCGTTGTCCCGCGCGGCCAGCGCCTTGAGATAGGTACCGATTTTGTTGCAGACATCACCCGAACGGGTGACGCGGTCCGCTCCGACAATCACCATGTCCACTTGGGCTTTACATTTTAAATGGCCTTGCTGCATCAGGTGGCCTGCGGCGTTATCGGCGATGACAGTGTGCGGCACGCCGTGCTGCGCCAGTTCCCACGCGGTGAGACTGGCGCCCTGGTTGCGCGGTCGCGTCTCGCTGACCCAAACGTGAATGTCCATGCCTGCATCATAAGCCGCGTAGATAGGTGCGAGCGCGGTGCCGAAATCGACCGTTGCCAGCCAACCGGCATTGCAATGCGTCATGATATTCAAGGTTTTATTTTGATCATGCTGCTTGATTAGCGCTAGCCCATGCTGCCCAATCGCCTGATTCTGCGCCACATCCTCATCTGCAATCCTCGCTGCTTCGCGCCAGGCCGCATCCTGCCTGGCTTCCGGCGGCATCGCCAATAGCACACCCAGCATCCTCTCCACCGCCCAAGCCAGGTTCACCGCTGTCGGGCGGCTAGCCTTCAGCATGTCAGCAGCATGCCGGAAATGCGCATCATGACTGGCCTGCAGGCTAGCCAGCGCCATGCCGTAAGCCGCTGCCGCGCCGATGAGCGGCGCGCCACGCACTTGCATGGTCTGGATCGCATGCGCCATTTGCATGGGGGTGTCTATCGATACAATCTCGAACGCAAAAGGTAATTTTGTCTGATCGATTACACTGACCAGATTGCTGTTTTTCTGCACCCAAATAGTGCAAAAATGTTGCCCACCAATTTTCATGCCATCAATTAAAAAATAAATTAAAAAACGATATAAAAAGTTCTTGCAAATGCTTTTAAAATTGACTAGGTCAAACATCCACAGAAACTGTGGATAACTTTGTGGATTTTTATGTAACGAAACCGTAACATACCAATTTATAAGGCTTTTTTATAAAAGTTCAAAAAATAATCTAAAAAAATTATGTTAATAATCAATAACTTATTGTATTCCCTTGGCGCATAAGGGGTTTTTTGCCAAAGTTAATGTAATACTTTAAGCGATGTGAATAAATCTGCCAGCTTCGGTATCGCCTGCTGTGCATTTTTACCCGTTTTATCAACAAGTTGCTGCAAATTTTCCCCGCGCAATTCAGCCAAAACTTGCGCAATTTGCTTGAGTTCAGAGGGGGTATTCCTACCCTTGTTACCCAGCCATGCCGGTGGGATATCCGGTGCATCCGTTTCCAGCACGATGGATTCTATCGGCAATGTAGCTGCTAGTTCGCGAATCTTGCGCGCCCGAGGATAAGTCATCGCACCACCAAAGCCTAGCTTGAATCCGAGCTTGATGAATTCATCCGCCTGCTGCCGGCTGCCGTTGAATGCGTGTGCAATGCCGCCACGTACAGGAAACTTGCGCAAATGCTTCAAAATCTCATCAATCGCACGCCGCACATGCAAAATCACCGGTAAATCGAAACGCTGCGCCAGCTTGAGTTGTTCGGAAAAGAAATATTCCTGCGTTTCCCTGTTAGCGCGCGTCGTAAAATAATCCAACCCAATCTCCCCAATAGCGATGCAATCGGGTTCGCTTTCAAGCAACTGCGCCAGCAGGACCAAATCGCTGGGATGCGCACTATCCACATACATGGGGTGTATGCCCAATGCAAAGCGCACGTGAGGCGATTGCTTTGCCAAATTTATCACATGCTGAAAATTGGCACGCTCGACTGCTGGCATCACAATTGCCCCTAACCCTGCATCCAGCGCGGCTTTCAGCACTGCATCCCGGTCCACATCAAATTCGGTGGCGTCGAGATGGCAATGAGTGTCGATCAGCATAGTTCAATCAGTATAGCGCGGGATAGCACGAATGCGCGTATCGGCACCGATTTGGCGAGTTTCCAAGATCTGCAGTTGTAGTTTGTGCCGCATGTCGGACAGCGCCGGAAAATAGAACATACCTTGCGCCTGATGACCGAGCAGGATGGGCGCCTGATAGATCAGCAGTTCATCTATCAGATTTTGCTGCAGCAACGCGCCGTTCAGGCCCGCACCGCCTTCCACCATCACCTCGTTGATTTCGTTGCGTGCGAGGTGGCTTAACAGCGATTCCAGACACACTTTGCCTACAGCATCCGGCAGGTAAATGACTTCCGTGCCCCGTTGTACCAGTGCCGCAGTTTTACCGGTGTCTTCCGTAGCGCATACCACGAGAACATTACCGCTTTGTAAGATTGCCGCATCCAGCGGGATTTGCAAGCGACTATCCACGATGACACGCAAAGGCTGGCGGCCAATGTCGAAATCCCGCACCGTCAGGCGCGGGTTATCGGCCAGCACGGTGCCGATGCCGGTCAACATCGCACAGCTTTGCGCGCGCCAGTGCTGCACGTCGTGGCGCGCCGCTTCGCCGGTAATCCATTGGCTTTGGCCGTTGTTGAGCGCGGTCTTGCCGTCCAGACTGGCCGCGATCTTGCTGCGCACATAGGGCATTTGCCGCGCCATGCGCGCGATAAAACCTTTGTTCAAATCCTCGGCTTGCGTTTGCATCAGGCCGACATGTGTTGCTATACCCTGCCCTGCGAGCCGCGCCAGTCCTTGGCCTGCAACCAGCGGATTGGGGTCGCGCATCGCGGCAATGACTTTTGCAACGCCCGCTTGCACAAGCGCATCCGCACACGGCGGCGTACGTCCATGATGGCTGCAAGGCTCCAGCGTGACGTAGGCAGTAGCACCTTTGGCCTTATCGCCCGCCTCGCGCAGTGCATGAATTTCGGCATGCGGTTCGCCCGCCTTGAGGTGCGCGCCTTGCCCGACAATAACGCCATCCTTGGCGATCACGCAACCGACACGCGGGTTAGGGGTGGTGGTGTAGATGCCCCGCTCCGCCAGCCTTAAGGCTTGTGCCATCAGGGCATGGTCGGAAGCAGAGAATGTCATGGTCAGTGGGAAGAAATCTGGCTGTTGATCAGCCGGCTATTTTCATCAAAATAAATGCGCAGCGCATGATACACATGCATGCATTTTCCCAGGTCGTATTCAATCGCATTGCTGTCTTCCAGGCTGGGACGGCCCAACAGCATCATAACATCCCGCTTACCCACACCGCGTGCCAGAATACGCTTTTTCAGGTCATATGCCATGTCGCCGCGCTTGCATTCTGTCTGGATACTCTCTGCGTATTGCATCCATTTCACCTGGTCGAACTTCTCGCTACCGAACATCACCGGCTCTTTCATCGCCCACCAGGCAAAAAAGATGACGGTGATCAGCAAAGTCACTGCCGCGAATGTGAGCGTGGCACGCACAATCCATTTAGCAGGGTTATTTGCCGCAGCCTTTGTCATTTGGTGTTCAAGTCCCGAATCGCGTTATTGAAATCGTCCACATCCGAAAAACTACGATACACCGAAGCAAAACGGATATACGCTACTTTATCCATCATCTTCAGCTCGTGCATCACCATCTCGCCTAAATCACGCGCAGGAATCTCCCGCTCACCGCGCGCCAGAATGCGCTGCACGATATGATCCAATGCCTTATCTACATATTCGGTCGGCACCGGGCGTTTATGTAGCGCACGGGTAAAAGAAAGGCGCAGTTTGTCGCGGCTAAACTCCTCGCGCGTGCCATTTTGCTTCACCACTTGCGGTAAATTCAGTTCCGCAGTTTCATAGGTGGTAAAACGCTTATCGCAAGACGCGCACCTGCGGCGACGGCGAATAGAATCGCCTTCCTCATTGATACGCGAATCAATGACTTGGGTATCGTCGGCACCGCAGAATGGGCATTTCAAGCTTTATGCTCCATAAACAGGAAACTTGCTGGTGAGCGCATGCACTTTTTCTTTGGTCGCCGCAATCACCGCCGGATTTTCCGGGTCGTCCAGCACATCTGCAATCAAATGGGCCACTTGCTCGGCTTCGGCCTCTTTAAAGCCGCGTGTGGTGATGGCTGGCGAGCCGATACGGATACCGGACGTCACGAACGGGCTTTCCGGATCATTCGGGATTGCGTTCTTGTTCACAGTAATATGTGCTTGACCCAAATAGGCATCCGCGGCTTTACCGGTCAATTTTTTCGGGCGCAGATCCACCAGAAACACGTGTGACTCAGTGCGGCCGGAAATGATGCGCAAGCCGCGTGCTGCTAGTGTTTTTGCCATGGCATCGGCATTTTTTAACACTTGTTGCTGATACGCCTTGAATTCAGGCGTTGCCGCTTCCAGAAAAGCCGTCGCCTTACCTGCAATCACATGCATCAGCGGACCGCCTTGCAAGCTCGGGAACACGTTGGAGTTGAGCATTTTTTCGTGCTCGGCTTTAGCCAGAATGATGCCGCCGCGCGGGCCGCGCAACGTCTTGTGTGTGGTCGAAGTCACAAAATCCGCATGTGGCACGGGATTTGGATACACGCCCGCCGCAATCAGGCCGGAATAATGCGCCATGTCCACCATGAAATATGCACCGACTTTCTTGGCGATTTCCGCCATGCGCGCCCAGTCGAAGCGCAACGCATATGCAGAAGCGCCGCCAATTAGCAATTTCGGCCTGCATTCCAGCGCAATGCGCTCCATCTCGTCGTAGTCAATCTCTTCCTTATCATTCAAGCCATAAGGCACGATATTGAACAACTTGCCGGACAAGTTGGCGGGAGAACCATGCGTCAAATGGCCACCATGGCCCAGATTCATCCCCATCACGGTATCACCCGGTTTCAGGATAGAGAAATAAACGGCTTGGTTGGCCTGCGAGCCAGAATGTGGCTGCACATTGGCGTATTCAGCGCCAAACAAGGCTTTCAAGCGATCTATCGCTAATTGCTCGACTTGATCCACAAACTCACAACCGCCATAAAAACGCTTGCCCGGATAGCCTTCGGCGTATTTGTTGGTGAGCTGGGAGCCTTGTGCTTCCATCACCGCCGGGCTGGTGTAGTTTTCTGATGCAATCAGCTCGATATGATGCTCCTGACGCACCACCTCGCTATCAATCATTTGCGCCAACGCCGGGTCGGCAAGATGCAGGTTTTTTGACTTACTGAACATGTTAATTCGTTTTCCAGAATGGCTATTAGTTAAGCGCATATTTTAACATGCCCGCGCTCACACCGTCACGGTGAAAAGTATAAGGGGAATGCACTCTTATGGTGATTGTATTGCACCATGCATTGGCTGACAACAAACACAATTGACGACTACGCAACGCAAGTGCTTGTTCTATATGGTCATTAAATCTGGCACAGGGATTGCTTAATATAAATCAATTGAGTCATATTGCTCGATTCTCCAAAGTCTCCCCCTTCCGCCCGGCTCATGCCGGGCTTTTTTATGCCAAACGCTCCATGACGGCGAGAGTGGCGTTATAATGAGTTTACGCACATCTAATGTAAAACGGAATGAAGTGGATTGACACACAAAGAATCGCCGAAGCCTTGTACGACACACATCCTGACGTAAACCCGCTTACCGTACGGTTTACCGATTTGATGAACTGGGTGCTGGCGCTGGAAGGCTTTAACGACGACCCCGCGCATTGCGGTGAGAAGATTCTGGAAGCCATCCAGCAGGCATGGATAGATGAAGCCGCGTAGTTAAAGCGGTGTAGAAAGAAACGGGCATGTTAGAAGCATTGCTATGCTTGTTTGCCAAGCACTTTATTTGCGACTTCCCGCTGCAAACTTCGCCGTGGATGTATCGCAACAAGGGAATTTACCTGCATGCAGGTGGCATTACCCATGCCGCCGTGCATGGCGTAGGCACGCTTTTAGTGCTCACGCCCTTTGTCAGCGTCACCGCAGCCTTGCAGTTTGCCTTGCTGGATATGCTGATTCATTATCACGTCGACTGGGCTAAAATGAGCATCGGCAAGCGATACAACCTGCGCCCGGACAACAGTGACTGGTTCTGGATTTTGTTGGGATTTGACCAACTCCTGCATCATTTAACCTATTTTTTAATTGTTTATTTAGCTTTTTAATATGCACGTTCCAGCTGAGATTTTCAAAGCCTACGATATTCGTGGCATCGTCGATAAAACCCTTACCGAAGAAGGCGTAGAAGCCATCGGCCAGGCATTGGGCAGCGAAGCCAAAAACCTGCAGCAGCGTGAAATCTGTATCGGTTATGACGGCCGCCTTTCCGGCCCGCGCCTGGCAGCCGCGCTCTCCAGCGGCATCCGCAAGTCCGGCGTAGATGTGGTAAACCTGGGCATGGTGGCCACGCCCATGGTGTATTTTGCCGCACACTATTTGCGCACCAAATGCGGCGTCATGGTGACTGGCAGCCACAACCCGCCCGAATACAACGGCCTGAAAATGGTACTGGCAGGCGAGACACTCTCTACCGAACGCATCCAGTCACTACGCCAGCGTATTGTGGAAAACCGCCTCACATTTGGTGATGGACAGGAGCGCAGCTATGACATCGCGCCGGATTATATCGCCACCATCAAGGCGGACATCCACCTGGCTCGCCCGATGGACATCGTAGTGGATTGCGGTAACGGCGTGGCAGGCGCGTTTGCCAAGCAACTGTATAATGCCATCGGTTGCCATGTCACCGAGCTATTCTGCGAGGTGGATGGCCATTTTCCCAACCACCACCCCGACCCTTCCGTGCCGGAAAACCTGCACGATTTGATGCAGAAACTCAAAACTACACGCGCAGAAATCGGTTTGGCGTTTGACGGCGACGGCGACCGGCTGGGCATCGTCACCAAAGATGGCAACATCATCTACCCGGATCGCCAATTACTGCTGTTTGCCCGAGACGTGCTGAGCCGCAACCCCAAGGCCAACATCATTTTCGATGTCAAATCCACGCGCAATCTCAGCCCGTGGATACGCCAGTACGGCGGCAATCCGGTGTTGTGGAAAACCGGCCATTCGCTGGTAAAAGCCAAAATCAAGGAAACCGATGCTGCCTTGGCGGGCGAGATGAGTGGGCACATGTTCTTTAACGATGCGCGCGATGGCAAGAAACGCTGGTTCGGCTTTGATGATGGCCTTTACTCCGGCGCACGCATGCTAGAGATTCTCAGTCAGTTCGACGACCCTTCCGCCGTGCTGAATGCCCTGCCGGACAGCGTCAGTACGCCGGAGCAGCATATCCAGATGCAAGAAGGTGAACCACATGCGCTGATTGCCAAGTTGAAAGCATCCGCCCAATTCGAAGGCGCGACAGAAGTCATCACCATCGATGGTTTGCGTGTGGAATACCCGGATGGCTTTGGCCTGATGCGCCCTTCCAATACCACGCCTGTCGTCGTGCTGCGCTTTGAAGCCGATAACCTGGACGCACTCAAGCGCATTCAGGAAACCTTCAGGAAAGTCATTCTAGCGGCGGCGCCGCAAGCCAAGCTGCCGTTCTAAGTGCATGTCCAGACAAGGACTCATCGCCACTATCTTCTGGCTATGTCTAGGGGGGCTGTTCTACTACCTTGCAGATGGCGTGCAAAATCCGAATAAAGTTGGCAAGCTCGGTGACAGCAGCAGCGTCACCCTCAAGCGCGGGCCGGACGGCCATTACCGCGCGGAAGCGTTTATCAACGGCCAGAAGGTAGATGTGTTAGTTGACACCGGTGCAACCGGCGTGGCAATTTCGCAACGTGTCGCGGACAAACTCGGCCTGAAAAGCATTAGCGCCATCAGCACCAGCACTGCCAATGGCGACAGCGTAGGTTATCTGGTGCGATTGGATTCGGTCAAGGTTGGCGGCGTGGAAGCCCGCAATGTCTCCGCGATGATCGCGCCCGGTTTGCAGGGCGACGTGCTGCTGGGCATGAGCTACCTGGGGCGCATGGATGTGCGCCTATTCAAGGGGGAAATGACCATCAAACAGGTCGAGCCGTAAAAATAATATAATTAATCAATTAGTTACCCATAAAAAACAATTTCTCAGAAAATCTTGTAAGGAATTTTGTCGTTGCTATGACTAAGGGTCAGCTAGCAGCTTTCCAGTACATGTATTGAAGCAATCAACGACTTTTAAACTTTATTTGGAGAAATATCATGGGTTTTAAAACTAAACTTGCAGTCATCGCGTTCGCTACAACATTCTCTTCAGTCGCTTTCTCGGCAGATCCGATGTTGGGTACAGGCGGCTACAACAGACAATTGCAAAAGATGGAAATGATGAAGATGCTGGACGCGAACGGCGATCATATGGTCACTGTAGCCGAAGCAGATGCATACTACAACAGCGTGTTTGACACCTTGAACAAAGATAGCGATGATTCACTGGATACCAATGAATGGGTTGGCACATCCGGAAAAACCAAAATTGACATTGCGACAGGCGGTTATAGCCGTGAACTGCGTTCGATGAAAATGATGAAAGCTATGGACACCGATAGCGACCATAAAGTAACACGTGAAGAGTTTTTAAATTTCCATCGCACCATTTTTGCCCATAAGGATACGACTGGTGACGAGCAAATAAGCGCACAGGAGTGGGCAGCTAATTTACTGAGCAAGTAAAAGCAGACTCCTGTTTAATAAAGCCAGCATTTGCTGGCTTTATTTTTATGTAATGACCGTCGGCTTTTCGCGCCCGGTTTTCTCTTTCAGTTGCGACAATTGCAGTGAAATCTGAATCATCTCTTTCAGTGCTTCCTGCGCATCCAGGCCATGTTTAGCGCTGTCCGGCTCAAACGCTTCCAGATAAATGCGCAAGGTCGCGCCTTCCGTTCCAGTTCCGGAAAGACGATACACGATGCGCGAGCCATCCGCAAATAACACGCGTAGCCCTTGCTTGGTGCTGACACTGCCGTCAATCGGGTCAGTGTAGCTAAAATCGTCGCATTGGCTCACTTTGTAGCGCCCGAAGCTCTGTCCCGGCAAAGCTGGCATACTATCGCGCAGATGCTGAATCACAGCGTTGGCCGCATCGGTTGGAATATCCTCGTAATCGTGGCGTGAATAGACATTGCGGCCATATTGCAACCAATGGCGTTTAACGATCTGCTCCACACTTTGCCGCTTGATGGCGAGGATATTCAGCCAGAATAGCACCGCCCATAGACCGTCTTTCTCGCGCACATGGTTGGAGCCAGTGCCAAAGCTCTCTTCACCGCATAGCGTCACCTTGTCTGCATCCATCAAGTTGCCGAAGAACTTCCAGCCGGTTGGCGTTTCGTAACAAGGTATCTCTAGCGATTGCGCCACTTTATCCACGGCGGCGCTGGTGGGCATGGAGCGCGCCACACCGGCGATACCTTGGCTGTAGCCTTTCACGATACGGGCGTTAGCTGCCATCAGCGCCAGGCTGTCCGAAGGCGTGACAAAGAAATGCTTACCCAGAACCATGTTGCGATCACCATCGCCATCCGAAGCGGCACCGAAATCCGGCGCATCCGCTCCATACATGATTTCTACTAAATCATGCGCATAGGTCAGGTTGGGGTCAGGATGCCCACCACCAAAATCCTCGCTCACTTCGCAATTCATCACGCTGGATTCGCCCGCACCAAGCCGATTCAGGAACACCTCTTTGGCATAAGGCCCGGTCACGGCATGCATCGCATCGAACTTCATGCGAAAGCCGGTTTTGAACAGCGCGCGAATTGCCTCGAAATCGAATAACGATTCCATCAAATCGGCATAATCGGCAACCGGGTCTATTACTTCCACCGTAAATCCATCGACGACTTGCGTACCCAAGTTATCGAGATCGATTTCCGGCAACTCAGCCACGCGGTATTGAGCAATCGTTTTGCTTTTGGCAAAAATCGCCTCGGTAATTTTCTCTGGCGCGGGGCCGCCATTAGTGGTGTTGTATTTGATACCGAAATCGTTATCCGGCCCGCCAGGGTTGTGGCTGGCAGACAAGATGATACCGCCGAAAGTCTGGTATTTGCGAATGATGTGCGATGCCGCCGGCGTGGACAGAATACCACCCTTACCCACCAGCACCTTGGAAAAGCCGTTGGCCGCCGCCATTTTGACAATGATCTGGATGGCCGTGCGATTGTAGTAACGTCCGTCACCACCCAGAGTCAGCACGGCCTGTGGCGGGATCTCCAGCGTATCGAAAATGCTTTGTACGAAATTTTCCAGGTAATGCGGCTGCTGGAATACCTTGACCCGCTTGCGTAGTCCTGAAGTGCCTGGTTTCTGATCGGAAAATGGTTGAGTGGAAATGGTTTTGAATTTCATCTGAACGCCCCTTCTGGAGTCATTATAGATGAAATTCAGCGAGCCCAAAATGGGGGACGGAAATAATTTGGTCGGGACGGCAAGATTCGAACTTGCGACCCCTTGCACCCCATGCAAGTGCGCTACCAGGCTGCGCTACGCCCCGACTGCGCTGCCATTGATTCCCAACCGCAGCGAGGGCGTATTATAAATCAAAACGCGGGGTTCGCGTCCATAAGACTAAATTATTGAGAAAAACTAGGCTGCGCGCAGTAGCGTGATGATCTCACGCATTTGTACACGCAGTGTGGACAGATCAAGCGTGCTGCCGGCACCTGCTTCAGAAATGATTTCTCTGGATTGCGCCTCCACAGCCGGCTCGGTCAGCACCTCAGCACCATCCAGACGGTTACGCGCGCCACTGATAGTGAAGCCTTGCTCATAAAGCAATTCACGGATTTTTCGGATCAACAGCACTTCGTGGTGCTGATAGTAACGACGGTTACCACGACGCTTAACAGGCTTGAGCTGTGTGAATTCCTGCTCCCAATAACGCAGCACATGAGGCTTTACGCCACATAAATCGCTCACCTCGCCAATCGTGAAATAGCGTTTGGCGGGAATCGGCGGTAATTGATTGACAGTTTGTTCAGCCATGTTTAATCGTCAGTTATTGTTAAAGTCAAACTCCAACTGCTAAAACTACTTGTTTGCGTAATGCTCTTCCACTTTGCTTTTCAGCTTCTGGCTGGCGTGAAACGTCACTACGCGGCGTGCAGTGATAGGAATCTCTTCACCAGTTTTGGGATTACGCCCAGGACGCTCCGATTTGGTACGCAATTCAAAATTACCGAAGCCGGACAGTTTAACGCTATCCCCGGACTCCAGTGCGATACGCACCTCTTCAAAAAACGCTTCCACCATATCTTTTGCCTCGCGTTTGTTCAACCCTACTTGCTCGAACAGCAAGTCAGCCAAATCCGCTTTTGTGAGTGTCATAATCCCCCCAACTACCGTTAAATCTATGCTGAGTCTCAGCTTCTGGTTTTAAATTTTAGTGTGCAACGCTTAACTTCTTAGCTGTGCGCCAAATTGCGCTTGCAGCAAATTAAGCAAATTATCCATCACAACATCTGCATCCGCATCTTGCATGGTTTTATCAGTATCTTGCATAAGTACAAGAAAAGCAAGGCTTTTTTTGTTTTCCTCGACGCCTTTTCCTTGATAAACATCGAACAATTGCACTTCTTGCAACAGTGATATCTTAGCTGCCTTAATCGCCTGCACAATAGCCTGTACGGGTAGATCGGCATCTACCACCACCGCCACATCCCTGCGCACCGCCGGGAACTTCGGCACCTCCCGATAGCGCGCCACCTCGGTTTGCAGCAAAGCCTGTACATCCAGCTCGAACAGGAAAGTGTTTTTGGCAAGATCCAGTTTTTGTTGCCACTTCGGATGCAACTTACCCAGCCAACCGATATGTTTTTCGCGCAGATAAATGCCCGCAGACTGGCCAGGATGCAAGGCAGGATGCTGCTTGGCGCGGTATTCAGCCATGTTGGCTGTGAGCGCATCCACGGTGGCTTTCACGTCATAGAAATCGGCTTGTCTGGCTTTTTCCGCCCATTGTTCCGGCAGCACATCGCCATAGAACACGCCGGAGATTTTGGTTTTTTCCACATACGCACCAGAAGCCGCATGGTAGCTTGCTCCCAGCTCAAAAAGCATCACGCGTTCTTGCTTGCGATTGAGGTTGTAACTCAAGGCATCCAGCAGCCCGCCCCACAAGCCGGTACGCATCACGCCTAGGTTGCTGGCAATCGGGTTTTTCAGCGCGATTGGCGTATCATTCGCCATCAAATCACGC
>JBGANT010000030.1:0-13698 GCA_044222155.1 Methylophilus sp.
GTTCGAATTACCCTCAGAGGGTGAAGTTGCAGGAAGGACCCGCTAACGTTGCGTACTGATTGCAATGTCGATGCTCTCGCTCAGATATAACGGGAACACTTGCCTGATCGTTCTCTCGGCCACTGCTGTGAAGTTATATATCGCTTTATAGTGTGCGTTCTTTACAAATATAATCACCGGCTTTATCGCGCCGCCAAACGATGACTTCACGCGCATGTAGATACCTAATGGCAGATGGCCTTGTTTGTTGATAACAAAATATGAGACAGCAGCCCCGCCAACACGCTTGCCTTGTGCCTTGTTAAAGCGCTGCCTGCCCATATCTGTTGCATTCGCCCTATAGCCCTGCTCTCCAAATGCCTGCAGATAGCTTAGCAGTTGCACGATAAACTTTGAGGGTATATTGCCATAAGCATCAAGCGGGGCAGCAGCGCCAGGCACTGCATAATAACCATTCGGCATCATGCCTGCGCTCATCAGTGCGCGCTCGAACCGTTTGACACGGCGCGGACTGGCATCCACATGCGGCAAGATGTATTTAACAGCAGGGGTGCCCTTGAATACGTCATCCTTAACCCATACCTTGGCCTCAAGCCTTGCCTTCGTTGCCGGTTTAATAAACAAGCTATTGAGCGTGTAATTGGTCGGGCGATCAAACACCCTGCGCATTTCCTTGTATTCTTCCGCTTTGACATGCTCTGCAGTTTTAGTCAGCGCTCTGGCTGTCGCAAATGCAATCTGCTTCTGATCGTGGTCCAGACGCCTGATGAGGTTGTCTACATCTGCAATCGCCTGCACTTTGAACATATTCACCCAATAAAAAACCCGCAAGGTTTTAGCCTTACGGGTTACTTAGACGCATTAATAAACAGAATAGCTGATTTATATATCATTTGTCGGATTGCTGTCAAGCGTTTTATTAAAAATATTTCATTATCTTCGATGCGCGATGGCATCGTTATCGTGCAGCGCGTCCAAGATCATGACATGGCCACGATCCAGCCATGCATAGAACGTGTCACGGCAGCATCCAAGATCATGCGCAATCTGCTCTTTTGTCAAGCGCACCACATAGGCACGACCTTGTTTAAACTCGATTCCATAAAACAAATGCAGCGCGCGGTATATTTTTGCATGATGCTGTTTAAATCCGGATAATATCGCAGCGATCTCCATCGCGCCGCTATCCACGTCCGGCTGATACCCGGCACCTCCGCTTCTTGCCATCAGCCGGGTGTACGGACATTCTCTTGGATACCCGATCGCGCCCGCCTCACGCTTAAGCTCCCACTCGCTCCACAGCACCAGCCTGCTATTCACGTAAGGAATCATTTTTCCACCCTTTCAACAAACCATTTACATCGATGACCGATGTTCGGCACCCCCTTTTGAGACGCATTGCGCACCTCGGTGCAAATGCTCCTGGTAAGATTCACCTCATGCTTGGTGCACAACCTGCAGCCCAGCGCATCCATCTCGTCAAACTCCACCACATTGGCCGGATCACCATAGCGATAACTCGGCAACGCCTTACTTTCTTCCACGTTTCACCTCCACCTGTTTTGGTTTTATGCCAAGCGCCAGGTACCTGTCCACCGTCAGAAAGCGCCCGCTCTCATCCATCTTTGTGCCAAAAACCTTATCGCCTTCCACTGCATGGAATGTCGGCTCACCCTGCATGGATTTTTTAATCTGTGCATTTACCATCTCAGCACCGAACGCGGAACGGAACCAGTCGATTGCAGCCGCCGTCTCCGGCATGTCATCACGCAGGCTGGCCATCAGAATTTATCCGCATCGCAAATCGCTTGGTTTCATCATTCCAAACCAGTTCGATGTTAATCCTTATTTCACGACCAAGCTGTTTTAACAAGATCGCCTGGTTTGAGATTGCCCCTGGCATTTCTCTATAAAGCGCATAAGCAGCTCTATTAATTTCAGAACGTTCACTTCTCGTCATATTTATCTCCATAAACTGTATAAAATGGCTTAACCACGCCTTTAGTCCAATTAGTCCATACAGTCCAATGATGTTTTGTATTTTTATCGCACATCTGTTTGAGTATCACGCACGCGGATGTAATACTCACACGGATGTGTGAGAGACTTAGGAACCATACTGGACGTATCGGACTATGTGGACCAAGCCAATAAATATGCCACTTTTCAAAAATAAGCCTATGGACCGACCCAATAAAACCGTCGTTCAAAACCCGCGCTTTTCGGGCAGAACATGCATATCCACCCATCCCTGTTTGTGGTTTAAAACGGAATTTCATTATCATCTTCCAAATCAGAACCATGATCCTGATCAACCGGCCGTATATAAGCCCGCCTGCGTTTTTTGTCCCGCCCCGCTCCCGGACGCTCTTTTTTCCATCCAAGCCTGGTTAATATCTTGCCAACCTGAATCGCATTGGCCTGCGTCTGTTTGCCCGCCTCTATCTTCAAACAATCACCGAGAACCTCGCTCACGCTTGTTGAAGAAAATGTGTTTGAATACAGCCAGTCCTCGATGCGCCCTTCCCACGGGTCATCGTATTCGCGCAAGGTCTGTTCCGGAATAAACAACCTAATCTGCTCATCCGCCAGCGGATGCCAGCGCTCCCCTGCCTTGAACAACGCTACCGCTTCCGCAAACAGCTGGTCACGCACACCGGCCAGCCCCTCAAGATTGATATCCCCGACTGCCTCGGTACGCAGCGGCCAAAACCTTGAGTTTCCGGTCTTGTCGCGCAGATAAACATCCTCATTGGTGGTACCGAAAAATACCGTCCGGCGCGGATAATCTTTGGCATATTTGTCGAACGGAGACCGGAAACGGTCACTGGCACTGGAAAGGTACGCCTTGATAATGGGCGCTTCCTGATTGTTGAATGAACCCAGCTCGGCGATCTCATGCAGCCAGGTACCTTGAATGTTGATAAAGCCGTCTTTGCCTTTTAAATCAAGCGGACTATCGCTAAACCATTCGCCAGCCAGTATCCTGGCAATCGATGATTTGCCGCGGAACTGGTTGCCCTCAAACACCGGCATAGCGCGCATGATGCAGCCAGGCCTGAAGGCCCGCGCGATCATCGAGATTAAAAACAGCCTGCCCACCAGCGCGCTATATTCCGTCCGCTCGATACCGGCGTAATCCGTCAGCCAGAAATCCACGCGCCTGATGCCATCCCAGACGATGCCTTCCAGATATTCCAGCAACGGATCGAAAGTCATGCGGCTGGCAGCCAGCTTAACGGCGTGATTAACGTTATCCATGCTGCGTATCGAAAGCCCGTTCGACTGTGCCAGCCAGTAGCCAAGCTCAAGGCTATCATTGTCGCTCCATTCCTTGTGCCGCTCGAAACTGGCGTCCCACGGTGCAGGGCGGCGCTTAACGATGCGCAGCGCAAACTCATCGTAAGCCACCAGCCCCTTGAAGCTTTCGTGATGATTCAGGTACAGAAACACATTCTCGCGCGAATCGATGATCTTGCCTTTTTCATTGGAAATCAGCAGAGCGCGCCATGATTCATCATATTCAGCGGTAGCGGAACTTGGGGTAGAAATGCTTTTTACAGATTCTGTTTTAAGCGAAGATGGCGGCACAATCTCTGCATAATCGCGCGTATTCAATATAAATTCACGCAAACGCGCGGAATCCCATCCCTCCGCGACCGCATCGGCAATATCCCAGCCGCCAGGCTTTTCGCCAGGCATGGGAATATGCACCATCCTGAAAGTTGTATTGGCATCCAGCGCCAGCAGCTTCTCACGGATACGCAGCATAGCCTTGATGCCAGGCTGTTCGGTTTCCTGCAATAAAGGCTTGTTACGTGCGTCCACCCCTTGCTCGGCTTCCGCCCTGGTCAGTTTTACGCGCTGGCTATCGCAATCCGCCCATGCGTAGATGTTGCGGCCTGCCAGTGCAGACCAGTCGCACTTATCCACCGCTTTGCTGCCACCGCTCCAAGTGACGATAGCCGCTTTCGGAAGCAGCGCAACCGCCGCATCCGCGCATTTCTCACCTTCCACCAGCAGCACATAGGCATCCGGCTTCGCCGCTAGCCTGTCCAGCCCATACAGCGGCCTGTCAGGTTCTGGCCATTGCATCCAGCGCCAGTCATGCTTGCCGGTCTTTTCGTTGCGGCAAAAAGTCAGCGGCAAGGTCTCTTTGCCGCCGTCACTCGTGTTAAAGCGATACACGTAACCGAGCAACGCACCGCTGGCAGATTTATACGCCCACTTCATTGCAGGAAAGCCACGGTTAGGGTGCGCCAAAGGCGCTTCAGCAGCATCGGATGGCACCGGCGTCACCGGATGCCATGCGCTTGTTTCTTTGGGTTTGGCCTGCTTGATGGTTTCAGGGTCTACGATCGGCTTTTTTCGCGCCGTTTCCGGCTTGTCACCCGGCCTGCAGCCATCCTGCAATACAAATCCTATCTGGTCAGCCACCTCGATGGCAGCCTCCCCTTGTTCCATGCCTTCAAGATAGGCATACAGGCTTATTAAATCGTTACCCGCATCACTGGTGGCAAAATCACCCCACTTACCGGTTCTGATATTGACTGAGAACGAACCGACCTTATTGTCGGCACGCAAAGGATTACGCGCCTTATACTCGCCGCTTTGCGTCTTGCCGTCAGGCAGCCACCGGCTCAGCAGCGTTTCAGCGCTGTTTAACGCCGCATCGGCGATATGCTTGAATGGAATATCTGGGCGCTTAGCCATCAATGCACCCCGCTGGTGAGCTGGGTGGTGTTTTCCTGCACCACGTCATGTATCCGGCCCAGCGCATCCATAAATGCCTTGTGCTGAGGCTGCATGCCTAAAATCTCAAACTGGGCAAGGTAAAAATCTGTCTGCATCACATCGGCAAAATAGTTGCACAGCGCATGCAACTCGTAACACGCCTGCAGTTTCTCATTCGCCATCATGCCGCCTCGTGTTCCAGCAAGGTGTTCGCCACCGCGTTGATGATGCCATGCGGCGCAAGCATATATAGCCTGCGCTGTGCGTTTACCACGGCTTTGGCCTCCTGCACCAGCGTCATGGTGATGGGCATATCGGCATTCAGCTTGGCCATCATGCTGCGCAATGGCGCATCGTTGTAAGACGAGTCATGCATGGCATTGGCGATATCCGCGAAGCAATCGCACCAGCCAACCAGCGCAGTCAGCACGCAATACATCTCGCCTTCGATGGTGATGGAGACGATAACGCCCTGCGCCACATCTACCGCATCGCGCTCAATAGCCCTAAAAAACTTATCAATCTCTGCAAAATCGCGCTGACAGGTAAATATCTTAGGCAAGCGCGTAACTTGATGTTTAAATGGCTTTGGCATGCTGCTTCCGCTTCATAAATCTATCATGCGCAGCCATGCTGCAAATAATGGCAAACGGCCCTGCCAGCAAATAGGCGGCAATCTCAAACGCACCTGCTTGCGGTACGGTTTTAAATAAAATCAGGTTACTTAACGCAATGGCAAAGCTGGTCATAAACGCCGCCTTGTAGCACCGACAAGTTGTGTAATTATTTTCATACTGGGCGATCTTTATCCGCAAATAACCTACAAGCAAAAAAGCCAACCAATAAACACCAAGCGCATATAAAACCAAACACTGCAAAGCCATTAATTAACCATTGTGGAATAGTCATCGCACCACCCGTTTGATCTCGGCCAGCAAAGCCAAGCGCTTGCCGATACTCTCGAACTGTATTTTTTCCAAACGCTCGAACTCGGCCACCGTAATGCGGCCATCATCCCAGGCTTGCTTGAATTCATAGGCAAACGTGCCATCCTGCATGGTCACCTGCATGAAGGCATCCAGCATGCTCATATCACCGTTCACCACGCAATCATCTGGCAGGCACACTACGGCTGCATTGGCTTTCTGCGCAAAGTAATCCGCCACCGATTTATTGCCGCTGGTAAAATCGGCCAGCATCTCGAACTCGTCAATATTCAGAAAATGGGATTCGCTGTTCGGGTTAAGCTTGTTCTGCAGCACCTTCTCGCCCTTACCCATCAGGCTCGCCAATGCCACTGCGCCGCCGGTGAACTTATGCGCCAAACCGTAAGCTAAATGTTTGATTGTCAACGTGATTCTTTCTTATTAGTAACGTATATTTTCTTTTTAAATCAAATACATAATGCAAATACTTAATGTTGTTTAAAAGCCGCCACAGCCGAAGCCGTGGCGGAGTACAACGAAGGAGAATGCAATGTATGCACTAACTTGGAGTCATAGCCACCATTTCTGGCAGCCAGTTTTTAAACTGACTGCCAACCGTGTAGGCGCGGTTAAAACTTTTCTCGTCGTTTACCAATGGCAGATGCCAATCGCTTGCAACGCGATGGCCGCCACCTTAATGGCCAAATTTTTGAAGATCTGCCAATTTGCAAACCTTTATGAAAAGTCACCAACTTCATGCGGCATCCTTCACGCACGCGCAGCGCATGTCTTCAGGCAATCCGTCTTGCGGATGCGGGTAGTTCTCAGGGTAGAGCTCGTGCGGCGTTATTTCATAATTGACGGCTTTGCAAAAGAGCACGACTTTGCCAAGAGGAATCCCGCGCGCAGTCCAATTGGTGATGGTTTGCACCGATTCACCAATCGTGCTGGCTATTTTTGATGCGCCATATTTTTCGATGATTTCTTTCATTACAAAAAATACTAAACGAACCGTTTAGGTTTTGCAACATTTTTTTAAACTATTTGTTTAGCTATGAGGTAAATCTTATGTTTAGTATTGAAATAATGAACGAACACCCAACTTTTACACGGCTAATGGAAGTCGCTGACGATTTAGGCAAATCGATCTCTCAATCAGATTTAGCCAAATACTTGAATGTGCTGGATCAGCACGTCACCAACTGGAAAACGAGAGGCGTTCCAAAAGATGTGATTATCGATTTAGCTGATGAATGGGGTTTTAGAGCAAAATACGTGAGAGATGGGACTGGCGATAAATTTATCAATCCGTATCAATTTTTGCAAAAACAGGAAAAAATATTGCTTCAAACACGACAGCAGCTGCCAGAATATGCAAGAGATGATATTCTTGCCGAAGCCATCAAGAAGGCTGAACTCATCGCCCGCGCAAGATCGGAGAAAAACGGAACGGACAAATAATGTACATTATTTGCAATTTCAATTAAGCTTTGATTTTTAGAACTTTGTGAAAAGGTGATTTAAAAATGGACATGGCGATAATCGTACTATTTCTAATCCTTGCAGGCACCCTCCTGGCCTTCATCGTATTCACCCCAAACGCTCAAATATACTGCACGCAGTGTCATGCAACTGGCGAATTCAATTTCAGTTATGCATTCGGCGGGCTGGCCGAGCTGGTAGCATGGCTGATTTTCATCGCCATATCGATTAAAGCGAGCTGGCTGGCGCTGATTCCAGCTGTGCTTATAAGCCTGTGGCGCTTTTCAAGCAAAAAGAAAATATGCGCGCAATGCGGCAGCCAAAACATCATCCCGTCAGATAGCCCTGCTGCCATACAAAACCGTTCAGAACATGAAACGATTGCCTGCCCGCATTGCGCGGAAATGATTAAACCGGAAGCCATCAAATGCAAACACTGTGGCACAGAGCTGGCGCAATCGGCTTAGTATTCGCACTGGCAGCCTGCTGCCATGTCCAGCAGGAATCATCCAAAAAGCGCGATGCCGGCATGCGCAAACTATTCATAGCACAACACCCCTGCCCAAGCACAGGCAAAAGCAAAGGCGCCTGCCCCGGCTATGTGGTCGACCATATCGTGCCCATCAAACGCGGCGGCGGTGATCATCCGTACAACATGCAATGGCAAAGCGTGGAAGACGGCCGAGACAAGGATAAATGGGAATAGACATTTAGCCTAACCCATCATTCAACCCCGACCGCGCTTACAGCGCGGTGGGTTAATTCAAACGTTCTACGGCAGTTCCAGCGACTGCTGCACCGCCACCGCTGCCGGTTCGGGTGGCAGTAGCTGGCCTTGGGCTTGCGCGCGGCTGATCCGTTCGCACGCAATGTCAAAGTACCGGCGCTCGCGTTCCACGCCAGTGAAGGCCCGGCCCAGCATCGCGCAGGCAACCCCGGTGCTTCCGCTGCCCATGAACGGGTCGCACACGGTCTGCGCGTGCGCCACCTTGTCAATGCACCACGTCATCAGGTCAATCGGCTTCTGCGTCGGGTGCTCTTTGCCGCCGTCCATTGCCATCGGCCGCAGCACAAACCTGCGCGCTACGGCGTCAAGGTTTGTCCATGCAAGCTCCACGTCGGCAAAGCTCATCCCGGCAGGCTGCGCCTTGTCCCATACCAGCCAGCACTTGGCAGCAGGCAGGCCAAAGTAGTTGCCACCCCAAACAATAGCCGCATCGCATGTGTCCACCGCCATGTCCAGCAGCCACGTCGGAGGCGGGGCCGCGTCCCAATCGTCAGCGCCGCGCTCCAGCTTCCGCTTGCCGGTGCCAAGCTTCATGCGGTTCGCGCCAATCCCATAGGGCGGGTCGGTCAGCAGCAGGTCATGGCGCCCAAGCGTAGGCAGCACTTCGCGGCAGTCCCCGTGCCACAACTCCGCGTTTCCAATCACCACTTTCTCAGGCATGCGCTCATCCTTTCGTGCCGTAGAACTGTGCGCTGAACCCGGACCGCCCTACGGGCGGCCGGTTACCTCTGCGTTGGGCCTCACAACACCGGGCCACCTGTAGGGGAAGCATCCCCACGCGGGGCACGTCGCCGATTCCTTGTGCATTTTTTCGATCTCCTGCTTCGTCCAAGTGAAAACCATCTTTCCGTTTTGCCACGCTTCCCTCTGTAGCGTTTCAGGGTTATCGCGCATCAAGGTAACTGCAGGCATGTTTAGCACTCCGTGCGAGGCCCAACAGGGCCATCAACACGGACGCCCTGCGGGCGCCGGTTATGTTCGACGTTGGCAGGCAAAAGCATGTCGCCCTGCACCGCCGTATCGCCAGCGCCGACTTTTGCGTCCTCGAACAGCCGGGGCTGTGCGTAGGCTTGCTCTATTCGGCGGCAGGCTACATCGAAATACTGCCGTTCGCGCTCTATGCCTACGAACGCCTTGCCCAAGTTCACGCAAGCCACCCCTGTGGTTCCCGTGCCCATGAATGGGTCGCAAACCGTCGCGGCCTTCGGGTGCATATCAAGGCACCAGAGCATCAACCGCAGCGGCTTCTGTGTCGGGTGTTCCTTGCCGTCTTGCAGCGCCTCGCCTCGCGGCAAAGTCAAAACCCGCGCCGCCTGTTGCTGGCTGCTCCACGCAAATTCGCAGTCCGCCAACGAGAAATTCCGTTGACCTTTGTCCCACACCAGCCAGCGCATGCTTGGCGGCAGCAGGTCGGTGAAGTAGTTGCCGCCCCAGATAACCACCTCCGCGCCCTTCTCAAGCATCAAACCAAACAACCACTCTGCTGGGCGTGTCGCGTCCCAGTCGGTGTCTCCGTGAAACTTCCACCCCCACTTGCCTTTGTTTTTGCTTGCCGCTTTGTCCGCTCCAATCCCGTATGGCGGGTCCGTCAAAATCAGGTCGCAGGGCGGCAGCAGCGGCAGTACTTCGCGGCAGTCGCCGTGCCACAGTTCGCAATTCCCGATTGTCACTTTTTCAGCCATCATCACTCCGTTCGTTTGCCTGCCAACCCGTCGTGCGAAGGGACGCGCCGCGATGAAGCCGCGTCGCGCCCCTCCACTCTGTCGTTAGGCGCCTAACCTAACCCCACCAAACCCGCATTTGCGGGTTTTTGTTTGCCTGCTGAATCAGCAAGTTTAATTAATTTAACATATTTTAATAAAAAACTAAACAAAGCGTTTGACACAAACTAAACATAGTGTTTATTATATCTCAAACATCACTCACACAGGAGATTTTGAGATGCAACTTTCACTACCAGAATTAAAAACGGGCGAAATCAACGCCGGGCTGATCATGAAACCAGACGGCACGCCGGACTACTGGCTGATATTAGCCCCCGAACAATCAGAACCCGCCGCTTGGCAGGCGCAAATGGATTGGGCCGCCGGTCTTGCTGAAAACGGCGAATACAGCCTGCCAGATTTACGTGAGCTTAGTCTGTTGCGCGCCAACGCTAGAGAACATTTTAAAAATGACTGGTATTGGTCAAACACGCAGCACGCCTCTAAGTCAGATTATGCCTGGTGTCAGGACTTCCTCATTGGCCGCCAGGTCAATTGGTTCAAGGGCCATCTAGTCAGAGCCCGCGCCGTCCGCAGATCAGTCATTTAATCATTTAGTTATTTGATTTTTAATCATGCCCACTACCGCCCAGCTCAAGGCCGCATACCAGCGCACTGCATTGCAGCGAGAAGGCATCAGCTTTGATGCGGCGATGACAAGCGCGATGTTCAGGATATGCCTCACGCATATCGCCGAGGCGATTGAAAAACCTTATGTGCCGCTGCCAAAACACCCGTGCGTCAACAGGTATCAACAATTTAAGGATTAATCATGAAAGCAGACAGATTCGGCACATGGACACAGCAGGTCATGTTCAGGCAGGGCTACCTCACCAGCAAACAGCGGCAGGCAGCCGGAATATACGGCCAGAAATGCATCAATTGCGCGGCGATGATTCCAGCGATTGGTTCAAAGAATCCAAGCTGTTCTTTAGGCCGGTTTGTAACTACGCCGAATGCCACCTGCGACCAATGGAAGGAAGCGCCCAAATTCAGGCTGCTTAATCAAGGATAGTAAAAATGAATAAATACAAAGTCACCATCCGCCAGACAGGCATGCCGCGCAGCGTAAAAGTGAGCGCGCCAAGCAGCTGCGACGCGCTGTTGAAAGTGCTTAAGTTAATCAACGAGCATGCGCCGAGCAGGCTCATCGTCAGGGAGATAAAACCATGAACATACCAGGCTGGATTGTCAGCGGCTTTGCAGTTTTCGGCTTCATTTGCGCATGGTGCACGCTGGCGGGCTGGCTCGGCAGCAGACTCATGCAGTTTTCAAAAGAAAGCGAGGACGAACATGCAGGATTTTAAATTTCTGGACGAAGCAGAGCCACCGCTCAGCTGGTGGGACGTGCTTGGCTCGGTCGGCGTGTTCGCCACCGTAGCCATGCTGGTGATTATCGTGAAGCTGCTAGCATGAGCTGCGCCTACGAAACCGCACTAAAAGCGCAGCGCAAAAACAATACCCGCGCATGGCTGGAACCCATCATCCTGCTTGCTATCATCCTCGCTTATTGCATGCTGATGGCCAACCGTGAAGCCGATGAACAGCAGGCGCAGATGGATGAATCCTCCATAGACCGCCAGCGCGTGTGCCTTATCCAGCAAAACAGCGAGATCCACCAGTTCGATTGCAAAGTGGTGAACGAAACCTATGCCAGACTCGATTGAAACCGAAATGAGATTTTCTCCAAACGACATCCGCATATTGCAGGCGCTGCGCGCGGGGCCGATGCAACCTAATGAACTCTCGGAGCGCCTGGATGGCAAATACGCGCTGGCAGGGCTGCTCAAGCTCGGCTATGTGGAAAGCACTGAGATGGGCTATAAAATCACCGAGGCAGGCCGCGCCGCATGCCCAAGCCGCCGCAGCACCGAGCGGCTCGATGTCGGCTTCGTCTCGCCAGCGCAAGACGCATCCGCGCCTGAAAAGCGCGTGAGCACCATCAACATTCACGATGCCGCGCGCATCGTTCAGCAGCTTGGCGAACTCAAGCCATCATTTCAGGTAAAAAAACAGGAAACCGCCATGACACAGACTACTGCCACCAAGCCCAAAGCTTTGACGATACTCGAATATATCGAAACGCACCCGGGATGCACCAACCTTGAGATTACCCTAGGCACTGGCATCACACCAGCGCAGGCATACCTGAAATATCACATTAAAAACGGAAAGGTCATCATTATTGATAATGGTCTTAACAATACATTCAAGCTCGCGGACGGCCTAACCGCGGACTGCATCTACTTCAACACCGAACGCAAGCCGCGCCCGAACAAGGCTGAGCCAGCCAAAGACGAATACGCAGCAGCTGACAGCGTGGATGAAAAGATTGGCGACTTCGCGCAGACCATGCAGCAGATCAGCAGCGAGAACGCGGCGGCCGATGAACCGCAGAAACCGGAAACCAAAGTCCTCAAGCTCGATCTTCCGCAACGCCATGATGCCGAGTTCTGCATCAAGACCCTGCTCAAACTCATGCCGCACAGCCACGTGATTAAAATACGCAAGGCCAGCGACGGCAGCGGCATCGCCGAGATCGACGGCCGCACGCTGGCCGAGCAGATCGCGCCGAATATCGGCGATATCGACGTATGCCTGAGCGCGCTCAACACCATCAATCAGGCCATGCCGTCATGAACGTCAATATCGATTTCTATGCCGTCGTCAAAGCTAGTTTCAGAAACTACGACAATAGTCTTGATGGCAAGCCCAGCGTGCGCGCCTGCAAAAACAAGCCGACGCTGGATTTCAACGAAGTGCCCATTCTTATCAGCCTGTCCATACCGAAGGCAATGTTCCTGCGCCCCCAGTTGCAGGCAAAAATCACTTTGCCGGAACAGGCGGTCAATCAGGAAATCAGCGTCGAGATTCAATCCGACATTGCCAAAGCTATCGAGCAGGTCGTCGGCATGCGCGTCACGCTTGATATTGAACACCCACAATCTTAACCAAAGGAGCCATTATGCAAATCACATTACCAGAATTAAAAGAAGGCGAAATTTACGGCGGAGCTATCATCAACCCAGATGGCACCGGCCATCATTTTATTTTACTGCCTGACGATAAAGACGATTGCACATGGGATGAAGCGATTGTCTGGGCAAAAGAACTCGGAGGTGACCTGCCAAACCGCGTTGAACAAGCCATGCTTTACGATAAAAATAAAGAACAGTTCAAACTGGACTGGTACTGGAGCAACACGCAGCACGCCTCTGATTCAGTTTATGCCTGGTTTCAGGGCGTCATCACTGGCACCCAGAACAGTTGGGGCAAGGACAATCGGGTCAGAGCCCGCGCCGTCCGCAGATTGCCTTTTTAGTGATTTAATTATTTAATTATTTTTTTGGAGTTTCACATGATTACATTAGAAAATATCAAGCAAAAACACGAAGAAATCGGCGCCATGATCGCCGCCTTTGAATCCTATGCCGGTGAAAAAATCACCTATCCAGCCATCAATATCGACCTGCAGCCAGGCGAAAAGAATGCCGGTTTGATATTAGGTAAAAATGGCGCGGCAGATTATTTTCTTATTTTACTACCAGAGGAAGCCATAGATATTAATTGGGAAGATGCCAAAAAATGGGCTAAAAATCACGATGGTGAGCTGCCAACCCGTCGTGAGCAAGCCATTTTGTTCGGCAATCTGAAAGAAGAGTTTGAAGAAGCCTATTATTGGTCTTGCGAGCAGCCCGCCTCTCATTCAGATTTTGCCTGGTCTCAGCTCTTCAGCATTGGCTACCAGCTCGATTGGCGCAAGGACAATCACTTCAGAGCCCGCGCCGTCCGCAGAATTTTAGTCATTAAGTAATTTGTTTATTTGTTTTTATTCAGCATGGCCATTCATAAATAAAATGTTGACAACCTCAAACCATCGGCTGTATATTCCGCTCACTGCACAAAAAAATGCAGTCAGGTTTGGAAGCCTGAGCAAAGCGGCCAATAGTCGCAGAGTGCCAAGCAATAGCTATTTCTAAATTTGTTTTATTCACGGCTCTCTCCC
>JBGANT010000008.1:0-89526 GCA_044222155.1 Methylophilus sp.
ACTGGCGGTCGGCTTGATCGGTTTTCTATCGACACGCCGTGTGATCGCCTGCAATAATTGTTTTGCATTCTGAAAATCACCACGATAAAGCAGCGCCGTGCCTTCACAGGCCATCTTGTATGCGGCATCCGCCTTGGTGGCATCGTCCGCGATGACCACTTTTTTGGGTGGCGGATTGTTCGCCTCGGATTGCCAATGCGCGCTGTGTGATTGCTTGTTTTCCTGCCAGATGATTTCCATGTCAGCGCTCTGTTCTCACATCTAATTTATCGCGCAAATAATCCCCCCCCAGATTAATGGCCAATACCAGACTCATCATGCTCAATCCCACCACCAGCACATAATGCGGCGCCACCAGCATATAGCGCACGCCATCGCGCAGCATGGCACCCCAACTGGCCTCGGGCGCCTGTATGCCCAGGCCGAGGAAAGACAAGGTCGCTTCCGCCACCATCACACTCGCCAAGCTATAGGTGGCCTCAACAATCAGCACCGAAGCCAGCAGCGGCAGGATATGCCTGCCCAATATGCGTGGAATGCTGGCACCCAGCGATTCTGCCGCAATCACATGCAAACGGTTACGCAGGCTCAGTGTTTGCGCACGCGTCAGCCGTGCGTAGCTGACCCAGCCGGTGAGACACAATGCCAGAATCAAGTTACCTAGACCAGCCCCCAATACCGCAGCAAAGGCGATTGCCAGCAAGACACCGGGGAAGGCCAGAAAGATATCCGTGACCTGCATCAGCACCTTATCTACAGCGCCGCCAAGAAAACCGGCAAGCAATCCGACAGTCACGCCCAATGTCATGGTCACTAGCGTGACCATCGCGCTTACCCACACCGACACCTCCACGCCTTTCAGCACGCGCGCCAGGATGTCGCGCCCCAAATCATCCGTACCAAGCCAGTAATGCGCCCCAGGTTTGGCCAGAATGCTGTCCAGATCGACTATGTTAGGCTGCAGGCCATACAGCCTGCCAAGCACGACCGCTACAACCCAGAACAGCAAAACAGAAAGCGCGAATCGTTTCATGCGCCCCTCGTCCTCGGGTCAGCCAGCCGATAGGCAATGTCCGTTGCGGTATTCACCAGCACATAACTCAGCGCAATCACCAGCACGCAAGCCTGCGTTACCGGATAATCGCGCTTCTCGATACTTTCCACCAGCAAGCGGCCAACCCCTTCCCAACTGAATATCGTCTCGGTGATGACTGTGCCAGCCAGCAGGCTGCCCATCTGCAAACCAACAATAGTGATGATGGGCAGCAATGCCGCGCGCAGTGCATGCCGGGTAATGACCTCCCGCTCGTCCAAGCCCTTGGCGCGTGCGGTGCGAATGAAATCCTCGTTCAACACTTCCAGCATCGAGGTACGTGTCATGCGCGTGAGAATCGCGCTCAAACCAAAACCCAGCGTCAGCGCAGGCAAGACAATAGAAGCCTTGCCCTCCATACCACTGACCGGCAACCAGCCCAGCCATACGGCAAAGAGCAACATCAACAATGGGCCTAGCCAGAATGCTGGCATCGCGGAAAGCCGCACACTGATGAGCGTCACTAGCAAATCCTGCCATTTGCCATTGTGCAATGCCGCATAGATGCCAAGCGGCAGACCAATCGCCAAGCCTATCAGCAATGCACAGATGGCCAATTTGAGCGTGGCCGGATAACGTGCAACGATGAGTTCGGCAATCGGCTGATGCGTATGGATGGACTGCCCGAAATCCGCATGCGACAGCTTGTGAAGATATTGTCCAAATTGCACCGATATTGGCTGATCCAGACCCAAGTCCGCACGCAGCAGGTCACGGTCAGCCATGGTGGCAGAATCGCCCAGCATCACATCCACCGGATCACCAGGCACCGCATGGACGAGCAAAAAAGTCAGCAGCAAAACGCCGAAGATGACGATGGCAGCATGCAAAAGACGGCTTAACATCAGGCGGCAATCAGCACAGGCGTGCCCACAGGCACCATATCAAATAACTGGATGATGTCGGCATTGCGCATACGCACGCAGCCATGTGAATCCGGCGTGTCCATTTCCACGGAATCCGGCGTGCCATGAATGTAAATGTAGCGCTGCATGGTATCCACATTGCCGAGGCGATTCTTGCCAACTTCCTTGCCACTCAGCCACAGAATGCGCGTCAGTATCCAGTCTCGCTCGGGGAATTGCGCCATCAGTTCAGGCGTACAAATCTCCCCGGTAGGACGCCGGCCTACAAATACTGTATTTGCTGGCAAGCTGGCACCAATCTTGGCGCGAACAACATGCTCCCCAAATGGGGTACAGCCACTTCCTTTCTCACAGCCTGCCCCGTTGGCCGCAGTCGAGACCGAATAACGGCCTTTGACCCCGCCAAAATCATCAAATAGCGTCAGGGTTTGGTTAGAGATGGAAATTTCAATGCGCATTTTCGTTTATTGTAGCCGACCTTTTGATTGTCGCTAAATCATCCCAGCTGCCATCGGGCCTGGGTGTGAAACCATGAATATTTTCTCGCATCGCAGCGAACTGACCTTCGTACCATAGCGAAACATAAGGCAGCTGCGCATGAATGCGCCGCGTGACTGCCGGCCAATCCTCGTTCGCAAGCAGCGCATCCAGTTCGGCATCGGCGTATCGGCCACGGTTGAAGCCTGCTGGCGGCATATAGCTTGAGCCAAACGCCTTGGCATAGATTTCCGGCGTTTTGATGCCCACCCAGGTCAGGCCAAACAGTTGAAAATTGCCCGCTTTCACATCGGCAAAGAACGTACCCCAATCCAGGCTCTTGATTTGCATTTCGATGCCAGCTGGCCGCATCTGCGCCTGCATGATGGTGGCAAGGCGTACGCGAAAGGCATCTGTAGAGGTTTTATACACCAGCTTCAGCGGCAATTCGACGCCAGACTCTTGCAGCAACTTTTTAGCAAGCTGCGGGTTGTAATCGTAAGACGCCAAGTCGCCATTGCCTGCCCAATGTTCTGGTGGCAGAATCGCCCCCGCTTCTCGCGACCCGTCAATCATCACCTTGCGGATGATAGCCTTACGGTCGATGGCATGCGCCAATGCCTGACGCACCTTCAGATTTTGAAGCACCGGGTCCTGCATATTCAGGCCAAGGTAAGAATAGTTGGCTCCCCGGCCGGTCTGGATGTGGACTTCAGGCATGCCTTGCAGATACTTCACTAGCTCGGGCGGCAAATCACCTTGCAACAAATCCACCTCGCCACGCTTGAGCTTGAGCACGCGCACCGTCGGGTCTTTCACTTCCAATAGTGTAATGATTTGACCATCCGAAACGCGCTTTAATTGTAAATCGTGCTGCCAGCTTTCAAATTTCAGCACCCCTGAACCAACCGGCTGATGTGAAAAATCATGATTTCCTTCGATGAGACGCTTGGGCAGGATGCCGATAATGAGCTTGGATGTAAAATTCTTATCTTCCTGTTTTAAATGGAAAATTACCGTTTTATCATCCGGCGTCTCAATCGCTTCTACATGCGAAAATTCCGCCGCGTGTGGTGCATCTTTCAAGCTTTTCAAACTATCGTAAGTCGCTTTTATATCGGCAGAGGTCAGCGGCGTGCCATCATGAAAAACCGCTTTTTTGATTAGCGTAAAACGATATTCCGTATCGCTAACAGCATCGCCAGACGCCAATATCCATGAGGGTTTTGAGGCAGCATCAAAATCCACCAAAGGCTGATAAATCAAACGATTCACCCGTTCTGAGGCGGCATCCGTCGCATAGCGTGGATCCAGGTTCAGCGGCATCTGTGCGACGGCGAAGCGGATGTCAAGATGCTTTTCCGGCTGGCATGCGCACAGCAACAAGCATATCAGTAACAAAAATATCCGCATGCGCGAATTTTACACAAGTTTGCAGTCAGCGCCGGACAAGTTTATGATGAGCGCACATCTGACTTTGGAGCGATTGATGAAAAACATCACCCAACTGTTGTGTAGAGTTATGCTGGCGCTGATTTTCATATATGCGGGCGTAAGCAAGTTCAAAGACCCTTCCGGCACAATGGCTTACATGCAATCGATGGGCGTGCCGGGGTTCTTGTTATGGCCGACGATTCCGCTGGAGATTCTGGGTGGCATCGCGTTGGCGATAGGGTATAAGACCAAACTGACAGCCTACACGCTTGCCTTGTTCTGCATCGTGACTGCGCTGATTTTCCACCGCAATTTTGCCGACCAGATGCAGACCATCCTGTTCCTGAAAAATATCGCCATAGCAGGCGGCTTGCTATTGCTAGCCATTAGCGGCAGAACCGCCTTCAGCATGGATAACCGCCGAACGGACAACAATTTCTTCGGCACGCGTTTTTACCGCTAGGCTTTTTCAAATAGCGCAATCGACTCCACATGCCCAGTGTGCGGGAACATGTTCATGACGCCAGCGAAAGTCTAACAATCAACACTAAACTAAATTTAAGATAAATTTATTCAACAACAAAACAAAAATAATGAATTTAAACAAGATCGATAAACTTTTGTATGGTTACTTTGTTTTCACATTAATTAGCCTCGCATGGTTCTTCTATCCAACTTTCATCGATGAAGAAGCTGCAGCAGGACGAACCGATTTCTATAAAAACACCCAACCAATAACTCCCGATAGGGAAAATATCTCCACCGCACTTGCCGGTATATCCGCACCTGTTGGCAAAGACATTTTCGCACATGGCAAGCAGACTCAAGTACTGACTCTTGAAAACTTTAAAAGCAAAAATGTTGCAAACACCAAACTATCAAATGAAATTGAGTTTGTAGGTAACACTGAGCAGCTTGAATGTTGGCAACTTACGGTAGAAAAAGAAACACCTCAAAACTGTATGAGCGCTAACGAACTGAAGCGAGTTTTACAAGGCAACCAGATACTACTAGACCGCTATATCAGTATTCTTGACCTCCATCATTGGCAAGGTATGGATGGCAGACTACAGCAAGCCATCAATATCAACAGACTGATAGCCGCCAAAATCAAGCTTGATGCCGTCGAAGGTAAAACTGAACAAGCTTTTGATTTATGGCAAAAAAATCAAATATTTATCAATCGCGTTTTGGCTCAAGAGCAAACGATGGCTGCACGTGCAATTTTTTTGGTACTTGATGTTATCAGCCTAGATACTTTAGATACGCTACTGGCTATATCGCCGGATTTTGCGAAATCTAAACGGGGGAAAATAGCCAATACTTTTCCACAAATCGGCTTAAAAAGATATAACTTGAAAGGAATGTTGAAAGCCGAATACAGGCTATTCGAGTATATGCCTGGGAGAGGCCAAGCGGTTTATATTCATCCAGAGTTCATCAAAAACAAGATTTATCGTGCGAATTTAGAATGGTTAGAATGCGCTAACTTAGACGGCAATTCTTTTGACGGTTGCATGCACACACTTAACCTACGGTACGCCAGCTTCATTCCAAAAAAATTGAACGAATGGCGAGATCCCTTAAACAACATTTTCGCTAATATGCTAATTAGCGGTCAGGTGCGTGCGCTAGAGTTGGTTAAATCCATGCGGGAACACAACGCAAAAATTCAGATGGCCCTAACAAAAATCAACGCTCAAACAACGCGATAGACTCCACATGCCCAGTGTGCGGGAACATGTTCATGACCCCGGCTGAAACCAGCGTATAGCCTTTGACTTGTGTCAGCACCGCCGCATCGCGCGCCAGCGTGGATGGGTTGCATGACACGTAAACAATCCGCTTGGGCGCGCCTTCACCATCATCCGACAATGCCTTTACCAGTTCCAAAGCGCCATCGCGCGGCGGGTCGATGAGCCATTTGTCAAAATAACCCAGTGCCTGCAGTTTTTCCGGCGTCATCTCAAACAAGTCAGCCTGACCGAATTCAACCTGCAAGCCATTCAAATTGGCATTTTCGACTGCCCTAGCAACCAATCCGGATGCGCCTTCCAGGCCGATGACTTTTGCGCCGGAACGCGCAATCGGCAAAGTAAAGTTGCCCAAACCGCAAAAGAAATCGGCAATGCGCTCGTTGGCCTTTGGTTCCAGCAATTGCATGGCGCGGCGTATCATCACGCGGTTGATGGACGGGTTCACCTGCGTGAATTCTGTGGGGCTGAACGGGTAGCGCAGGTCATATTCCGGCAGCGTGTATTGCAGCTTCTCGACGTAATCAAACAGCGGCTGCACGGTGTCCGGCCCTTTGGTCTGCGTCCAGATCTGCACTTTTTGTTTATCCGCAAATGCCTTGAGCAGCGGCAAATCGCTTGGCTGCAAGCCTTGCAGGATGCGCAGCACCAGCACAGTCACATCGCCTTCACCAATCGCCACTTCCACCTGCGGCAATGCGTCTTTCACGGTCAATTCGGCAATCAGCAGCTTGAGCTTTGGAATCAGGTTCGAAACAAACGTTGGCAGCACCTCGCACGAATCCATGTCCGCCACAAAGCTGCTGGCCTTTTCGTTGAAACCCACCAGCACGCCGCCCTTTTTGGCCACATAGCGCACGCGCAAGCGCGCCTTATGGCGATAATGCCACGGCACGCCCACCAGCGGCGGCAGCACATTTTGCGGGCGCACGCGGCCGATATGCCACAGGTTATCTTCCAGCATGCGCTGCTTGGCGGCCACCTGCGCGTTAAACTCCATATGCTGCATGGCGCAACCGCCGCAATAGCCAAAATACTGGCAACGCGGCGTCACACGCTGGTTGCTGGGTTTCAGCACATCCGCCACATCGGCGGTCTCGTAACTGGCTTTGACTTTATTGCTTTGGAAAGTGACCTTTTCAAACGGCAGCGCACCATCAATGAAGATGGTCTTGCCATTCACATGCGCCACGCCACGGCCTTCGTGGTCGAGGGATTCGATAATGGCGGTTTGAATGGGTTGCGGGGCGAGGGATTTATTACGTTTGCGGCTCATGGCCGCTATTTTAGCGTGAAATACACTAAAAATTACGCTGGCACATCGATTACCAGAATCTCAGCATCGCTGTCTGCTACGATGTTGATCTGGGAAATATCGGTCACTTCGGCACCATCTCCAGTAAACATTTTGCAACCATTGATGCTAAAACCACCTTCTGAAGCCAAGACATAAGCTTGATGTTTGATAGCAAGGCTAAGCTGTGTGCCTTTTTGCATGCGGCCGCCATAAATTGCAGCATCTTGATATATCCAAAGAGCCCTTGAGTTTTTATGCTCATCTCGGCCAGAAACCAAGACAGGCAGTGCGTTTACGACAGGCGCTTTAGGAAATATTTTTGCCTCCCAACGTGGCTGCACATTGTCCACATTCGGCACAATCCATATTTGATACAAACGTGTGGATTCAGACTCTAAATTATATTCAGAATGCGCTACGCCGCTACCAGCGGACATCACCTGCACATCACCAGCTTCAGTTTTTCCCTTATTCTGCATGCTGTCTTGATGCGTAATAGCGCCTTGACGAACATAGGTGATAATTTCCATATTCTGGTGCGAATGTGTATCAAAACCACGTCCAGCAGCAATAGTATCATCGTTAATCACCACCAATTTACCAAATCCTGTGCGCTCGGGATTCCAATAACGCGCAAAACTGAAATGATGTCTAGCGTCTAACCAACCGTGATTTGCGTGACCAAGTGCCGTATAAGGAAAGCGCCGGATTTGCCCGCTATGCTTTGCTGAAGCCATATTTAAGCCTACTTAACCAACTAATGTTACAAGCATGGGCTATTCTCTAAATTTCCAGTAGTCACTTCCACGCTGCTAAAAACTCTTTCCAATGCGCGCCGGAATAGCTGCCTAAAGTCTCGCGTACCAGTTTGATTTCAGATTCATAAGCTGCTGGCGTGAGATGCCCGCGCATGAGTTGGAAGCGCAGATAGACGAGATAAGTATTGGCGACGTCAGTTTCGCAGTAGTTGCGTATCGCCTCAATCTCGCCGTTTTTATAGGCATCCCACACTTTGCTGCCATCCATGCCCAGCTTGCCGGGAAAGCCGCACAGCTGCGCAATCTCATCCAGCGGCGCATTGGCGCGCGGCTGATACAGCGCCAGCAAATCCATCATATCCAGATGGCGCGTGTGGTAGCGGCTGATGTAGTTGTTCCATTTGAACTCTTTGTCGTCCTCGCCCAAATCCCAGTAGCGCGGCGCCTGCACGCCATGCACCAGCCCGCGGTAATGCAGCACGGGCAGGTCAAAGCCGCCGCCGTTCCAGCTGACAAGGTTCGGCGTGTATTTCTCGATGCCATCGAAGAAACGCTGAATGATCTCTTTCTCGCTCGCGTCTTTCTCGCCTAGACTCCAGACACGGAAATGGTCTTTATCCCGCAGCACGCAGGAAATGGCGCAGACGCGGTGCTGTTGTAACGGCAGGAAATCCATGCCATTGTGCTGGCGACGCTGATGGAAAGCGATGTTGGCAATATCTTCATCTGATGCCCAGGAAGGCGCATCCAGCAAGGTGCGCAGGCCTGTCACATCGGGGATGGTTTCAATATCAAAAACAAGGAGTGGTGTCATGCGCGTAGCATACACCAAAACACGGGGGATTTTTCTTTAAACGAGTTCGACTTCCTGATGCATCGCTTCATGATGCATGCTTTCTTCTGTCTCTTCCAGAAAATCCTCATCGGCTTTGTGAATCAGCAATGGTGCGCGCATCTCGCTACCGGAGAATACCAGCAGCCCATAGCTTGATGACTCGTGCACACCCAGCGGCGTGAATTTGCCAAAGCCGAAACGGCTGTTACGGATCGCCTGCCACGCACCCTTGGGTTCGGCGTATTCCGGTTTGCAGAAGTGATGCCGAAGCTCATCAGTGGTCATGCTGCTCAAGGCATGGTCGCCATGCCCAATCAGCATGCTCCAGTAGAATTCTTCTCTATTGGGGAGATTTTGCAGTTGATAGATATACCAGTCACCTTTGTAGACCAGCTTGAGCACACTATGCACCGTACCCGTTAGCGCGTTCATGGCGTAATAGATACCCTGATCATCCAGTGTGATCGGTTTGCCAAACATTGGCAGGGCTACCACGTTATCCAAAAGATTTTCCGGCATCGCAACACTCCCCGACTTCGGTTTAAGTCAAGTTCAGTGTAGCGATGCTTGCCTGCAAGCCATAGGCAGATTAAAGCCGGATTTACCGGCTAATTCCCACTATTCGATGATAATGCTGTCGTATTCCGCTGGCTTGAGTGGATATTGCAAATCCATGCTTTGCAGCGTTTGCAATAAAATATGTGAAATCAACAAGTTGCGGTTTGTTTTAGAATCCGCTGGGATCACGTACCAGGGTGCTTCTTCGGTACTGGTTTCTTCCATCGCCTTCTCGTAGGCCCGCATGTAGTCATCCCACAAGGCGCGCTCTTTCAGGTCGTTCGGGTTAAATTTCCACACCTTGGTTGGGTCGTTCAGCCGCTCCTCAAAACGCACTTTTTGCTCATCGAACGAGATATGCAAAAAGCATTTGATGATCGTCGTGCCGGTTTCCACCAACAGTTTCTCAAAATCCCTGATTTGTTGGTAACGCCGCTTGCACTCCTTATCGTCTATCCACTGGTGCACTTTGACGATGAGCACATCCTCGTAATGGCTGCGATTGAATATCACCAACTCGCCAGCACGCGGCACTTGGCTATGCACGCGCCACAGGTAATCATGTGCTAGCTCTTCGCTGGATGGCGCCTTGAAGCTGGCAAGGCGGATACCCAAGGGATCGCATTCGCTGAACACGTGCTTGACCGTGCCATCTTTGCCGCTGGCGTCCATACCCTGAATCACCAGCAACAATTTACGCTTGCCTTCGGCATGCAGAATATCCTGCAAGCGGTTAATCTCTGTTGCCATCTCCTGCAGCCGCGCCAAGTCTTGCTCTTTGCTTTCGCCGCGCGCGGATTTATCGTCCGGCTTGAAGTCTTTTAATGAGATTTTTTTACCCGGCTTAATTCTGAATTTATCGATATCCATACTTCCCCTTCTCAAGCTCGCGTGTCGTTCTCGCCCGCAGGCTGCCTTGTGTCCTGATTCGGCTGTTGCCAAACCTGCTGCAACTCTTGCGTAATCACCGATACCACACGCATGATTTTCCACTCGTGATACACCGTACGTACCAGCCAAAAACTCCCCGCCACCAGCACCACTGTCACGATGATCCTGCGCGGGCTGCTGGCGCTAAGCTGGCTTTTGAAAAATCCTATGAAATCAAGCATGTTTAATTGGGAGAATAATTAGCAAACCACCCCGCGAGTAATTTTTTGTCTTTTCAAATCAACACCAAACCAACAACGATAGTCTTTACCATCTGCAGAGCGTGTGCATTGCATCTCGCCAATAGTCTTTGTTTTTGATCCATTATCAACACAAATATCATATTGAGGTTTGGCATCCATTACGTTGTACATGTCCTTTGCAGTTGATCCAGTCAATTGAATATAAATATGTGTATTTTGAGGCTCCTCCTCAGGCGGATCATAAAAAGTTTTTCCACCAATTCGGTAAGTTCCGGTTAGCTGACCATGTGTAACCGCATAAGCAAATGAAGAAACTACCATCAGTGCCAGAATAATAGTAGACCGCTTCATTTGCACTCCTAAGATCGCTTCAATATTTTTCAATTTTCATTGTCATAACCGCACCTCTGTAAGCCGCATCCAGATTGGCCTACAGGCCGATGGTTTAGACAATGAAACGCGCGCGCGTATAAAACAAACCGGTTATTTTTTCACCCAGTCACTGCCGCTACGATAAAACCACCCGCCCTGCGCCTTGCCTATCCAGCGCTCGGCAAAGGTCTGGCGCACTTCGCCCTCCCATTCCGGATGGCCGTTGGCTTTGGCGATTTCCTTGTACAGCGCGCTTCTATCCACGTTCTCGGCGGAAACCAGGCTGTTGATGCCACCGCGATCTTTCAGCGGCACCGCGGTCGCGTCGCGCACGGCAATCAGGCCGTCGTTAGTCAGCCCCACCGCGCCAGTGTTGTAATGCGGCAGCAATTGGCTATGCCGCGCTTGCATGCTGGATTTCAGCGCCGTGATGGCGGGCGTGTCGATTTCCATGTTGGCCGCGGCCTGTGCCAGCTGGGTGAGCGCGAACAGCGTGAGCGCCAGCAATATCCAGCCCAGATGCTGCAAGCGGATATTTTGCAAAGAAAATTTTTTAGCGACTGTATTCATGCTGTTCCCCTTATTTGCTTTCGGAAGGTTGGGGTTCCGGCGCTTGTTCAGCCGGCGCTTTCTGACTGTCTTTCAGTTGCCAAACCTCGTCAATGATCTTGTCTGCGGCTTTTTGCGCTTCTGCCGCCGGAAAGTAGATGTTGATGGTAACGCAGGCGCTCAAGCTAAGCGCCAATGTCAATAACCATATATTTTTATGCATGTTTCCATTCCTTTATTTTACGATCATCCTGGAATTACTATCAGTAATCCGCCTCATCCGCGCCAGCAAATCCGCCCAGCTCACATATTGCGTATAACCGTTCACGTTGACCGAAGGCACCCCTTTGCCTTTAACGATCACGAACCCGGTCGGCGTTGACTCCACGCCGCCCATCTTGCAGATATCTTGCCGCAATTCACAACTTAAGCCAATTTTTTCGTAATTAAACTCTTTGAAAAAGCGCAAAAACGTGCGCTGTAAGGCCGCTGCTGTGCCCTCGCCGCCCAATGCGGTGATGTTCTCCACCGCGCGTTGCGAGACTTTTTTCAAATGCGGTCCGTCGGCGGTCTGTACCTTGGCGTTCATGTACACCGGCTTCCATTTTTCCAGCCGCAAATCGGTCACATCGCCTTCCAGCTTGCCCTCGATCGCACCAAAATTGAATGTGCGCGTAATCTCACCCAAATCAACATCGCGCATCCTCAGGTTGGCATACAGCTTGGGGATGGCGCCCAGCGGGTCATCTATACGCAGGCCGCTCATGCCCACATTGCCTTTGAACGCGTTGAATTGCATGGTGCCATCCATATTAAGCTGTTTGCTGGCGTAGGTAATCATGGGAATCTCACCATCAATCTTGCCTTGCATCTCCGGCCAGCCCACAGTTTGGCTAAACTCGTTCAGGCTGATGGGCGTCATGTGCATGCGCAAGTGCCAGAACCATTGCTGGCTCAGGTAAGCTGCCGAGACATCCTCGAACACCAGCGCGCCATCCAGCACTGGCAGCTCCAGCTTGGGCGCGGTGAGCGCATAACGGTTCACTTCGGCTTTCAGCTGTGTCTTGCCGAGCGGGATGCTTAATACTTGCCCGTCGCTGTAGCTAAGGGAAATATTCTGCGGGATGTCGTAATCCCATGGGATATGTGCATTGACGTGGCGGATGCCGAACTTGCCATTCAGGTCTTCCACATTGGCATCGCGCACGTTCAGCTCAAAATTGAGCGGCTGCAGGCCCTTTACCTGCATGCGCCAGTCCGCCTTCCCGGAAACCTGCAGATTGCCGAATGCGGATTTTTCCACCAGCGGCTTAATCAGCAGCGCATACAAACCGCTGAAATCCACATCTTTCGCTTCCACGGTCGCCTCTTCTAGCGCTTTGGTGCGGGTGTTGATTTGCGCGCTGGCCGCTAGCGTGCCTACCTCATTCACCTGCAAGCTGGCCTGGGTGATGTTGAGTATGGATGCCTTGAATGTGCCGCTGATAGCGAAATCGTTACCGGCCTTGCCAAAATAGAACGGCTGCCAGAATAGCTCACCCTCCGTCCAGCTGAATAAGCCGCCCCAATGCCAAATATCCTTCTCTTTTTTGGCCGCCAGCCGCAAGCTGCCGGTCAACTTCTCGCCTGCATGCAAGCCGGCTTCATCGCTAAAGTTGGCTTGTCTAAAATCGATATTGGCAGAGAAATCATCGGGGAAAATCCCAAACCGCACGGAAAGCGGCACCTGAATGCGCTTGGCGCTAAACATGCCGTTCAGACATTCCAGCACGCCGATGCGCGGGTTCCAGAATGTGCCGCAGCGCAAATCAAATGGCGTAAACTCCGCTTCATTAGCTGGTTTGACCTCGGCTTTCAGCTTCAGCGAAGGCGAATCGCCTTTCAGATCCACCTGGAATTCAGCATTCTTGATGCTCCCTGCGGGCGCTTCCACCCCACCCACACTGATGTGGATGCTGGAAATGGCACTGGCTTGCATGCTAAAAATCGCAAGCAGGGCAAATACCGCGTTGCGAAAAAGACCATGCATCTTAGGAAGGGAATACCCCAGTCGAGAGATAGCGATCACCTCGGTCACAGACAATCGAAACGATGACCGCATTCTCCACTCTCTTCGACAACTGTAATGCCGCATACAACGCACCACCGCTGGAAATACCGGCGAAAATGCCCTCTATCGTCGCCAGCTTACGCGTGGTGTCTTCCGCCTGTTTTTGGTTCACATAAATCAGTTCATCTATGCGCTTGGCATCGTAGATTTTTGGCAGATATTCTTCTGGCCATTTGCGGATGCCGGGAATCTGACTGCCTTCTTCCGGCTGCACGCCGATGATTTTGATATCCGGACTCTGCTCTTTCAAAAAGCGTGAAGTACCCATAATCGTGCCAGTTGTACCCATGCTGGAGACAAAATGGGTGATTTTGCCCTCGGTATCGCGCCAAATCTCCGGCCCAGTGCCTTCGTAATGCGCGAGCGGATTATCGCTGTTGCCAAACTGGTCAAGCACGATGCCCTCGCCTTCCGCCTGCATTTTCATTGCCACATCGCGCGCCAACTCCATGCTACCGTCTTTCGGTGTCAATACCAGCTCTGCGCCGTAGGATTTCATGCTCTGGCGACGCTCAACGCTTTGATTTTCCGGCATCACCAGCACCATTTTGTAGCCACGCATCGCCGCCACCATCGCCAGCGCAATGCCCGTGTTGCCGCTCGTCGCCTCAATCAATGTGTCGCCGGGCTTAATGTCACCGCGCGCCTCCGCCCGTGTAATCATGCTGAACGCTGGCCTATCCTTGACCGAACCTGCGGGGTTATTACCTTCCAACTTCAGCAAAATCGTATTGCTCGGATTCGGGTTCATGCGCTGTAAAAGCACCAGTGGCGTGTTGCCGACAAAATCGCCTAAAGTCTTATAGTTCATCGTATCCATTATCTTTATATTGACGTTATTGTATCCATATCAGCATCAGATTAAATCCAAGCAAAAAAGTGCGCAACCAAAATCCAGCCTCACGGTATTATACGTGATGCCGCATAACAAAAAGTGCCTCTCACCCCGCGCAACTGTGACAGCAGGCATGCAAACGGTTAAACTATAGCCGCATATGATTGATAAGACACAAGTGCTGGGTTTTTTGCAAAAGACACTGCGATTCAACGGCACAGAAGAACAGCTTGAAGTATTACATCATGGTAGCATTCACCTGCCAGATTCCACCATCAAGTGTATCGTCTCCAATCCCGATGGGGCCGATTACTTTATGCTGATTTCGGCTGTGAATAGCCCGGATGCCATTGCACGCGCTGCCAAAAACATCTGCGACATCCAGGCCAAGTTGCCCAAAGATTTCGCCACCACAATATTATCCCCGATAGTCTCAGGCACCATTGACGGACGATCTTGCGCCGTATGGCCGCGCCATGAGCCCTTTATTCCATCCAATCCAATGTTCTTCAGACTGTTCTTCAAATGGCGCAGGATGTTTCACCGTAAATCATTTCTTGATTGGGCATATGATCTCTGCGCCCATACAATCTCTGGGCCACTGGCAACAGAAAGCATTGATTCAGGATTCATCAAACCGTTGCAGCATATCGAAGCCAACAACGCGTTGCCCGATGATATGCGCCAGCATGCACATATCGCCCTACAGCGCATCCGAAACCGCCAATGGCGCCCTATGCATTGCGTCCAGCACGGGGATCTTTGGTATGGCAATTTTTTATTTCCTGTCAGCCACAATCGGCGGGATAATGCAAAATTCTATGTAATTGATTGGGGCGGCGCCACGATTGACGGCTATCCAGTTTTCGACTTTACGCGCCTGGCAATTGCCATGGAGTGCAATGCGCGATCGGCTTCCCTTCATATTGACAGGCTGACAAGATTGCTTGGCTGCGAGCGTATTGATATTGCCTCTTACGTGCTGTGTGCAATCGGGGAAATGGCGACCCGGCTGGAACATTTTCCTGAGCAGCAATTCCATTTACTATCCACCAGCACCTATCTCTCCATACGGGATATGGCGCTAGGCGAGAAAGCCAGCCTGTCAGGCTATTGAAGGATTACCGAGTTTGCAGAGATAAATCGCATAGCCTGCAAACACTACAAACGCAATCAGCGAAAGTTGCGGGATCGTCAAGCCGAGGAATGTCCAGTCTATCGTTGCGCAATCGCCCGTGCCTTTAAACACCAAGGTAAGCGCCTTTTTCAAGGGAAAGTTTTCGAACATGTAATCAAAGCCGACACCACAATCGGCAATCATGCTTTCTTTATGCGCTTGTATCCACCAATGCCTCGATGCCCAGCCTGCACCCACCAATGCGGCCAGCACCTGTGCCAAAGTACTGATTTTTGCATAAATCGTTGCGGGTTTAACAAATGCGCCAATGAGAAACGTCACACCCAACACCATAAAGCATATCCGCTGTGTGATACATAATGGACATGGTTCCAGGTGATAACGCGTCTGTATCCATAATGCCAGCGCCACTAAGCCAAAGCAGCCGAAAAAACCTAACAGATAACCACGTTTACCTAAAAACAACTGCTGCATGACAATTCCTTATTTCCTGATTATTGCATTGTAATAGATAATAAATCCTATGGCAGATTCAGACCTCTTTTCTACTGCAAAAATCCTCAGCGTCAGCGAATTAAACCGCTTGGTGGGCGAAGTGCTGACACAAACCTTCCCGCTGATGTGGATTTCCGGCGAGATTTCCAACTTTACGCGCGCTGCCAGCGGTCATTGGTATTTCTCGCTGAAAGACGCCAACGCGCAAGTACGCTGCGTGATGTTCAAAGGCCGCAACAATTACGTGGATTTCGATTTACGCGAAGGCGACCATGTGGAAGCGCGCGCCAACATTAGCTTTTACGAGCCGCGCGGTGATTTCCAGATCAA
Source organism: Methylophilus sp. (assembly GCA_044222155.1). Taxonomy (GTDB): domain Bacteria; phylum Pseudomonadota; class Gammaproteobacteria; order Burkholderiales; family Methylophilaceae; genus Methylophilus. The sequence continues at coordinate 16,035 of JBGANT010000008.1, forward strand.
TATCGAATTCATCCGCAAAGCCGGACTCGGCGCTTTATTTGAGGCGTTTGAAAAACTCAAGAATAAACTTGCCCTGGAAGGCTTATTCGACGCGGCTTCCAAACGCGCCATTCCGCGATTTCCTCACGCCATTGGCATTGTCACTTCGCCAAACGCAGCGGCTTTGCGCGATGTTTTGACCACCTTAAAACGTCGCAACCCGAATATCCGCGTCATTATTTACCCCACGCCGGTGCAAGGCAAAGGTGTGGCAGAGTCGATTGCCAAAGCGATTCGTACTGCCAGCGCACGCAATGAAGTGGATACACTGATCATTTGTCGCGGTGGCGGCAGCATAGAAGACTTATGGCAGTTTAACGAAGAAATCGTCGCCCGCGCTGTGGCAGAATGCGCGATTCCGACCATTTCAGGCATAGGTCATGAAACCGACTTCTCTATTTGCGATTTTGTCGCCGATGCCCGCGCCGCCACACCCACTGCAGCGGCCGAACTGGCCAGCGTGGATCTACAGGCACTACAGGCGTACATCACGCAGCTATGGCACAGGCTGGAAAGGCGCATAAATACTGGACTGCAGGCCAATTCCCAAAAGCTGGATTTTCTGGCGCGGCGGCTCATCTCGCCACAGCAACGCATCACGCTGCAAAAAACGCAAATAGATGCCCTTGGAAGGCGCATGGATACTGGCTTACAGAGCATCTTAAAAACGCACCAGCAATATCTTTTAAACTTGCAAAACAGCCTGAACCAGCTTAACCCGCAGAACGTACTGGCACGAGGATATGCACTGGCTCGCCTGCCGGATGGCACAATTATTCGGGACAGCCAGCAAACAAGAATCGGTGAACTCATTGAAATCACGCTGCATCGCGGCAGCCTGACCACTAACATTCAGACCAAAAAACCATGAATAGCCCATTCGAGTCTTGGTTTCGGCCGAAAATTGGTGAATAATAGTACGCTCCTAGCTAGATTGTGTTTTATGAGTAATCAACACGCGCAAAAAACCCCTCTACCCGCACTTGCACTTGCCGCTTTAGGCGTAGTCTTTGGTGACATTGGTACTAGTCCGCTCTACACCATGAAAGAGGTGTTTGCTGTCGGGCACCATCCTGTTCCGCTTAACCCTGCCAATGTTTATGGCATCCTGTCGCTTATCACCTGGTCGCTCATCATGGTGGTATCCGTCAAATATGTCGCTTTTATCATGCGCGCCGATAACCGTGGCGAAGGCGGCATTATGGCGCTGCTAGCACTAGCCAGCCGCACCGCACAAAACAGTCGGGTTAGGCAGCGCAACATCATGTATCTGGGCATCCTGGGCGCCTGCATGTTCTATGCCGACGGCATGATTACGCCTGCCATTTCGGTGCTATCGGCAGTGGAAGGCCTGGAAGTAGCTGCCCCCAGCCTGCACACATTGATTGTTCCTATCACATTGCTGGTGCTGTTTGGCCTATTCTGGACGCAAAGCAAGGGGACAGCCGTGATGGGCGCCTTTTTTGGACCAGTCATGTTGCTGTGGTTTGGCACACTAGGCGCGCTAGGAGCCATCAACATCGCACATGACGTCAGTATCTTGCGAGCCGTAAATCCTATCTATGCGTGGCAGTTCTTTGCCGACCATCCCTGGGTGGCGTTTGTCGCGCTGGGCGCGGTTGTCCTGGCAGTCACCGGCGCTGAGGCGCTTTATGCCGACATGGGGCATTTCGGCCGGTTTCCGATTCGGCTCACCTGGTTTGGGTTTGTGTTACCCGCCCTGTTGCTCAACTACTTTGGCCAGGGTGCGCTGATTATCCATGACGCCACTGCGGTCAAAAACCCGTTCTACCTGCTCGCACCAGCTTGGGCACTATTCCCGCTAATCGCGCTGGCAACACTGGCAACGGTAATTGCATCGCAAGCCGTGATTACCGGAGCGTTCTCGGTCTCACGTCAAGCACTACAACTGGGTTACCTGCCACGCATGCATATCCAGCACACTTCCGAAAGCGAACAAGGACAGGTCTACATGCCTCGCGTCAACTGGGGGTTGATGGCAGCCACCATGATTCTGGTGATAGGTTTTGGCAGCTCGGGCAAGCTGGCCGCTGCGTATGGCATTGCCGTGACCGGTGATATGGTCATCACTAGCCTGCTGGCGGCCATCGTCTTTCGTGAAATCTGGCGCTGGGGCTGGCTGCGCACCGGCTTGCTGGTTGGCTTGTTCCTCATCATCGACCTGGCGTTCTTCTCGGCCAACGTGCTCAAGATACCGGATGGCGGATGGGTGCCGTTGCTGATGGCGATTGTGATTTTCACCCTGATGCTGACCTGGAAAACCGGCCGTTACCTGCTCTATATGCGCCTGAAATCCGAGTCAATGGACATCATGCCATTTGTAGATGCCATCGGCGCACACCCGCCGACACGCGTTTTCGGCACTGCCCTGTTCATGACCCCCAACCCGGACGGCGTACCGCATGCACTATTACATAACCTGAAGCACAACAAGGTGCTGCATGAGAAAGTTGTCATACTGACTGTACGCTTTCTCGATTTCCCACACAGCAGCCAGGAAGAACGTATATCTGTGGAAGTGCTGCCCTACCAGTTCTACCGGGTGACCGTGCAATACGGGTTTAAGGACGAACCCGATTTGCCGCGCGACTTGGCGTTATGCAAACAGTATAACCTGGAGATTGACCCGATGGACACTTCATTCTTCATCGGCAAGGAAATCCTTATTCCGAGCGAAAAATCCGGCATGTCGTTCTGGCGCAAAAAAATCTTTGTCGGACTATTCCGCAGTGCAGAAACCATCACAAACCAGTTCAACTTGCCGCCCAACCGTGTCGTGGAACTGGGTTCGCAAGTTAAAATATAAATTTGAACTTGGTTTTCAGGTAAAAATCTAATTGCGCATCACCCATATCAACCGATTGCTTGCCTATGCGTTAACCAATAAAAATTCCAACTAAGGAGTCATGAATGAAAAAATGGATCATTGCATTGCTGATTGCTTCAGGCCTTGGTGTCGGCGGTTGCGCCACGACCACCAAGGATAGTGTTTCCGGTGTCAGTCGCTCACAATTCATGTTACTGCCGTCGTCATCGGTAGATAAAATGTCAGCACAAGCCTATACACAGACCATCAATGAAGCACAAAAGAAAAGCGCCCTAAACGTGGATAAAGCGCAAGTTGACCGGGTGCGCAGCATCTCCAACCGCCTGATCGCCCAGGTCGGGGTGTTCCGTCCTGACGCGCCGAAATGGAACTGGGAAGTAAACGTAGAAAAGAATGACCAGTTGAATGCCTACTGCATGCCAGGCGGCAAAATCATGGTGTATTCCGGCATGATGGACAAGCTGAAAGCCACTGACGACGAACTGGGTGCCGTCATTGGTCATGAAATCGCCCACGCCTTGCGCGAACATGGTCGCGAACGCATGTCGCAAGCCTATGTGCAGCAATTCGGCCTGCAAGCACTGGCCGCCGTAGTCACCAAAGGCGCTGCAAGCAGTGCCATTGTGCAAGGTGCCGGTATGGGCTCGCAGCTGTTCTTTGCACTCCCTAATGGCCGCGAACAGGAACGCGAAGCTGATAAAATCGGACTGGAACTCTCCGCCCGTGCCGGATTTGACCCGGACGCAGCTGTTACCCTATGGCAGAAAATGGGGGAAATGAACAAAAATGCCCCGCCGGAATTCTTGAGCACACACCCCAGTAGCCAGAACCGTATGGCAGACCTGAAAGCATTGGCACCGAAAGTACGCCCACTGTACGAAGCAGCTAAGGCTGGCAAATAATATCTGCTTTCCTAAAAAGCGTGCATTTGCACGCTTTTTTTATTTCTGCCACATTCAGGTAAAATACCGCTTTGCCATTTTAACAGAGAACAGTATGGATCCACGTCAAAGCATTATCGAAGCGGCATTTGAAGACCGCGCCAGCATCAACCCGGCCAACGCCAGTGCCGAGATCAAATCTACCGTTACCAGTATCCTGGCCGATCTGGATGCCGGCAGACTGCGCGTCGCCAGCCGGATTGGCGACTCACAGCAATGGGAAACGCACCAGTGGCTGAAAAAAGCCGTATTGCTGTCGTTCCGTCTGGAAGACAACGTACTGATGGATGACGGCGTGACCCGTTACTTTGACAAAGTACCACCCAAGTTCGCTAACTATACCGAGGCAGACTTCAAAGCCGGCGGCTTCCGCGTAGTGCCCAACGCCATTGTGCGTCGCGGTTCTTTCATCGCCAAAAATGCCGTGCTGATGCCGTCTTACGTCAACATCGGCGCGCATGTGGGGGAAGGTACGATGGTGGACACCTGGGCGACTGTCGGCTCTTGCGCGCAAATCGGTAAAAACGTGCATTTGAGCGGCGGCGTAGGCATTGGCGGTGTGCTGGAACCTGTCCAGGCCGGGCCAACCATCATCGGCGACAACTGCTTTATCGGCGCACGTTCGGAAGTAGTCGAGGGTGTGGTGGTGGAAGACAACTGCGTAATTTCCATGGGCGTGTATATTGGTCAATCCACTAAAATTTTCGATCGTGAAACCGGCGAAGTATTCTATGGCCGCGTACCACAAGGCTCGGTGGTGGTTTCCGGTAACTTGCCTTCAAAAGATGGTAGCTATAGCCTTTATTGCGCGGTTATCGTGAAAAAAGTGGACGCAAAGACACTGGGCAAAGTTGGCATCAACGAACTGCTGCGCGGCGTCTAAATACTCTATCTCAACTTAAAGCCGGTATATGCCAAAACATACCGGCTTTTTTACGCCCTGATGAAAATTCTGCATTTCTTTCAAAAAATTGTCATCTTATCCATTTTTCCATCACGCCTTTTCCACTATTTTTCTGGATGAGAATACATAACATAATGTTTTTAAAGTAATTTATGAATGAACTATTTGAGAAAAAATAAACACAGGCTATGGCATGGGTTTTGCATTTCCTGTCACATGCAAACAAGATAACAATCAAAACCTGTGCGATCACAATACAATTTATTACTGCTGGCATTATCATTAGGCGTAGCCACTCTGGCTACGTTGGGTGTTTTCACCCTGAATGAGCATTTGTCCAATGCGCGCGAAAAAATCTCTGCCGCCAGCAACAAAATTATGCTGGCGATTTTCTCAATTATTGCGGGCACAGCATTGTGGTTAAATCACTTGTTACTCGCGTATGCAACCTATAGCAAGATCAACCCGTCACAAGCCCCTATTATGCTGATTATCGGCTGGTTTTTCGCCATTGCCACCTCTCTGGTTGTTCTGGACACGACATCCAAGCAGCATCTATCCTTGAAACGCTTCGTCTCCGGTGCAGCATTGGCTAGCCTGCTGGTATTAGGCATGTTCTGCGCTGATTGGCGCGCCAATATGGAATTTGGTCAATTCGGATTCAAACGTGCGGAATTATTACTCGCCTTCATCGTTTCCACCGTTGTTGTTCTTGGCAACCTACTCACATTCTTCTGGATGAAGAACTATCATGGTAACTATCGCAAAGTTATCAAAACCGCCCTTGCCACAATCGGCGCCTTAAGCATCATCGCAATCCATATTGCATATAACCAAGCTATTTATGCCATTAACAGCGTTATTGCTGTTAATGCATACAACAGCATCCTGAGTCACAAGGTGGCAGCCATTATCATCACTCTGGTACTTGTCTGCCTGTTCTCATTTATTTTTACAGTAGTACTCGTCTACGAAAAACATCAACTGCGCCAACATAAAGCCGAACCGACTATCATTGAAACAGCGGAAAGTTTAGATGCTCTGACCAATTTGCCAAGTCGCAAAGCATTTGAAACGCACCTGGATGGCGCAGCCAAACGCTGTCAGCGCAGCAGCAGAACCATTGCTATCGCCTATATAGATCTGGATCATTTCAAGCCGGTTAACGATCAATTAGGCCACCACGTAGGAGATACCGTATTAACACTGGTTGCGCAACGGCTCAATACCGCCATCCGCAGTTGTGACTATGCCGCCAGAATAGGTGGTGACGAGTTTGTCGTGTTATTTGAAAACATTGTGACCGAAGATGACATAACCCCTATAGTGCAACGCATTGTCACTTCCATCAAAGAACCATTCCACGCCAACGGTCATCACATCCATATTTCCTGTTCCGTAGGGATAGCCATTTACCCGCACGATGGTGACACCAACGGGCTGATGGTGCGCGCAGACACTGCCATGTATAAGGCCAAGGAAAGCGGTAAAAATCAATTCAAGTTCTTTGATGAAGAAATTGAGCGCGCATCCAGCCAAATGCGTGATATGCAAACAGACCTGCTGGCCGCGCTGAGCGAGAGCCAATTAAAACTCATGTTCCTGCCCAAAGTCTATTGCAGAACATTCTCTCCCGCAGGCGCAGAAGCCATTGTCTGCTGGCAACATCCGGAACAAGGCCTGCTCATGCCAGAACAATTTTTGCCAGCAGCGGAACGATTTGGCCTGATTAACCAGATCAATCACTGGGCGCTGGAAGAATGCTGCAAAGTACTTGCAAAAGTATCTGAAAGACAAACGCCGCTGCAATTATCCATGAACTTGTCCGCGGTGCAATTCCGGCGCCCAGATCTGATCAACGACATTCTCCAAACATTTCATAGCTATCAGTTGCGCACGGATCAAATGATCTTCGAAATCAAAGAGATCAACTCCATTCATAACAAGACGCAACTGCACCAACAGTTTGAACAATTCAGGAAAGCGCACATCAAAATATCGCTAGACGACTTTGGCTCGCAATCGTTCAGCCTGGATTCTTTACAAAGCCTGAACGTCGATGAAGTCAAACTGGACAAATCATTTATCAGCCAGGTTGAACATGATAAGACCGCGCGTTCTTTGGTAGATGCCGTCATCCGTCTGTCTCACGCACTGAATTTAAACGTGGTTGCCTGTGGCGTAGAAAACGACATGCAAAGCAATCTATTGAAAGAAATGGGCTGCGACCAGATGCAGGGTTACTTGCTCTCCAGGCCGCTAACACAAGATAGCTTATTGAACATGTTCGGTCAGTTGCATTCAAAATATGAATCTACTGGGCAATTCCGTCCTTCCGACTATCAGATAGAAGCCGCCTGAACAATTGATTGACTCGCAGGGTTCGCACAAAGCACGTCGACACACCCTAACCCAAGATAGATCAACACCTGTTAAAATGCCATTTTACCAATGCGCGAATCTGGCATATGAAACTTTACGGCATTCCCAATTGCAACACCGTGAAAAAAGCCCGCAGCTGGCTGGAAGAAAATGGTGTTGCCTACGACTTCCATGATTTCAAGAAGCTGGGTATTGATGAAGCCACCCTTAAAGACTGGCTAGCACAAACGCCTTGGGAAAAGCTTATAAACCGCACGGGCATGACCTGGCGCGGCCTGGATGAAGCCACAAAAGCCAGCATCAAAGATAATGCCAGCGCCGTACACTTGATGCTGGATAAAACCTCTATCATCAAGCGCCCTGTGCTTGTGGAAAACGGCAAAATGCTCTGCCTGGGTTTCGATGAACCGACTTATAGAAAGCATCTGGCAAAATGACTAGCACACTGGACCTTGCGATAGACCTGTTGAAACGCCGCTCCCTGACACCGGAAGATGCCGGCTGCCAGGATGTGATGATTTCCCGCTTGGAAAGACTGGGGTTTAAAATCGAGCGCATGCGCTTTGGCAATGTGGACAATTTCTATGCCCGCCGCGGCAACACCACGCCGTTGCTGGTGTTTGCCGGGCATACCGATGTCGTGCCCACTGGCCCGCTGGATAAATGGCATACGCCGCCCTTTGAGCCAACCATCAAGGACGGTATGCTGTATGCACGTGGCGCGGCGGATATGAAAACTTCCTGCGCCGCGTTCATTACAGCAATTGAAGATTTCCTAGCCCGCAATCCCAATCATGCAGGTTCGATTGGCTTGCTGATCACCTCGGACGAAGAAGGTGTGGCCGTGAATGGTACCATCAAGGTGATAGAAGCACTGAAAGCCCGCGGCGAACACTTCGATTACTGCATCGTAGGCGAACCGACCAGCAACAAAGTCGTGGGCGACATGATTAAAAATGGCCGCCGCGGCTCACTCTCTGGCAAGCTCATTGTAAAAGGCGTACAAGGCCATATCGCCTACCCGCATCTGGTCAAAAACCCGATTCACCTGGCTGCGCCAGCAATCAAGGACATGGTGGAAACTGTGTGGGACAAGGGCAATGAATACTTCCCGCCGACATCATGGCAGATTTCCAACATCAATGGCGGCACTGGCGCCACCAATGTGGTGCCGGGGGAAGTGGAAATCCTGTTCAACTTCCGCTTTTGCCCAGAACTCAGCGGCGCTGGCAGCACAGATCACAACCTGCGCCAGCGCGTTCATGCTATTTTGGATAAGCACGCGCTGGATTATGAACTGGAGTGGGAATACTCGCCGCCTTACATCACGCCGCGTGGTGAACTGGTCGATGCCATTGAGCAGGCGATTCAGGAAAGCTACGGTGTCATCCCCGAGCTTTCTACTACGGGGGGCACGTCCGACGGGCGGTTTATTGCAGACATTTGCAAACAAGTGATCGAATTCGGTCCTCTTAACGCAACCATACACAAACTCAACGAATGTGTTGCCGTGGCTGATATTGAGCCGCTCAAGGACACTTACCGCATCACACTGGAAAAACTGCTGAAATGACACTCTATCCACACGCCGCAGACGAACTGTTCACGATACGTGATTGGGTGCGCTTCGCAGTCAGCCGTTTTGAAGAGTCCGGGATATTTTTTGGTCATGGCACGGATAACAGCTATGACGAGGCCGTTTGGCTGGTACTGCGTGCGCTGCATTTGCCCATGGATACGTTGGACAACTTTCAGGATGCCGTCCTGACACCAAAAGAACGCCAGCATCTGGCTTTCCTGATCGAACAGCGCATCACAAAGCGCGTTCCAACCGCTTACCTGCTGCGCGAAGCATGGCTGCAAGGGTTCAAGTTTTATGTGGATGAACGCGTCATCGTACCACGTTCGTTTATTGCTGAACTCTTGCCCGAAGGGCTTGCGCCGTGGATTGAATTCCCGGAGATGGTGGAAAACGCCGCAGATATTTGCACAGGTTCCGGCTGCCTGGGCGTATTACTGGCAGATGCCTACCCGAATACGCAGGTGGATGTGGTAGATATTTCGCCAGATGCTATCGCGGTATGCAATATCAATATTGCCAGCTATGGTTTGGAAAACCGCGTTTCGGCGATTCAATCCGATATGTTTAGTGCCTTAAAAGGCAAACAATATGATCTGATCATTTCCAACCCACCTTATGTGGACGCACCCAGCATGGCACAATTGCCACAAGAATACCGCCAAGAACCACAACTGGCGCTGGGCAGCGGCGAGGCCGGGCTGGATCACACCCACACGCTACTGCATCAAGCTGCAGACTATCTTAACGACGGCGGCATCTTGGTCGTGGAAATCGGCCATAACCGCGATGCCCTGCTAGGCGCTTACCCGGATGTACCTTTTGTATGGCTGGAGGTATCATCCGGCGATGAATTTGTATTCCTCTTAACCAAACACGATTTAGACCAGATACGCTAGCCAATGATACATACCTATTCCAACTGGTGGATCAACAGCGCCGTGGTGATTGCCACCATACTGACCATTGTGTTGTGCGTACTGCTACATTTTGAAGGCTTGGTATTCGTCTCGCGCAAACTGCCACGAATAAACACACCAGCGCGCGTAAAGGTAATTTTCGTGATTGGCGCCATCCTTGCCTTGCACGTCACCGAAATCTGGATTTTCGGCGTCATCGAATGGCTGCTGCTCGGCCTGCCTGATTCCGGCGCCTTGGCCGGGCAAACGCACTGGCATCTTTTTGATGTGATTTATCTATCTGCCATCACCTTTACCACGGTTGGCTATGGCGACTTGACGCCCAACGGCCCCATTCGCTTCATGCTAGGCACGGAAGCCCTCACCGGCTTTGTGCTGATCACCTGGTCGGCCTCGTTCACCTATCTGGAAATGGAGCGACTATGGCGCAAACCCTAAAATGGATATGTCTGATGTTGGTCTATAGCCTATGTGCTTGCACAAAAACAGCAGACAAACCGCCCATGCAAATCGCGCCGCCAGACCGGGGTGAAGTCATGTGTACACAAGAGGTCATGCAATGCCCGGATGGCAGTTGGGTGGGGCGTAGCGGGCCAAAGTGCGAGTTCGTTTGCCCTGCTGGCGACGCTAGAAAATAACTAGCCGCGCCCTCTGTTCCGATCGCTCTTTTTTTGCATGGCAGGCGCGTTATTGCCGCGAATGCGCTGATTTTGCGTGGGCTTTTGTGCTTGTTTGTATGCGTCTTTACCGGCATCTTTCCTGGCACCCCCCTGCGAGCCAGTCCCCATGCGACTCTCAGGTCTGCCATTTTCCCTCGGCGCTTTATCCAGTACACTGCCGCGTTGCTTGCGCACTTTCGCGGTAAATACGGCGGTCGCTTTGTCTTTTTCGCGTGGTGATAGTTGCTTTAGCGGTTTTTTCGGCACAGGCAGCTCTGCCCATTCCAGCAGTTTCACCACCTCTTTCTGCTCCAGTTTCAGCATCTGCCCGCGTTTGACACGTGACGGCAAAGCGATTGGCCCAAAGCGCACGCGCATCAAGCGGCTCACTGGCAAATGCAGCGCCTCGAACATGCGGCGCACTTCGCGGTTACGGCCTTCCTTAATCACCACCTGATACCACTTGTTGGCGCCTTCGCCACCTGTCGGGTAGATACTCTCGAAGTTCGCCACACCATCTTCCAGCTCGATGCCCTGCGTAAGCTGCAGTAGCTGGCCTTCGGTCAATTCGCCCAGAATACGCACTGCGTACTCGCGCTCAACTTCGTAACGCGGATGCATAAAGCGATTCGCCAATTCGCCAGAACTGGTGAATATCAACAGGCCGCTGGTGTTCATGTCCAGACGACCAATCGCGATCCATTTGCCCTGCTTGATGCGCGGCAATTTGCTGAATACCGTCGCACGGCCTTCTGGGTCGTCTGTGCTCACCAGTTCGCCTTCCGGCTTGTGGTAGAGCAAGACTTGCGGCAGTTCCGGCTCGAACGACAAGCGCACCGGGCGGCCATCCACACGCACCACATCCTGTTCGGTGACTGCCGCACCCACATGCGCCAGTTGTCCATTCACGCTGACGCGGCCAGCCTCGATAAGCTTTTCCATATCACGACGCGAGCCAAACCCGGCCAAAGCCAGCAGTTTGTGCAAGCGTTGCGCGCCTTCCTGAATGACAGGCTCGGAAATGGCATCGCCAGAAGCCTTATTGGATGCGGCTTCCAGGCCGATTGTTTGAGCAACAGGACGGCGTAAAACAGGACTGGAAGATTTATGTGGGCGTGCCATAACGTTTTTTTGGAAGCAAAACGCTATTTTACCCGATATGTCACGGACAACCTAAGAATCCAGAGGCATTTCGCTTTGCGCAAAATCCTCGAACGGCGGCAGCTCCGCCAAGCTGCGTAAATTCAAGTCGTCCAGAAAATGCTTGGTGGTAGCGTACAATGATGGCCTGCCGGGTACCTCGCGCTGGCCAACCACATCTATCCAGTCGCGTTCCTGCAACTGGCGAATCACGTTCGGGTTGACCGCTACACCGCGTATCTGCTCGATGTCGCCACGTGTCACCGGCTGGCGATATGCAATGATCGCCAGCGTCTCCATCACCGCACGGCTGTATTTTGGATGACGCTCCGGATTCAGGCGTACGATAAATTCGCTGAATTGTGGCTTAGCCTGGAAACGGAAACCGGAAGCCACTTGCACCAGTTCCACCGTCTTGTCTGCCCAGTCGGCCTTCAACTCGTCCAACAGCATGCGCAAAGTCGCACGCTCCATGCGCCCGGCAAACAGCTTTAGCATATCGTCCAAACTCAACGGCTGGCCTGCAGTCAGCAAGGCTGCTTCCAGTATTTGCTTCATCTCGGTGATATTTTCAGGCTCTCTCATTCGGCACCTTAGTCAATAGTACTCGCTTGCAAGTAAATGGGCGAAAAGGCTTCTTGCTGGGTAATGTGCACCAAGCCTTCTTTTGCCAGTTCCAGAATCGCCAGGAAATTCACCACCAGCTTGGGCAAGCCGTCGTTTTTAATATCAAACAGCTGGCTGAACTCGACCAGGCTTTCGGTCTTCAAACGGCGCAGAATTTGACTCATATGCTCACGCACTGAAAGTTCGGCACGACCAAGTTTATGGTGTTGATTCAGTTTGGCGCGTTTAAGCACGTTTTTCCATGCGTCCAGCAAGTCGTCCAGACTAACATCCGGCGGGCGAATTTCGACGATATGCTGATAGTAGGTGCTCGCAACGTGGATATCCTCGCCAACTTTTGGCATCTCATCTAGCTGTTGTGCGGCGAGTTTGATGGCTTCGTATTCCATCAAGCGGCGCACCAGCTCCGCCCTTGGGTCATCCTCTTCAGCGACTTCAGCCGGCTTTGGCAACAGCATGCGCGATTTGATTTCGATCAGCATGGCCGACATCAGCAAATACTCTGCCGCCAGCTCCAGCTTCACGGTTTTCATCTTTTCCACATAAGCCATGTACTGCGCGGTCAGCATAGCCATCGGAATATCCAGAATGTCCAGATTGTGCTTGCGGATCAGGTAAAGCAGCAGGTCGAGCGGTCCTTCGAAGGTCTCCAGATACACCTCCAAAGCATCGGGCGGAATATATAAATCCTGCGGAAGCTGGCCTAACGGTTCGCCTTTGATGCGAATCGAGGCATAGGGGTGAGCAACGAATACTGTTTCCGTGTCCATGCTGCATTATCCACAATATTGGGTAGCAATGCCAGAGAAAACACAAGATATTGTGTAAGAGCGGCAAAAATCCCAAACCGATAAAAATTAATCCAGTAAGGCTTTGATTTTGTACAGTAACTCCAAAGCCTGTTTAGGAGTTAAATCATCCGGCTGAGTCGCCTCTATCTCTTGCAGAATCGGGTGTACAGGCGCTCCCGGCACTTCTACTTGCGCGGCAAACATGTCCGGCTGGTGGGCGTTCTGGGTGATTTGCGCGTTCTCCAACTGCTTGAGCTTGCGCGTGGCAGCCACCACCACACTCTTGGGGATGCCCGCCAGTTGCGCGACCTGGATGCCGTAACTCTGGTTGGCCGCGCCCGCCTCGACCTTATGCAGAAACACCAGTTTCTTGTTCGCACCAGTGCCGTGCTCCACCGCATCCAGATGTACGTTGACGGCGTGCTTGTGTTCATCGGCAATACGCGTCAGCTCAAAATAATGCGTGGCAAACAGTGTGAGCGATTTGTTCTTCTCCAGCAATTGCTTGGCCACTGCCCAAGCCAAACTCAGGCCATCGAACGTGCTGGTACCGCGGCCGATCTCGTCCAGCAGCACCAGACTTTTCTCGGTTGCGCTATGCAGAATATTGGCGGTTTCGGTCATTTCCACCATAAACGTGGAACGCCCGCCCGCCAAATCATCCGATGCGCCAATACGCGTGAATATACGGTCAATTTCGCCGAAATTGGCAGAAGATGCTGGCACAAAGCAACCACAATATGCCAACAAAGTAATCAGCGCGGCCTGCCGCATAAAGGTGGATTTACCCCCCATATTCGGGCCGGTAATCAGCAGCAACTGGCGATAGGCGTTCAGCGAAACACCATTTGAAACAAACGGCTGTGCAATGCTTTCCACCACCGGATGGCGCCCTGCAACAATCTCGACACCGACATCACCTTTGAACGTCGGCATTACATAGTTCAGCGCCTGCGCACGCTCGGCAAAACAGCTTAAAACATCCAGGCTGGCAACCGCACCGCTATTGGTCTGCAGGGTCACGATATAAGGCGCCAGCTCGTCCAGCACCCGCTCGTACAGCATTTTCTCGCGCGCCAAAGCCCGCTCGTTGGCGCTCAGCACTTTATCCTCAAACGCTTTCAGTTCCGATGTGATAAAGCGCTCGGCATTCTTCAAGGTCTGGCGGCGGCGATATTCCGGTGGTGCGCTTTCGGCCTGCGCGCGACTGATTTCGATATAAAAACCATGCACGGAGTTGTATTCGACTTTCAGATTCTGCAAACCGGTACGCGCCTTTTCTGCCGCCTCGAACTGCAACAGAAAATCGCCGTGATTGGTTTGTATCGCACGCAGTTCGTCCAATTCCGCATCAAATCCATCAGCAATTACCCCGCCCTCACGCAGCACGGATGCGGGTTCCGGCTTGATTGCCTGCAGTATTTGCAACACCTGCGCTGGCGCAGCCAGATGCTCGCGCAAAGTTTGCAACAGACTGGATTGCGCATGTTCAAGCAAAGCCTGCAACATGGGCAATTGTGCCAAGCTCTCACGCAGGCCGGACAAATCGCGCGGCCGCGCGGTTTTCAACGCAACGCGCGTCGTAATGCGCTCAATATCGGCCACCTGCCCAAGAGGCGCACAGACATTGGTTTGCAGGCCGGTGTTGATAATCTCAGCAACCGCCTCATGGCGTTTTGCAACCAGATTCTGGTCACGTAACGGATGATGCAGCCAGAAGCGCAGCAAGCGTGCACCCATTGGCGTTTGGGTCGTATTCAGCAAGCTGTAGAGCGTCGGCACGGGCTCGCCGCGAATAGTGGTGTCGATTTCCAGATTGCGCCGGGTCGCTGAATCCAGTTGGATATAGGCACTGACTTGTTCTACCCGCAGCTCGGCAATATGCGGTAAAGTGCTGCGCTGGGTATGTTTGACGTAATCCAGCAGCGCACCTGCCGCGCAAATAGCGGCCGTCATCTCCGCGCAGCCAAAGCCTGCCAAATCTTGCGTACCGAACTGCTTGGTCAAGCCCATCATGGCGCTGTCGAAATCGAACTGCCATGGAGTCATGCGCTTCTTGGGCGCTTTATAGGCTTCTATCGCTTCAAGACCCACACCGTCCGCACACACGATTTCCGCGGGGGCAATGCGCTCAAGTTCTTGATTCAGTTGACCAATCGCAATTTCCGACAGTACAAATTCGCCGGAAGCCAAATTCAGCCGCGCCAAGCCAAGCACACGATCCTGCTGGCACACGCTTAGCAACGGCCTGTCGCGCGACGCATCAAGCAACGCGGCGTCCGTGAGCGTGCCGGGCGTGAGGATACGCGTTACCTGACGCTCGACCGGGCCTTTTGACGTCGCCGGATCGCCGATCTGCTCGCAAATCGCCACGGTCTCGCCCAGTTTGGTGAGTTTGGCAAGATATTGTTCCACCGCGTGATACGGCACGCCCGCCATCTTGATAGGCTCGCCATTGCTGGCGCCACGGCGGGTTAAGGTGATGCCGAGTAGTCGCGCGGCCTTCTCCGCATCGTCAAAGAACAACTCGTAAAAATCCCCCATGCGGTAGAACAGCAACATGTCCGGGTACTGCGCCTTCAGCGCCAGATACTGGCGCATCATTGGCGTATGTCCTGCGGTAGGTGCTTGAGCTGTCACGATGGTCTTGAGTAGTCGAAAACCGCATTTTACAGGCATAACGCCCGGGTCAGAAGAGGCGTCTCTGCTGTCGGGGTTTTCATCACCAATTGCAGAAACTTCGACATAATTGCAGCCAACCTAACAGATGGCAATATTTTTACCTTAATAATCAATTTGTTACAACTTGTCACAGCACATATCACACTGGCACAGATTGTGCACAACATAGACTATTGGCAATCCATGGGAGCTATCAATGAGAAAACAGACAAATCCTTCGAATTTATACGCGCAATTTCTGGTGCAGTTCCGCGAACTGGTCGGCCCGTTTGACGCACAGCGGCTGGCAACCGATATTGACTATCAGCACGAACTGATGGCGATCGCCTGCCAGAAAGACAGCGGGAAATTATTAAAGATGGCCGAAATCGTACAGAGAAACCTGCACTAATACTAGGCAGGTGTTTTCAGGCTTGGCGTCAAATGTGGCGCCAAGGTCTGCAACATCTGCGCAAACACTTTGGGGTTGGCCGCCACAATGTTACCGGTAGCGAGCCAGCTCTCATTGCCTTCAAAGTCACCCACGATACCGCCTGCCTCTTGCACCAGCAAGCCGCCTGCAGCAATATCCCATGTGGAAAGATTGATTTCAAAGAAACCGTCGGTGAAACCTGCAGCCACATAGGCCAAATCCAGTGCGGCCGAACCCGGACGGCGAATGCCGCGCGTTTTCTGGATCATGTCTTTGAGCATGCCCATATAAGTATCCAGATGCGTGAAATCGCGGAACGGGAAACCGGTTGAGATCAGGCCATCTTGCAGCTTACTGCGATTGGTCACGCGAATGCGTTTATCGTTCAGAAAAGCACCGCGGCCTTTGGTGGCAGTGAACAAGTCATTACGCACCGGGTCATAGATCACTGCTTGTGTCAGCACGCCCTTTTGCTGCAAGGCGATACTCACGCAATAAAACGGATAGTTGTGCAGGAAATTGGTGGTGCCATCCAGCGGGTCGATGATCCAGATATTTTCTGCATCCTGGTTGGTCTTGCCACTCTCCTCGCCCAGAAAACCGTGGTCTGGATAGGCGTCTTTCAAAATATCGATGATCGCCTGCTCTGCAGCCTGATCCACCTCACTGACAAAATCGTTAACAGTTTTGCTGCGCACGTTAAGCGAACCGACATCCTGACTAGCGCGGTTGATAATACGTCCCGCTTCGCGGGCAGCCTTGACGGCGTTGATGAGTATTGGATGCATAAGAACAGACTAAAGACCTGATAAAATGCTATTTTAGCATTTTTAGGCATCACCATACACTCCCTCGCCCGCTGGCGGGAGAAGCTTGGAGTGAGAGGCAGAATTCATTTCATGAGCAATCTAGGTATTTTAGACAACGTCAGGGTCGTCCTCTGCCAAACCTCGCACCCCGGCAACATCGGCTCTACCGCGCGCGCCATGAAAACAATGGGTTTGCAGCATCTCTATTTGGTACAGCCCAAATTCTTTCCCGATCCGCAAGCCACCTCGCTCGCCGCAGGCGCGACTGACATACTGGATAACGCAACCGTCACACAAACCTTGCCGGAAGCGCTCACCGAATGCGGATTCGCCATTGGCTTGAGTGCTCGCAAGCGCACTTTGAGCCACGAAATCGTCGAACCTAAAGAAGCCGCAAGACAAGCGCTTTCCATCGCGCAGAGCCAGCCCGTCGCGCTCGTGTTCGGTACCGAGATGAGCGGCCTGAGTGGCGAAGAACTGGATTGCTGCCAACTGCAGAGCATCATCCCTGCCAACCCGGAATACAGCTCGCTCAACTTGGCCATGGCCGTGCAAATCATGTGCTACGAGCTCAGAATGCATGCCCTGGAAGGCAAGCTGGGTGCGCCCCCTGAGGCAGCGCTTGCAAGCAATGATGACCTGGAGCGCTTTTACGCGCATCTGGAAGAAGCGCTGGTGCAAATCGGCTATATCAACCCGCGCGCGCCGAAAAAGCTGTTCGAAAGGCTACGCCGCCTATACTCGCGCGCGCGGCTGGAAAAGGAAGAAGTCAATCTGCTGCGTGGGATTTTGACCTTAAGCGTCAACCCGAAAAAACATACGAAATATTAAACACCCGGGTCAGCAAACCCTCAGCCATCAAGTAAAGTCGCAAGATTGAAGGAATGTGATATATTTTCATGCGGTGGATGATGTATACCAGTTCGCACAACGCGCACTAATTTTGTTCAAAATCACCGATGGGTAGCAACAGCAGCCCATTGAACTTAAATATAAGGGTTACCCCATGAGCAAAAGCAATATACCAGCTGAAAAAATCGCTTCCGGAGGCTTTCCGGCAGTACGTCAAGTTAAAGCCAGCATGATTATCGACTGGCTTCATGCCGGCGTGGAAGATACCCATGCAGGCGGATGGGCCAGCCTTTTCTATGGCTCTGTCTTTGCTATTACAGGACTATTCATCCATATCGTTTTTTCTGGAAACTATTGGCTCTTGGCTGGGCTAACTACAGGGTTTTTTCTGCTCGGGCCTTTCCTCGCCATGGGGCTGTATGACCTAAGCCGGCGCATCGAGCTGGGCGAACGACCATCCCTTGTCCCCACCCTGACAGCTTGGCTCCCGAACCTGATCAATGTCTTTCTGTTTGCAGTGCTATTGCTGGTTATCTTGCTTATCTGGACGAGCCTGTCACTGTATATATTTTCGCACTTTTTCAATGGCGCACTGCCTACTTTTACTGACGTGGCGCTGAATGTAATCACGTTCAAACAGCCTATTTTCACGCTCATCTACTTTTCTGCCGGCGGATTCTTTGCGGCATTCGTTTATGCCATCAGCGTAGTCGCCATGCCACTGATGCTGGACCGCAAAGCCAGCGCAGCCACTGCGGCTATAACCAGCCTGCGCGCATGTGCGCGCAACCCTGTTGTCATGCTACTTTGGGCTTTATGTATCGTCGTGCTGGTGGGTTTTGGTCTTGCCACAAGCTTTCTTGGTTTGATTCTCACCATGCCAGTGGTTGGCCACGCAAGTTGGCATGTCTATCGAGACCTGGTTGATACAAACAGCTAGATCAACTGCTTGGAAACCCGCATGGGTATTGGGGTTTTAAGGCGGATGAAAGATCAACCTGCGGCAGAATGCGTTTCACTTTTCCGCCCTGCGCGAGCTATCAAAGTGTGGGTAGTCCACTTGATGAATCAATAATATATCCTGCGGGGTTTGAAGATGGCAGGTTTCGAACTGGAGCCATGACTCTATGTAAAGGAGATAACTCCGCAACTCATGAGTCTGACATTCCAGGATGGTCACTGACAGAAACTTTTGAAGTGTTAATAAATCGGTTCTGGCCAGATGTAACTCTAAACCTGTAAATCGCGCATTAGAGCATACCCCACCAAATTAGTCAGGAATACGCATTTATGGCATAATTTCATCACTATGTTCAGCCATATCAAAGAAGACATTGCTATCGTATTCGACCGTGACCCTGCGGCGCGTACGCATTGGGAAATCCTGACCACCTACCCCGGCGTGCATGCGCTGATTATTCACCGCTTTTCACATTGGTTGTGGAAGGTACGCTTTTACTGGCTTGGCCGCATGTTTTCACACATTGGCCGCTGGCTGACCGGCATTGAAATTCACCCGGGCGCGACGATAGGCCGCCGCGTATTTATCGACCATGGCATGGGTGTGGTGATTGGCGAAACGGCCGTGATTGGTAACGATTGCACGCTGTATCATGGCGTGACTTTAGGTGGCACCAGTTGGAACAAAGGTAAACGCCACCCCACACTGGAACAAGGCGTGGTGATTGGCGCAGGCGCGAAGGTACTTGGCCCGATTACGGTGGGCAAGAATGCCAAAATCGGCTCGAACGCCGTGGTGGTGAAGGATGTGCCGGAAGGGGCAACGGCCGTGGGCATTCCTGCACGCATTCTGGAAGAAGAGAAAGCCAAGCAGGAAGCCCAGAAAGCCAAATTCAGCGCCTATGCCGTGGTGAGTGATGATGAAGACCCGATGACGAAAGCGATTCATACTTTGCTGGACCACTCTGCCGCACAGGAAAAAGAACTGCAAGCCTTGAAAGCCCAACTGGCCTCGCTACTGGACACGCAGGCAGATAGCCAGGTGGCCGAAGCATTTGCCAGCAAAAAGCCTAAAAGCAAGCCATTCAAGTAAGCTGAACCAAACCGCTTAATAGTTGACTAAAACAGTAGGCTATTATAAAATCCTGCTATTATGAGACTCACTACCAAAGGCCGCTTTGCCGTCACTGCGATGCTGGATCTAGCGTTGCTGGAAGCTGAAAAACCCGTGACACTGGCTGGCATCAGCGAGCGTCAGGATATTTCCTTATCTTATTTGGAGCAGTTGTTCAGCCGCCTGCGCAAGCAAGGTCTGGTGATGAGCGTGCGCGGCCCCGGTGGCGGCTACCGTATCGCCAAACCGCATCAGAATATTTCCGTCAGCGACATCATCACCGCGGTAGATGAGCAGATAGATGCAACCCAGTGCGGCGGTAATGAGAATTGCCATGAGGATGGCCCTTGTATGACGCATGACTTGTGGGCATCGCTGAATCAGAAGATTCTGGATTACTTATCCGGCGTGACGCTTGCCGACATGGTGCGCATGCAGCATGCCAAGCAGACCGGCGAGAGCAAGATCAGCTTCCCAACGCGCGAATTACGCGACAACGTTGAGGTTTTGCAAGTCAATGGCTAACGCATATTTTGACCACAACAGCACCACCGCCATCAGGCCGGAAGTGCTAAATGTGATGCTGCCTTTCATGCAATCGCAGCATGGCAACCCCACCAGCCGCCATATATTTGGCCGCAACGCGCGGGATGCTGTGGAAGACGCGCGTGCGCAGGTGGCCAAAGCGATAGGCGTGCAGACCAGCCAAGTCGTGTTCACCAGTGGTGGTACCGAGGCAAACAATTTTGCCGTGCATGGCATTACCGCCGGTTTGACAAGAAATGGGTTCGAGAAGAGTCAGATATTAACCAGCGCGATTGAACACCCTTGCGTCGGCAAACCGGCACAGGCGCTGCAGGCGCACGGCTGGCAAGCCAACAGCATACCGGTAGATGCAAATTGCCGCGTAAAAATGGATGCTCTGGAAGCCTTGCTGGATGCGCCTTCCAGCCTGGTCTCCGTGATGCTGGCCAACAACGAGACTGGCGCATTGCAAGATGTGCAAAACATTGTGGCCTTGGCTAGAGCAAAAAAAGTGTATGTGCATACCGATGCGGTGCAGGCCTTAGGTAAGGTGGCAGTAGATTTCAACGAACTTGGCGTACAGGCCATGACGATTTCCAGCCACAAGATTGGCGGCCCGCAGGGCGCAGGTGCTTTAGTGCTGGATAAGCGCGTGGATATTGAGCCGCTGCTGTATGGCGGCGGGCAAGAGCGCGGCCTGCGCAGCGGCACGGAAAATGTCGCGGCGATTGTCGGCTTTGGCACAGCTTGTGAGCTAGCGACCCAGCATTTGCAAGAATTCCAGCAAACAACCACTGCCCTGCAAGCCAAGCTGGATGCGGCACTCAGGGCAATGGATGCGACGATTTTTGCGGAAAACGCGAATCGTTTAACGAACACCACGTTCTTCGCTTTCCCGAATATCGAAGGCGAAACCCTGGTGACCGCGTTGGACAAAGCAGGATTTGCGGTAGCTAGCGGGTCGGCATGCTCCAGCAACAGTGGTGAACCCAGCCACGTGTTGCTGGCGATGGGCGTGTCTGAGGATTTGGCGCGCGGCGCAGTGCGCGTAAGTTTTGGCGCAAGCAACACCGCACAAGAAGTACAAGGATTTTTAACAGTGCTGCAGCAAGAAGTAGCGCGTTTGAAACAATATTCCGCAATTGCGGCATGATTTAAGAGCAAAAGATGACAACAGGACACAAACCTATATACCTAGACTACTCTGCCACCACGCCGGTCGACCCGCGCGTGGCCGCCAAAATGGTCACCTATTTGACGGAAGAATTCGGCAATCCGGCATCGCGCAGCCACGCTTACGGCTGGGTGGCGGAAGAAGCCGTGGAAAATGCACGTAACGAAGTGGCCAAACTGGTGGGCGCAGACCCGCGCGAGATCGTATGGACATCCGGCGCAACAGAATCTAATAATCTGGCGATTAAAGGCGCAGCGCATTTTTACAGCGCCAGCAAGGGCAAACACATCATCACCGTGGCTACCGAGCATAAAGCCGTGATTGACCCGGTACGCGAACTGGAACGCGAAGGCTTTGAGGCGACTTTTCTGGAGCCAGATGCAAATGGCCTGGTCAGTCTGGAGAAATTCAAGGCGGCGATTCGCCCGGACACAGTCTTGGCGAGCGTGATGTTCGTCAACAACGAGATAGGCGTGATTCAGGATATCGAAGGCATCGGCAACATCTGCCGCGAAAACAATATTATTTTCCATGTGGATGCTGCACAAGCCACTGGCAAAGTGAAAATCGATCTGGAAAAACTGCCGGTGGATTTGATGAGCTTCAGTGCACATAAAACCTATGGCCCCAAAGGCATCGGCGCATTGTTCGTGCGTCGCAAACCTCGTGTGCGTATCGAAGCGCAGATGCATGGCGGCGGTCATGAGCGTGGTATGCGTTCCGGCACCTTGCCTACGCATCAGATCGTGGGCATGGGCGAAGCGTTCCGCATCGCACGTGAGGAGATGGATACCGAGAACGAGCGTATCCGCATGCTGCGCGACCGTTTACTGAAAGGCTTGCTGGAAATCGAAGAAAGCTACGTGAATGGTGATTTGACACACCGCGTGCCGCACAATTTGAACATGAGCTTCAACTACGTGGAAGGTGAATCGCTGATGATGGCGGTAAAAGATATCGCCGTATCATCCGGGTCAGCATGTACCTCCGCCAGCCTGGAACCCAGCTATGTGTTGCGCGCTTTAGGCCGCAGCGACGAATTGGCGCATAGCTCGATTCGCTTCAGCATCGGACGTTTTACGACCGAAGCGGATGTGGATTACACGATCAGATTGATGAAAGAAAAAATTTCGAAGTTACGCGAACTATCGCCACTCTGGGAAATGTATAAAGATGGTGTCGATATTAGCAAAGTACAGTGGGCTTCCCACTAAGGAGTATTAAATGGCATATTCAGACAAAGTTTTAGATCACTATGAGAACCCGCGTAACGTAGGCTCTCTGGATAAGAATGACCCGACCGTTGGCACCGGCATGGTGGGCGCACCTGCTTGCGGCGACGTGATGAAACTGCAAATCAAGGTGAACGAACAAGGCGTGATTGAAGACGCTAAATTCAAGACCTATGGCTGCGGCTCTGCGATCGCTTCCAGCTCATTGGTCACCGAATGGCTAAAAGGCCGTACGATTGACGAAGCCTATGCGATTAAGAACTCTGACATCGCAGAAGAGTTGGCTTTGCCACCGGTAAAAATCCACTGTTCCGTATTGGCGGAAGATGCCATCAAAGCTGCAGTGGCTGATTTAAAAGCAAAACAGGGCAAATAAGCAAGATGGCAATTACACTAACAGAAACTGCCGCCAAGCGTGTCGAGAAATTTTTGGCAAATCGTGGCAAAGGCATCGGCTTGCGTGTCGGCGTGAAAACCACGGGCTGCTCCGGCATGGCCTACACGCTGGAATTTGTAGATGAACTGCAACCAGAAGACATGCAATTTGAAAGCCATGGCGTAAAAGTCATCATAGACCCTAAAAGCTTGGCTTATATCGATGGCACAGAGCTGGATTACACCAAAGAGGGATTGAACGAAGGGTTTAAATTCAATAACCCGAATGTTAAAGGTGAGTGTGGCTGCGGAGAAAGCTTTACTGTTTAATTTTTTTGCTAAATCAGCCATGCCTGTGTTGCGCCTGCTTGCCGTTCCCAATATGTACTATCTGCGCCTCAGTGCCTTGGCCTGATTGATTTTTCAAAAAAATTGTGGCCTTAGACATGCAAAATTATTTCCAACTTTTTCAGCTGCCTCAGCAGTTCAATATCGACCTCACCGCGCTGGAAACCAATTACCGCGCGATTCAAAGCGCATCACACCCAGATCGTTTCGTCACCGCGACTGATGCCGAGAAGCTTGCCGCAATTCAGACCGCCACCACGGCTAACGAGGCCTACAAGACCCTCAAACACCCTGCCCTACGAGCCGCGTATTTATTGGGCCTGCAAGGTATCACCGCGATTGCTGAAACGAATACCGCAATGCCAGCTGATTTTTTGATGCAGCAGATGGAATGGCGAGAAGCCATAGAAGATGCGGAAAATGCCAAAGATATTAGCGCATTGGACGCACTGCTTGGTACCATACGCACTGAAAGCAAAAGCTTGCAGCAAACGCTCTCCGAACAATTTAGGCAGCAACAGCTGGAAGACGCAACGGACGGCACGCGCAAGCTGATTTTTATGGAAAAAGTGCAAGCGGATATCCGCGACATTATTGAAAAACTAGAAGGCTAAATGGCTTTACTGCAAATCTCTGAACCCGGCCAAACTCCTGCCCCGCATCAACACAAGCTGGCGGTCGGGATCGACTTGGGCACCACCAACTCGCTGGTCGCCACGGTACGCAGCGGCTTGGCCACGGTGCTGCAGGATGAGCATGGCCACGCCTTGCTGCCCTCCGTAGTACGCCACCTGGCAGACGGCACTGTTGTCGTTGGTCATGATGCGCAGGCCCAGCAAAGTGTTGACCCCATCAACACGATTGTCTCCGTCAAGCGCTTTATGGGTCGTGCACTGGAGGATATTACCGACCGCGCGCATATCCCGTATAAATTCGTCAACAACGCACAAGTCTGCATAGAAACCTGTGCCGGCATTAAAAACCCGGTCGAAATTTCCGCCGAGATTCTGAAGGTGCTGAAAACCCGCGCAGAAAAAGCACTTGGGGGCGAACTGGTTGGCGCCGTGATTACCGTGCCTGCCTATTTTGACGATGCGCAACGCCAAGCCACCAAGGATGCGGCCCAGCTGGCCGGCCTGCATGTATTGCGTCTATTGAACGAACCGACTGCCGCTGCAGTAGCTTATGGCCTGGATAATACCGCAGAAGGCACTTATGCCATCTACGACTTGGGCGGCGGCACATTTGATATTTCTATCCTGCGACTGACCAAAGGCGTATTCGAAGTATTGTCCACCAGCGGCGATGCCGCGCTGGGTGGCGATGATTTTGACCACCGCATCTATTGCTGGACGCTGGACCAGATTCGACAAAGCAGCGATAAATTCATCCCGCTGAACGAAGCCGATACCCGCCTGCTACTCACCAAAGCGCGCCAGGCCAAAGAATGGCTGACCGATAACTACGAGGCACAGATTGTCTGCAGGCTTAGTACCGGGCAAATGGTGGATGTCACATTGTCTGTTGCACAGTTTAATGAGCTGACGCAAACGCTGGTCAACAAAACGCTTACCCCTAGCCGCAAGGCCTTGCGTGATGCCGGCCTGGAGGTATCTGACATCAAAGGCGTGGTGCTGGTGGGCGGCGCGACGCGCATGCCGCATGTGCGCCATGCCGTGGCTGAATTCTTTCAGCAATCGCCGCTCACCAATCTTGACCCGGACAAAGTCGTCGCGCTGGGCGCAGCCATTCAGGCCAATGCGCTGGTAGGCAACAAGCGGGACGAAGACCTGCTGTTGCTGGATGTCACCCCGCTTTCGCTTGGCATAGAAACCATGGGCGGCTTGACCGAGAAAATCATCCCACGCAACTCCACACTACCCATCGCACGCGCGCAAGAGTTCACCACCTATAAAGATGGCCAAACCGCCATGAACATTCATGTGGTGCAGGGTGAACGCGAACTGGTCGCCGACAATCGCTCACTGGCACGCTTTGATTTGCGCGGCATTCCGCCAATGCCAGCAGGCGCTGCGCGCATCCGCGTCACTTATCAGATAGATGCAGATGGTTTGCTCTCAGTCAGCGCACGCGAACAAACCAGTGGTGTAGAAGCGCATGTGATGGTCAAACCTTCTTATGGCCTGAACGAAGCGGAAATCGCCCGTATGCTCAGCAACTCGCACAGCGCAGCAGAATCCGACAAACTGGCGCGCGCACTGACAGAAGCACAGGTGGATGCAAATGCCTTGATTAGCGCCACACAAGCCGCATTAGAAACGGATGGCACATTGCTGAACGAAACCGAAAAACAGCAAATCCACACTAAAATAGATGCCCTGCAAGCCAGTATCCATGCAGCTTCCAGCGATGCCATCCGCAAGGATACAGAAGCGCTAAATCGTGCTACGGAGACTTTTGCCGCACGCAGAATGGATGTCAGCATCAAGCGCGCACTGGCTGGAAAAGATTTGGATTCTATCAATCTGTAACATTAATATATAAAAGCCTATGCCACAGATTATCGTTTTACCACACGTAGAGCTATGCCCGGAAGGCGCCGCCTTTGAAGCGCAGCCAGGCGTTTCCATTTGTGACAACTTGCTGAATAACGACATAGACATAGACCATGCCTGCGATAAAGTATGCGCCTGCACAACCTGCCATGTAATTGTGCGCGAAGGCTACAAGAGCCTGAATCCTGCACAGGAAAATGAAGAGGACCTGCTGGACAAAGCCTGGGGGCTGGAGCCGCTTTCGCGGCTGTCATGTCAGGCGATCGTCGGGAAAGAGGATTTGGTAGTAGAAATCCCCAAATACAGCATCAATATGGCCAAGGAAGGCAAGCGTTAATCCCGTCAGGACGAGCGATACGCTATCGGGTGCGTATGCTTCTTGTGTTGTCCCAGATATACGCGCGCATAGATTCTCAATGCTGCGATTTCCAGAATCAGGAACCCCAAACCAGTCAGTATCAATAGCACGTTCTGATGCGTGTGGATCTGTGTCAACATCAAATCAATCGCGATAAACGTCGGGGTAAACGGAAACCCCACCAGCGCCATGCAGCTCAACAAGAAAATCAAGGCCAAATCCGGCCGCTCCTGCGCGTATCCATGAAATCGGTCAAGTGAAATATCGCCATCAATCTGCTGTGTATTGTGCAAGCAAAACATGCCTAACACTGCTGCCGAGATTGTCGTGGCAAGATAAATCCATACATGCACAGCTTCTACCGCGACATTGAGCGAAATCGCCATTACAATCAGCACTTGGCTCATCACGATCGTCCACCAGGCGTGTAACGGGCTGTCTCTGCACACGAAGGCATGCAAGATGCACATCAGCGAAACCGCCGCATAAGTCGCGGGCAAATAGGAGCTAACCGACTGCGGTGCTTCCAAAACACCCAACTCCAGCAACACGCCTACCGCTATCATGCCGGCGATTACAAAATGACTGGTCATGCTGCCCATCCATCCCAGGTACCCACCCAGCCATTTGAAAGGCTGCCAAAGATAGCGGTACTGGACCATATCCAGATTCCATTCCTTGACACCCAGCATATACAAGGTGTTGCGCCAGCAGCTTGCAGGCGCAATGTGCGGCTTGGCTTGATACTCAAAGAACTGGTTATGGATCATGTAACCCAAAGTGGAAGGCGATACCAGTAGTTGGTAAGTCCGCAGGAAAGCATGTCCCGCAAAATGCACCAACGCGAGTGTATGCCAACCAAGGCCTATCTCAATCAGCATGATGCCGATCTGTACAATCGTACCGTAAGCGATCTGCGTCTTGATGGTGGACTGCACCCTGACAGTGACCGAGGCCGTCAATGTCGTCACCAAGCCCAGAATCACCAGCACCACATCAAAACCGGGGATTGCTTGCCAGATCGGCGATGTGCGCAACAGCAGAAAAACACCAAGATGCACAGAAAGTGCGCCATAAAAGATCGCGCTCGAAGTCGTAGGCCCTTCCATTGCGCGGGGCAGCCAACTGGAGAACGGGAACTGTGCCGATTTCACCGCGGCTGCAATCAGCATCATGCTCATGATAAACAACAAGCCACCATTCGTACCGTTTACGCCAAACCGTGAGAGCCATCCGGGCTGCGCCATTTCAGTGAATGTGATGTTGGTGTGGAATACATGGTGCGCCATCCACATCGCCAATATCAGACAGACATCGCCCAGCCGATAGAGCGAAATGACTTTCATTGCATTCTTGACTGGCAAATAGCGGTCGCGGTAATGGCCAATCAGCAGGAAAGAAGTGAATCCGAGCACTTCCCAGCCGATGAATAAAGTCTCGAAATTACCGGCAAAAACGGCGAAGCTGTATGCGGTATAAAACAGCAGAATGCCATTGAAATAACGTTTGAACCCCTCGTCCCGATGCATGTAGTATTTGCTGAACACCAAGCTCAGCAAGGCAATCAGTGCGCCGACAATGGCAAATGTCAGCGTGATACCATCAAAATAAAAGTCCAGACTAAAACGGAAACCTTCATGCTCAAACAGTAGCCAGTACTTCAAATACTGCGCCAGCATGCCTTGCTGCCACCACTGAACTGCGCCCGCCAGGACAAGCAGTAGATGTAAGCCTACCGTGGCAAAAGCGATGCCGGTAATCGTATTTTCTTGCGTGCGTTTGAATAGCAAACTCGCCAAAAAGCCGAACAAAGGCACGAATACATACAAAGGCAATAAATTCTGCATATTATTCAATAAGTTATTAGTTCAAATATACGGGCAAGTTTTCCTGGGTCGCATCCGGCAAGCTGTTGGTACGCATTGGGGCTGCATTTTCAATCAGCTGCGCGATGTCCGTAATCGCAGGCAAAGTTTCGGCTGAGGGATGATATGGCTCAAACACCCCTTGCTTGAAGTAATACAAAACATGCGTTTCGGGATGGATCGCCACGAGATGTACCCATTCATTGATAAACCACTCGTACATTTCCGGGGTGGATTGGATGGCATTCAGCACCACCTGGGGGAAATGCTCAACGATGATCAGTAAACGAATCGGGTCATGCACTTCCACCATCTGCCACGGCAAGCCGGGACGCAGATCACCATCACTGCTATTGGCCACGCCAAACAAGCCCACAACGTTATGCGGTAGCTTGGTGCCTGCACCCAGTTTGTAGTTATCCACGCGTGAGAAATAATATTCCAGGTTAATGCCGCCACACACTGGCCCCAAAGGCTTCATGATATTAGTCAAGTATTTGCCTTCCGGATCCGTTGCATAATCGTAAGAGTTCATGAATGCTCGGCGATCCAGGAACATGTCTTTGGTCAGCGCACGCCTGCCGACGATACACAAACTATTGGTGCCATGACCTAACTCCGGACGCGGTTCGAACAGCGAAACCGAGCGATCCTTGATCGCCCTACGCACGCGCTGAATCGCCGCTTTGGTGTCAATCGATGCGAAACGTCGTGAGCGCTCTTTCGCATTCATATCCAATGCCCGTTCAAATATTTTCACATTTTCGGCATGGCGTTTGGCATTCTCCGGCGTTAGCAAATGTGTGTCGTAAAACCAGATTTCATCCGCCGCAGTGTCATGCATCGCACCTACAAATTGCGTCCCACCCGGAATCACGACACCCGCCACCTTCAACTTGTCGCGCACAGCAGGATGATTCGCCATGGTCGCCATCACGCGGGCATTGACAGCCCCCGGACGCCCGCTGCATGCACCACAGTCATGTGCCCCGTGGTGCGGGTTATTCGCACTGCTGCTGCCGTGCGCAATCACGTACACCAAGGGCGCGAAATCCTTGGTTAGTGCGATGCTGCTTAACAGGCTTAGCACACGTGCCGCCATCTCATCTACAGTAAAACCGATTTGCAATCCGTTTTCACGGTCATTGGCATCTTTGTTCTCAACAGTGAGCACGCCATTCGGTTGCAGTACAGCAAACGCATTGGAAATCGCCGGAGCCATTTTGGGTGAAAACAGATTCTGCCCCAGCCGGATAGCAGCCCATACACCATAAGTAAAGACGCTTAAAAACCCCGTGAATGCCTGATGGGTTTTTGGCGTGTAAAATGCATCGTGAGCACGGGGTTCTGTTACATTCGTCTCTTTAATCAGATACTTGGGCGTCACAGGGGCGGGGCAAAGCTTTTCGTAGAACTTGCCGTTTTGCGGTAAAAAGAAGAACTCCGCACTAAAAAAACCCGGCGTACCAAATGTCTCGCCATTGGGGTCGGCCTGTTCCACATGGCGGCGAATACTGCACTCGCGCTCATCAATACAGAACAAGGCCTGAAAACTTTTGGGCGCTTGAACTGGCGGCCTCTCCGCCAAGCGGAGGCTGCTTATTTGGATACCCGTCAGTACCGAATCATAATAGCTCCACTCAAAAGCGTCTTGCCATATCTTCAGCACTTCTGTGAGATCGGTTTCTTCCATATCCGCAAACAAATCCAGCGGCGGCTCGGTAGCATGTTGCACTAGTGGCTGCCAACCCTTGCCCAATGCTGCATCCAGCGCATCAATCTCCAGCAGCATCTCGAACAGCATGACCTCCTGGAGCTTGATTTGTCTAGGGTCCAGCATCACATCAGGACGGTCTTCAACCGTAGCAACCATCCCGCTCCAGCCGCGATGGCTGAATTGCTGATCCCACAAGTACTGCTCAAAGTAAGCTTCGTCTCCCACGAGGATTTTTAGCAGGTCTTTAAGCGTTAAGTCTTGATTGAACAATAAAGTTTTTGCACGTTTGGTTTTGAAAAAGCTGGTCAGACTATGTTGTTCAAGGTGTCGCACCGATGCCAGAAAACCCTGTTCACCCATCGGAAAAGGCGAAATGGCAATTCCCTGATCCAGATAATGGCTCAATATTCTGAACAGCAAAGGCTGCACTGCATTATCAAGATCAATGTGATACACCGTCTTCCACAATGCACGCAGTTGTCCAATGCGCTGCGCGTTATGCTCATCATATGCCTGATGCAATAAGCGATGCTGCCAAGCCTTGAAATCTTGCCTCCCTTTGCGCGCCACGATTGCGCGCACCAGCGCTTTTTCCGTGATGCGGCCATTCGCATACATCTGACGAAAATCCTTCATAGGCGTAGTCGCCTGAAAACCAAAGATTTTGGATGCCTTGAAAATCGCCTCATAAAACTTAAGATGCTGGAATGCATGCAAAGAGTTATGGTGGATAAAATCCTTCAGCGGCGATTGCGTAGGCAAATAATGCTTCAGCGCATGCAGAATATGGGTTTCGTCAAAAGGCTGTGCCATATGCTTGCTTCACATAAATAACCCGCCACAAGGGCGGGCTTATTGAATACAGATTAAAGACCGACAAAAGTGTGTTCCAGAAAATTCACCTTACCCGTTGCCAAGTCATAAATCGCACCCGCAATCCCGATCTCTTTTCTTTCCAGCATCTCATCCACAATGTCACTTTGCCTGACAATCGTCTCGATTTGATGCTGCACATTCAATGCATTGATCTTTTCCACAAAATCGGTATTTGCAGAACATCGATCCGCAGGATTTTGCACGGTTTTTTCATGCCGTATCGAAGGTTTGATGAAGTTGATGATTTCGCCGATATGTCCATCCCTGAAATCATCACATGCCGCCTTGACCGCACCACATGAAGTATGACCCATCACTACAATCAATTTGGAACCCAGGTATTTGGTGCTGAACTCCAGGCTACCGATGGCTTTGTCGGATGCAATATTACCCGCCAGCCGTACGCTGAAAACATCGCCCAGCGCTTGGTCGAATATCAGTTCGACTGGCGCCCGGGAATCAGCACAGCTGAGCACTGATGCAAAAGGGTGCTGTTTATCCTTCGTGATCTGAATCAGCGCCCTGAAGTCTTTCTCTTCCATGTAGTTATCAAGAAAGCGCTGGTTGCCCTCAATCAAGATGTCTAAGGCTTCTTTAGGCGACATCTTGTCACGGTCTAATAAAGGGTGTTTGTACATAAATTCCTCGTTTCTTCTGTTTTATGTTTTTAATGTGCCAGCAAATGTTTAGGCGGTTTAAAGTTAATGGTTTCCACCACGATATTCTTCAGCTTGGCGTGCAACTGATAATCATGGATGAACTCTACTACATCATAGGCAATGGATTTGCTGTTGCTGCAATCGATGACCACTTTCGAGTTGGCCGGAATCGCCTCCAAAGCCTGAATGATGCTGGCTTTATTAAAGAAAGATACCTCTTCCGCAAGCTGGATGTGATGAACTGAGTGCCCTTCCTCCGTTGTTTCTACGCGCTTCATATGATAGGAATTGCGGTAACTATGATGCAAAGTAAATATCAACGCAACCACCAACCCAATACCGATACCGGTCAACAAATCGGTCAACACAATCGCCACTACGGTAATGATGAAAGGTGCGAACTGTTCCCAGCCGAGTTCATACATCTGCTTGAACAGTGCGGGCTTAGCCAGCTTGTACCCTACCACGATCAGGATGGTCGCCAGGCTTGCCAAAGGAATCATATTCAGCCACTCGGCAATCGTGAGCGCACAAATCAGCAAAAATACACCATGCAGCACAGCAGAAAGCTTGGTTTTGGCCCCGAAAGAAATGTTGGCGGAACTGCGAACAATCACCTGCGTGATTGGCAGGCCGCCTATCATGCCGGAAATTAGGTTACCCAAACCTTGTGCTTTCAATTCCTGATTGGTCGGTGTCACGCGTTTGAGCGGATCGAGCTTGTCTGTCGCCTCCACACACAGCAGGGTTTCCAGGCTGGCCACCACTGCCATCACAATCGCGACCTTATAGATTTCAGGGTTCATCCATTGAGAGAAATCCGGCAAGGTGAACAGACCGGCAATACCGCCTATGTTCTCCGCCACCGGCAATTGCACTAATTGCTCAGGACTCAGGCTCAACCCGGCAAAACCGCGGCCATATAGAAAGCTGATTACGATCCCCAGCAGAACAACAACGATGGGCCCTTGCAATATCTGGAATACCCGATGTTTCTTAGAGAGTAGCATATCCCACAGCACCAGGATAACCAGCGAAATGACTGCAATCAGCACGGCGCCTGGGGTCAACGCCTCCAATGCGGTACTAATTGCAGTAAAAGTATTGCCCCCGTCGGCCTGCAGGAAAGACTCGTCACCTTCAAAATCCGCACTGTAGCCTAGCGCGTGTGGAAACTGTTTGAGGATAATCAACAGCCCTATCCCGGTAAGCATGCCTTTGATGACTGACGATGGTACGAAGTAGGCGATAAATCCTGCTTTAAGCTGCCCGGCAAGCAATTGCAACGCACCGGCAATCACCACCGCCAGCAGGAACGCCTCAAACGAACCCAGCGCAGCGATGGAAGTCAGCACGATCACGGCCAAGCCTGCCGCAGGCCCGCTTACGCCAAGCTGCGACCCGCTCATCAGGCCAACGACGATGCCGCCAACGATGCCTGCAATGATGCCGGAGAAAAGCGGTGCCCCTGAAGCCAGCGCAATACCCAGACAAAGAGGCAGCGCGACAAAGAACACCACAATACTGGCAGGAAAGTCACTTTTGAATTCTTTAAACAGTTGCATTATTTTTCACCATTCCTGTAAGTTGGCAGTTCAAACAACAAAACCTCCACACAAAAACCCCGCCTGAAATTCAGGCAGGGTAGGTTACCAGTCTAATTTGACCGATATATTGCAGTCAGTCTTTATTGCCTTCCATATAAGGCTGTTTGCCCAGCATGTTGATACGCAATTTTTGATACTCGGTCGGACCTTCATTGGCAGACCGTTCTTTCACCAAGGTTGAGCCTTCCCAATTATCCCCCTTATTGTAGGCAGATTCATCTGGCAACTGCTCGTATGGGCGCTTGGACAGGTTTTGGTTGTTTGTATTACCCTTGTCGTTCGCTTGCGCCAAACCACTCGCCAACAAAATCGCGGCAGATACAATCAATACCAAATTCAAGGTTTTCATAATAGTCTCCTACTCAGCCATTCACCCACAAGCTATTAATATGGGCGTTTTGACAAATTGTTAAGTCGTTGTGCATGCTGCTTTTCATCTACAACATTGCCATCCTCACTCACTTCACCACGCACCAATGTCGCACCTTCGAATCCATCAGCTTTCTGATAAGCAGCTTCAGGCAAAGGTTGTGCATATGCGCGTTTTGAAAGGTTCTGATTATGTACATTTTTCCTGTAAGCATCTTCCGCATTTGCCAAACCAGAAACCATCAAAGCTACTGCTGATACAATCACTGCCAAATTCAACTTTTTCATGTTCATCTCCTTTTATCAATTACCACTCAGTTAATTCAAGTTTCAATCGCTTTCTTGATGGAACGAATTATACAGGTCGTCGTCTATGAAAAATCTACCATAATAGGTAGAACGGTATATACTATTCGGCATATGCCAAACGACCTATCCAATAATCTGGAACAGCCGACAAGCGCGCGCGCCCTTAGGCATAGCCTGAAGCAGGCGCAAGCCAGCGATACGCATTTGCGGCTATATCTGAATCTTGGTCAGCAATTGTTCGAACATGGCTGGGGCGTGAACACAGCTGCCACACTGCTTCACTCGCTTTGCTCCTTGCTTTCTGCTCAGCATGCTTTGCTGGCTATCGAGAACTCTGGCAAGCTGATTGTCTTCAACCAGCTAGGCCAGACGTTGCCTGTAGGCGCCAGGATCCCCATGATGGGCATATTGGCGATGATGCTTAAGAATCCTGTGCGTTTTGCTTTGTATGAAAATAAAGGCACGCAACTCTGGACCCATGGTGACCTCAGCCACCATGAATGTCTGATTCCCCTCGCATTGGGCCAGCATGGCAAAGGCATTATTGGGTTTTCCGGCAAGAGGCTAACTCTAGAACCTGCCGAGATCGAGACCTTACAAGCAATAGCTGGCCTGGTTGGGCTAGCCATCTCCCAGCATCAAGGGCCTATGCGCAGCGAAGCGGACCAAACGATATTAGAGGCGCTAACGCCAAGAGAACGCGAAATACTGGCGCTGTTGCCTGCCGGGCTCAGTAACAATGAACTTGGCGCTAAATTAGGCATCGCACCCGGCACGGCAAAAATCCATGTCGAGCGCATATTGAATAAACTGGGGGTAAAGGATAGAACTCAGGCAGCCGTCAAAGCTGTCGAACTGGGATATAAATCCTAAGCTATTGTTATATGACTACTAGACACGAAACACCAGCCAAAACAGCAGCCCTTCGACCCATCGATTGGGTAGCGCAGGCTTGGCAGGACCTGCCCTTGGGTATCAAAGGCGTTTGTGTGATTGCCTTGCCATTGCTTGTCTTGCTGGCATCACTTGGGTCCTTGTATCTGCGAGAACAAGAATCAACCCACCTAGAAAACAAACTCCAGCTTGCACTGCAGAACCAACGCGACATTCAAACCGTTCATACACAACTTCTGGAGGCGTCCACAGGTGTCAGGGACTATTTATTGACAGGCGACAAACACTTCCTGGATATTTTTTTCCGTGTTGAAACAGTCCTGCCAGGCATTCTTATCCATCTGCAAAGTCAGCTGGAAAACGAAGCACAGAAGAGGCGGCTTGCACAGATCACGCCTTTGGTTGAACAGAATTTGCATGACTTAAGAATACTGTCAGAACATGAGTCGGATGTTGCCTCGGAAAGCCTGATTGCTAAATTCAAATCCCAGGTCGATACACTGGATAAACTTAGGAGCGAGATTGAGCACCTTAGCGCAGAAGAGGCCATTCTGGTTGCCAAAGATCAGCAAGAGGTTGCTGATCAGCGTCAACGCAATATCACAATCACCTTACTGGCCGCCATATCAGGCATCGTAGGCTCATTGATGGCCGTATGGATTTTTTCGCGCACCATTGTCAAGCGCGTGCGATTGCTACGTGACAGTGCAGCACATCTGGCCAAGGATGAAGCATTAGACTTGCCTTCAAGCAGCCGCGACGAACTGGGACAACTCTCCGAAGAGCTCGAGCATGCGTCGCAATTACTGGCTAAGAACATCAGCGACGCCCTGCAGGCCAGGCATGAGGCAGAAGAAGCAAGCGCCTCCAAAAGCATGTTCCTGTCGCGCACCAGCCATGAACTGCGCACCCCGCTCAACGCTATTCTGGGGTTTGCCCAATTGCTGGAACAGGATCTATCCCCTGGCAAACAACGCGATAGCGTATCGCTCATCATTGGCGCAGGCCAGCACCTGCTCAAGCTGATTAACGAAGTGCTGGAGATTGCCAGGATCGAATCCGGAGAGATTTTTCTGGAATTAGCGCCTACCGCAATGAATAGCTTGCTGGAAGAGGCAACAGACTACATCGCACCGATAGGAAAAATCCGGGATATCGAGATAAAAAGTAAAGTCGCGCCAAACCTATGGGCAATCGCTAATCGACAAAAACTGTTGCAGGTGGTGCTGAACTTGCTGTCGAATGCGCTTAAATACGGCCCTGCGAGTTCTACCGTACAGCTAACAGCTTATCAGCGCGGCAACCAAATCGTGATTGAAGTACAGGATGACGGCCCTGGCATTCCACCGGCATTGAAGGATAGGTTATTCACCCCTTTTGACAGGCTGGGTGCTGAGCATACCAAAGTAGAAGGCACCGGCCTTGGGCTGGCCTTGTCCAAGCAGATCATGCTGGCGATGCATGGCAGTATCCATGTGGCGGAGGATAAAAGTCTATTTTGGGTTGAGATTGCGGCTTCCGAACCTAGTACCGAGTTCGCTCTGGCTGCACAACCAATGCAAAATAAGCCGCCTACCAGCCTAAAAAACAAGCACTCCATCCTGTATGTGGAAGACAATGCCAGTAACCGTGCCCTTGTTGAAGCCATCATCCAACG
Source organism: Methylophilus sp. (assembly GCA_044222155.1). GTDB lineage: Bacteria > Pseudomonadota > Gammaproteobacteria > Burkholderiales > Methylophilaceae > Methylophilus. The sequence goes on from JBGANT010000008.1 coordinate 52,175, forward strand.
CCAGCATGACCTGCGCATCCACTGCGTCAGAACCATGAGAGATGCCAGGCAATATCTGACGGAGATGACGCCATCGCTATTACTGATCGATTTGGATTTACCTGATGGCTCCGGAGAAGACTTGGTCCGCCACATTAAATCCAACCCTCAATATAACCATACGCCCATTATGATATTAAGTGCCGATGCGCTACCGGAAACGATCCATCGCCTGCATGCGGCCGGGGTGGAGCACTACATGACCAAACCACTAGATGTTGCCGTTTTTAGCAAAAAAGTAAGAGAACTCATCGAAGCCTAAAAAAACCATATGATAGAGACCACATGAACGAAACCGATATATTGAATGCGAAGATTTTGATCGTCGACGATGCAGAAGCGAATTTGAAGCTTCTGGAAGACCTGCTCGCAAGGGAAGGCTTCCATCAGGTCATCAGCACTGCGGATTCCACGCGCGCCTTGGACTTGTTCAAGGCTTTTGAGCCTGACCTGATCCTGCTGGATCTGATGATGCCTGAACTCGATGGCTATGCGGTACTAGAGATGCTGTCCCGCCATATCCCCAGTGATGAATACTTGCCTGTGCTTGTGCTGACTGCAGATGCCACGATAGCTGCAAAAAGAAAAGCGCTGGCACTTGGCGCAAAAGACTTTTTAACCAAGCCATTTGACACGATTGAGGCCATGCTGCGCGTTTGGAACTTGCTGGAGACACGTATGCTGTATCGTCACCTCAGATCGCTTAACACCGGAATCAAGCCAGTAACTCATCACACCCCGCAAAGCGCCGAATAACTCTGATTTGACATGCCCTGGAAGCCAATATCCATGCGGCTTCCAGAAGCATGTTTGAATTACCTGAGTAATGCAACGTGATTGGGAGTGGCAGATTTCCCTGATTCCACGGCCAGCTTATCCAAATACTCCATTGCCGAGCGGTGCTCATGATTGAGTAACAGCACTTTATTGAAATGCGCCTCAGCGTTACCGTAATCTTTTGTTGCATACTCTGCAGCAGCCAGATAGAACCAGGACTCCGCTGTATCGGGTTCGGTTTGCACCCAATTTTGCGCTACTTTCAGCAGGGACTTCCAATCATGACTGACAAAAGGCTGTACCACTTGCATGAAGTAAGGGCGTTGTTCCAAGCCTAAAGCCCAAAAAGGTTTCTCGCATTTCTCCCCCAGTGCTTGAGCCGGTTTGTCCATCAAGGCTTTTACCCATTCCACTGGCATGTAGTAGTAATGTGCCTGGCTGCCTTTGCTTTTCAGGGTGATGATGCCTATCAGGTTACCTGCGTCATCGAATGCGCCGCCGCCGCTTGCGCCCAGTCTGAACGTGCTAGTAGCGCGCATCACCATGCTGCCATCCATGGGGAACAAGCCTTTCACCACACCAAAAGTACTGACAGGCTGAGTAACTTCATCAGGATAACCGACGGTGAACACGGATGCTTCATGCTTGAGGTTTTGGGTTGCACCCATGTTAACAACCGGCGCATCCAGGCTCTCCACTTTCAGCATGCACAAGTCATGATGCCAATCCGGCTTGATAGCCGTTGCAACATGCGGCTCGCCGTGATGAATCACGGTAATGTCGGTTGCATCATTCACTACATGGCAATTGGTGATCACTTCACCCTTGGCAATCACCACAGCAGAACCCAGCCCTTGCTTGCCATCTGCCAGCTTGACCTGAACGCGCAGCACACTGTTGCCTAACTCACGCACCAGTGTTTCAGTCGGCATCGCCGAGGCGCTGCAAACCCAGCATCCAAGAAAGAATGCAGACCCAACCAACCCTAGAAGATGTTTAACCATTGCTCGCCTCGCTAAACCATGTTGAACATTGCTTGCAATCTATATTTGCAATTCCCGTTCCAACTGGGGAGCATTAGGCCTGACATGCGATAAAACCAAGCACTGATGCGGGTTACAGCGGGATAGACCAAAGAAAACCCCGCCGGAGATCAAATGATTTCACGAAGGAAAACGCACATTTTTAGTGCGCCAAGCGCTTATTGGTGCATGCGACGCGCCTGTTAAACAGGCTTTGTATCAGAAGGAGAATGTAATGGCCGTTGTAGCGATGAAACTGTTCTGGCTTGGCCTGTCGTTATCAAGGAAGATTTTATCTTTGCTGTGAAATTGCCTTAACTCTGCCCGCAAGCTGACGTTGCTTGACACCTTGTAATCCACGTTGGCGGAATAGCTTGCCGTCCTGAAGCCAGATGGCGTACCAGTATCAATCATCACCCCGTCTTTATCCTGATAATACTCGGCTCTGGCTGCAAAACCCAGCTTGTCAGAATAAGTATATCGGGCGATGACAATCGGGGTAAACCATACGTTGTAACGGCTACTGCTTCTCTCTTTTTGTTCTGCGCCAATATCAAAGCCGGTCGTGAAGCTCCAATGGTCATCCAGTTGATATTGTCCATAGAAGTTATGAAAATAACGCATCCTCCGGTCTCGATCCGACTTGTCATTGCCAATAAACGAACTGCTGTTGAGTGTGATTTTTGCATTCGGTTTATAGGTGAACTGATGCCCGAAAGTGGGTGTCGTATTGCCCTCCGGCCGCTGGATGCGCTGCCAGCCGTTCAATAACAAGCCGCTGGCATACCACTTGCCATCCTCCGACGTGTAGGATAGTCGCAATCCCGTTTCGAAATAAGGCGAGTTATCGGCAAGCAGGCTTCTTGTTACGGTCCAATTCTCCACCCCTACCGCACTTTCGAATCCGATATGGGAAGGCATTACCCCGGCATCCAGCCAAAGGTTGTGCCGGTCGGATAATTTAAGTCCGATATTCGCCTCGAATATTTTTTGCAAGTCTTTGGGCTCCAACGCATAGTTGGCGCGCATGTAGGTGCCGGAACCTAACGCAAGGTTCGCCCTGATGCCATCTGTCTCCAGCCTGGCTTTGATAATGGCCAGATTGATGCTCGGCTGAGCAAGCCTGTTATGGCTATAGGCAAAACCCGGCCGGGTGTCACTCGCAGCATGGTCAAAGTCGTGGATATAGTAAGTTTCCAAATATCCACCGAAACTTAAAACATCCTGCGCCCGCACCGCTTCATTTGCCAGTGAATATGCCGGAGAGAACAAGGCGGCCGTCAATAGGATTAGCCTGTCTTTTATCATGACCATACAGTCAAAAAGTGAGCATCAGCGTGGTGGACAACACATGGTTTTCCGCGTCGATATTGTTGTGGCGATTCACATATTGGTTCAGGTATCCCACTTCAAGGCGCGTTTGCGGATTGAACGCCCAGTTCACGCCCAAAAACGCCCGGTTCTGGTCAAAACCACGCGTCGCACCATAATCGGTAGTGTTGAAATTCACAAAATATTCATCGTAAAACACCCATTGCAGTTGCGGACTTAAACCACTGGGCATGGTGAATCGGAACATCTGCCTGAGTTTGTAGCCGGTATCATCCGAGTCCTCAATCAAGCGCTGCTCGATACGCGTGCGGCTTTGAATGTTGACCCCGTGAATCGGCGCGAAATTATACAAAAACTGCTGCCAGAAGCGATGCTCTTCAAACGCCGGCTTGCTTGCAGGGTGCGTCACCACATAGGCATAACCCATCCAGATGCTGGCCTGTTTAGAAAGCGCATAGGAAACCGCCGGGCGTAACAGCACTTGATCGAAGTGCTTGCCCTCTTGACGCCAGCGCGGCTGCAGCTCCGCATACCAGCGCCAGTTCTCCAGCGGCATCGGCCCGGTCGCATTGACATTGAACCAGTAACGGCCGTCTTCCTCGGTATCTTCGGCGCGGGCTGAAAAACTAGTGAACAGCGATAAAGCAACTAGGCATATAAAGTGAATGAATGCGATTTTTCTCATTGCATGAATTTTCTAACAAAGCCGTCAATGTATCACAGCAGGCGCCACTAAAAACGTGACCCAGAACACTAAAAACCGTACAAAGTCAGTTCCGTGTAGAAAAAATCTGACTCTAGGCTTCGGCTAGCATCCTGATTGTTGCTGACCAGTTTAACCGCATCTTTGATAAATTCCCCCGCCCAGAAGTGGGCATAGCCTAAGTTGAGTGAAGCGTATTGGTTGATTGGGAAGCGCACACGCAGGTCGAACTCTTTACCCAAATCCTTGCCGCTCTTGCCGGTCTGGTCACGCAGGTTAGCACCGGCATTCCAGCGGTCGGTCGCGCTATCCAGGCGATACCAACTAAAGCCGGTATCCACTTTTACGTTATCCAGAAAGGCAATTTTAGGGTCAAACTCCAAACGCAGTTTGGGCGTGCGGATGTTTTCCATCTGGATGTAATCATCGTTCGACCAAGGGCGGGCAAAACCGAACAGCCGCTCAAAACGTTGGTTCTTGCCGTCAGTCGGGTTCCTATCCCCGCTGGCCACGCCATAGAAGGCACTCAAGCGCGGCCTCCAGGAATGTTTGAAGCTGTAGCCAATCTCGGCATTGTAGGCATAGGCGTCATGGTCCAGCTCGGCTACGAATGCTCCCGCATTGTTCAACCTGTCCTGATGCCCCCACTGTTTGACGTAACTGGCATCGTAATCAAACCCGCTTTTGCCAACCACGCCGTAAGCACGCAAACCGGCGGTGTGGATCTCGCGGTCGATTTTAGTGTTGGCCGCAGCAGCCTTGCCGTTGCTGTCGTATTTCACCTCATCGCCATCCTGCTTCAGCAACAGGTAATAGGGTTCCAGCGTGACGTATTGCGACCAGGCACGCCAATCGCCGATCACGCCGTATAAGTTCTGTGCATGATCCACTTCATCCAGCCGCGTGGTAAAGCGTTGCACCGGTTTGACCGCAAGCAATTCCACTTGCCAGTCATTCTTCTTGTCACCTATCTGCGCTCGCACACCCTGGAAAGTGTTGGTGGTGTTGCGCCATTCGTTACGTGCAATCAAGCGTCGGTCTATGGCTTCCCAGGCGTGGCGGCCGGCACGTACCCAAACCGGACGGGCGTTGCCAAGATCATCTTTCCCTAAAAAACTCTCTTTAAAGTTAAGTTCCAGATAGCCTTGCAAGATATCGGCCTGATTGACATCGCGCGTATCATATTCACGCGTATAGTCACCATGATTGCGGCGAGAATCCTGCACCTCAACGGCAAGCCGCAAAGGATCCAAGATATTCTTGACCCCAAGATACGCGCGTGTCCTGAGCAACAATGGCTCATCGATGTTCTCGTCCGTACGGCGGAAATCATTGTCGCGATGCTCGAAACGTGCGCGGTATTCCAGCCCCACATCCAGCCAATCCACATCGGCAAACGCGTCATAGTCTTTCAGCCAGGTCTTGTTCGCCTGCTTCACATAGCGCGGTGGGTCTGTTTCTTTCTGCGTGCCGTAACTTTTACGCTCTACATAATGCCCATTGGCTGCAATGGCAGCCGCTTTTTCTTCTGCTGCAATCTCGGCCAGACGTGCTTTGACTTTATCATCTTGTGAAACGTCCGCAGCTGACTCTTCTGCGCTGCTTGCCAGCGAAGCTAACAATAGGCCAGACACTGCAAGCGCAGACACTATTTTTTTGTATTGCATCTTTTGACTCCTAGTGGTTTTTTGCTTCCAGCTGTCTGGTCAACGTTGATAAATATTATGAAATTGTTGTTTAATTATTTTTTGCCTTGCTCAAAGCGCACCTTTTCACTGCGCTCGATTTGTGTCACTCGACCATCATGGACTGTGATCTCTATCGAGCCATATCCCGTCTGCTCTTTCACCAATCTTATCGATTCGGCTATTGCCTCCAATACGTCAGTGGATTCATCCTTAAGCAAGATTTTCGTATTCTGATTCGTCATATTACTTAGCCTTATTTCGAAGACATGCGCACTATAGCACCGCATTCTTTATTCCATTAAATACTTTAAATGAATAAATTTATTCTTTTTAGTTATATATTAAATATAAAAAAGCCCCGCAATTGCGGGGCATGGGGGAGACTTTTAACAGTTTATGCTTTTTGCTTAGAAGTTATACTGCAATTGTACGCGCAAGGCATCTGCATCAAAGCTTTGGTAATCTTTAATACCGGCACGGTTGCCTGTCACCAGGTTGTTACGCTTCATGTGGTGATACTCCGCCATCAACTCGACCTCTGGCGCGATTTGCCATTCAACACCCCATTCCCAATCATTAACCTGGTTCTTCGGTGCATTGGTCTCAGCTTTGTTGTATCCATCGAAATATTGCCATTTCACGAATGGGATCAAGGTCCCATCGGTATCCAGGAACTTGAAATTGTCAATTTTGTACATCGCCTGCACGTAACCACCATTCAGACTTTCCTGACGAATAGTGTTCGACGCAATATCCAGGCCCGGCGTTTTACCCCAGTTCCACTCCGCCTGCAAACCGAAAGGTTGTGGATACATCATGAAGCTGACGCCTACGCGCTCATCCTTGAAACCATTGCGGTATTTACCGTTATTGCCGCAAAGTGCCAGTTGTCGTTGGAATCGCCGCGATTAGCACCCTGGCCATTATACCAACCTGCCCCCAGCATACCGTAGTTACCGGAATGTTTGAGACCCAACTTACTGATCTCTTCAAACAGGGTTTGTACATGCTCGGGTGTATAGTAGTAGAAAGCACCCGTGTCACGCTCGTCACGCACCGCACTGTTCATAGCGTCCACGCGATCTGGAGCTAAACGGTTAGAGGAAGATTGCAGGTTCTCGAAACCATAAGGTACTTTGGACTGACCAACACGTACACGATGCACACGGTCCTTAGTGATATAGACATCGCCATAAGCATCGCGTAGTTGCGCCACATTGCCTGTATCCCCTGCGGAGGATGCAAAATCCGGCTGGATGTAGTAACTCAAATGATCGCCAAAATCGCCGAAGATAATGACACGCGCACGGCGAATCAGGAAGTTCTTGTCGGAGCTAATAGAACGATCAGTACCCACCGAGCGGTCAGACCATAAATCTACCGGATTAGCAGGATTATCCCCATCATCGCCAAACAATTTAGTGCTGCGGTTCTGCACATAACCGCGGATATTGACATGCCCTGTCCAGTGCTTTTTCTCTCTTTTTCTCTGCACTTCGATCTCGCTGACATGGCCTTTGTGGATCAGTGCGCCTTCCTCTTCGGTCAATACGCCTTTGCTCACCAGTGCCTGGACTAAATCATCCGTGCTGTCCGCATTTGCAACCGATGCAAAAGCCATACATGCCGCAGCAACCAACATTCTAGTTTTTAAATACATCTATTCCTCCTTTTCAGATTTGTGTTATTTTCTTAGTCCAATATGACAACTTAATGACAAAAATAAAAAAGCCATGTGGCAACATGGCTTTCGTGAGACATTGCTGAGAAAGCTCGGCAATATTGGTCGTATGGTCACCAATGCGTTCGAAAGCGCGTGCCATGGTGATCATTTCCAAGGCTGCAGAAATGGTACGCGGATCTTCCATCATATAAGTAATCAACTGACGCACTGCGGCCTTGAATTCAGCATCCAGCGTATCGTCTGCCAAAATAACCGCCCTGGCCTCCCCGCTATCCAGGCGAGCAAATGTACTGAGTACGCCTTGCAATTGCTTGGTTGCCATTTCGGCAATGTGACGTATGCTGATCATATCCACAGGCACTTGCTGGGCAGGCTTTTGCAAGTTACGTACACTCTTGGCGATTTTTTTTGTCTCATCCCCCATGCGCTCGAGGTCGGTCACGATCTTCCCGATACTCATGATAAGACGTAAGTCAGACGCCGTAGGCTGGCGCTTGGCAATGATATGGATACACTCGTCATCGATCGCCTTTTCCAGCTCATTCACCTGATGGTCATTATCGAGCACTCGCATGGCCATGCTGACATCATTTTTTACATAAGCCCTTGTCGCCGTTTCAATCTGGCTCTCAATCAGAGCACCCATTTTGATCACATCATCCCGCAAACGCTCCAGCTCTTCATTAAACTGGCTTGAGCGATGTAAATTGGTTTCCATGTTGTTTTACCTGTTCTCTTTCAAATTAGCCGATACGTCCGGTAATGTAGTCCTCAGTACGCTTGTCTTTGGGCTTGATAAAAATATCGTCTGTCTTGCTGAACTCCACCAAATCACCCAGATACATATACGCGGTGTAATCCGAGACGCGGGCTGCCTGCTGCATATTGTGCGTCACCACCAGAATGGTGAGCTTATTACGCAGCTCCGTCATCAATTCTTCAATACTGGCTGTCGCAATCGGATCCAGTGCACTGGTCGGCTCGTCGAACAGCATGATCTCAGGGTCAGTCGCCAAAGCGCGGGCAATGCACAAGCGCTGCTGCTGGCCGCCAGAAAGATTAAACGCCAAATCGTCCAGACGGTCTTTGACTTCATCCCACAAAGCTGCCCCGCGCAAGGCCTGTTCCACTTTATCATCAATCACTTTTTTGTTTTTTCCACCACGAACTCTCAAGCCGTAAGCCACGTTTTCGTAGATGGATTTAGGAAAAGGGTTCGGCTTCTGAAACACCATACTGATACGCATGCGCACTTCGATCGGGTCCACACCGTCCGCCAGGATATTGGTGTTATCAGGATGCATGACGATTTGTCCGTCGTAACGATTGCCCGGATACAAATCATGCATGCGATTAAAACAGCGTAAGAATGTGGATTTACCGCAACCAGACGGCCCAATTAGAGCGGTTATCTTGTTTTCATACAGCGGCATATTGATGCCTTTCAGCGCATGTGCGCCATTGCTGTAATAAAAGTTCAGATTTCGCGATTCCGCTTTCACCGCGAGCGATGCTTGATCCATTTGTTGTTGATTCCCTTGTAATGTACTGACCATTTATCTGCTTACCATTTAATGTTCTTGCGAATTTTATAGCGCAGCCAGATAGCCGTGCCATTCATCAATAAAGTCACCAGAATGATGATGGCGCCAGTAGCCGCGGCGTTGATATGAAATGCATGATCCGGACGTGATAGCCAGTTGAACATCTGAATCGGCAATACCGTAAACCCGGAGCTTAACCATTCAAAATTGATAAAAGGCGCTTCGGTACCAATGGGCGATGGCGGCAAGAATGCGATGAATGTCAGCGCTCCTATCGTAATGATGGGCGCCGTTTCACCCAACGCGCGCGCCATGCCGATGATGACCCCCGTCAATATGCCCCCCTGGGAGTATTTCAGCACATGGTCTTTTATCACTTGCCACTTGGTAGCGCCAACAGCATACGCAGCCTCACGAATCGCAGTAGGTATCGCGCGAATCGCCTCGCGCGTGGAAACAATCACAATAGGCAAAATCAACAAACCCAGTGTCAAGCCAGCCGTCAGGATGCTTTGCCCCAGATCCAAACCGTATACAAACAAACCTAGTGCCAGCAAGCCATATACGATAGAAGGCACCCCTGCCAGATTAGCCACATTGATCTCAATCAGGTCAGAAAACCAGTTTTTGGGAGCATATTCCTCCAGATACAGGCCAGCTGCCACCCCCATAGGCACTGCCGAAATAAATGTCACCAGCATTACCAGCAAAGAGCCTACCCAAGCCGACAGCAAGCCAGCATGTGCAGCACGGCGAGAGGGGAAGTCGGTCAAAAACTCGATATTGAACTTTGGGTAGCCGTCCATCACCAAGTCTACAAACAGCGTGAGCAGCGTCAACAAAGCCAGCATCAATGCCAGCAAACCAATTAAGACAAACAGCATATCATTGCGCTTATGCCGGCGTATCATTGCCCGCACTTCCTGCAAGTTCTGCATGACAGAAGCATTGCCTTGCATAGCAGCTGTTTTATTATTTATATCCATGCGATTCTCTATCTAACCTTCTAATATTGCTCTCTGAACTTCTTGCGCACCAGATGACCAACAATGTTGAAAAATAAAGTCATCACCATCAACACCAGGCCTGCCGCAAAGATACTCTGATAACCAATGCTGCCATGTGGCAGATCACCCATCGCCACCTGCACGATGTAAGCGGTGATCGTTGCAGCACTTTCCATCGGGTTGAAAGTCAGGTTGGGCTGCTGGCCTGCCGCGACTGCCACCACCATCGTCTCCCCCACTGCACGGGAGATCGCCAGAATATATGCCGCCACGATACCGGAGGTTGCTGCAGGCGACACCACGCGAAGCGCAGTTTGGAACCGCGTCGCGCCCATGGCATAAGACCCTTCGCGCATGTTCATCGGTACTGCACGCATGGCATCTTCTGCCATTGATGCAATATAGGGAACAATCATGACACCCATGACGATACCAGCACCTAGCATGTTAAAACCCGGCAGGTCCGGAAACGCTTTCTGTAAAAGCGGTGTCACAAACAACAATGCAAAATAACCGAACACCACTGTGGGCACCCCTACCAACAGCTCCAGAATCGGTTTGACGATCTCGCGAGTTTTATAAGAGGCAAATTCGGAGAGATAAATCGCCGCCACTGTACCAATCGGAACGGCCACTAAAAGCGCTATCGCTGACGTGGTCAGCGTTCCAGCCACCAGCGGCATGATGCCATAATGCGCATCCTCGAATAGCGGCGTCCATTCTTTCGCGGTAAAGAACTCCCAAACAGAAACCGTTTTGAAAAACCCCAGGGATTCATACAGCAGGATCGCAACGATTGCAAACGTCGTCGCCACGGCAGACAGGGCAGCCAGCATCAATATGAACTCAATCACACGCTCTGTGAAGTTCCTGCGCAGATTTTTGGCCAAGCGCGGGCTAACTGTCAGTTCATTTGAAGGGAACGCTGGTGCAATCATCATTATCAAAGCCTTAATCGTTGGCTGACATCATAGCCAACCTATATGAAAAAGCACTCGTCCCAACCGCTAGGGAGAGTGCTACTTAATATTGCGATTACTTGATTCTGTCCAACAGATCGGTAATTTTGATACCCACTTCCGGCTTACCACCGAAGCCGGTACCTGGTTTCATGGCTTTAAAGTGCGCTTTTACCGCAGTGTAATCTTCCGCTGGCAAAGGCACGTATTTCACCTCTTTCACCAATTCTGGTGCATTTTCCAGATAGAAATTCACAAACGCTTTCACCTCAGGTTTGAATGCTGCCGCAGTCGCGTTCACATAGATAAACAAAGGACGGGAAAGCGGTTGATAGGTACCGTTCTTTACAGCCTCTTCTGAAGGGAGCACTGGCGTTGCCCCAGCCTTAACCGCCACAGGAACAGCCCTCAGCTTGTCCTTATTCTCTTCGTAGTAAGCCATGCCAAAATAGCCTAAGCCGCCCACATTGCCGGCAACGCCTTGCACCAGCACGTTATCGTCTTCTGACGGTGTATAGTCGGTACGGCTGGACTTGCTTTTACCGTTGATAGCCTCGGTAAAGTAGTCAAATGTGCCTGATGCAGTACCTGGGCCATACAAACCCATCGCCTTATCAGGATAAGCTGCATTGACTTGTTTCCAGTTTTTGATGCTGGAACCGGACTGCCAGATTTTTTTCAGCTCTTCAACTGTCAGGCTTTTCACCCAGTCGTTTTTAGAGTTCACCACGATGGTCAATGCATCGTAGGCAATTGGCAACTCGACAAATTGCACGCCACCTTCTTTACATGCATCGATCTCTTTTTGTGTGATTGGGCGTGACGCATCCACAATCTCCGTCTCGCCACGGCAGAATTTTTTAAAGCCGCTACCGGTACCAGATTCGCCAACTGTCACTTTTATTTTTTGTGCTTTCTGGAATTCTTCAGCCACTGCCTCGGTAATCGGATATACCGTGCTGGAACCATCAATCTTGATAATCTTCTCTGCTGCGTGAGCATAGCCAGCCGAAAAACCCGCCAGCAACATCATTGCAATCCCAAATTTATATTTCATCATGCCCTGCTCTCCTTAATAAAGTTCTGTGCATCTGTTTAATCCGATGTATTTTATGAACGCTATATGACAGCTATGTGACAAAAATGAAAAAGCCGCGCTTTTAGGCGCGGCTTTTTCATACATTTGTCACATTCAAGATTCAGATCGCATATGCGGAAACAAGATCACATCGCGAATACTGGGGCTGTCCGTCACTAACATCACCAAGCGGTCTATGCCGATACCACAACCACCTGTCGGTGGCATACCATATTCCAGCGCGCGAATAAAATCGGCATCGTAATACATCGCCTCATCATCGCCCGCCTCCTTCGCAGCCACCTGAGCCTGAAAGCGTGCGGCCTGGTCTTCAGCATCATTCAGCTCACTAAAACCATTGGCAATCTCGCGGCCGGTAATAAACAATTCAAAACGTTCGGTGATTTCCTGATTCACATCGGATGCGCGCGCCAGTGGCGAGACTTCTACCGGATAATCAATAATATAGGTCGGATCCCACAACTGGCTTTCTGCGGTTTCCTCGAATAAGGCCAACTGCAATGCCCCCAGGCCCCAATGCGCCATAGCATCCACGCCAAACTTCTTCACCTCATGGCGCAGGAATGTTTCGTCGCTTAATTGTTCCAGCGTATATTGCGGCGCATATTGTTGTATCGCCTGCACAATCGTCAGTCGGGCAAACGGCTTGCTCAAATCCAGTGCGCGACCGTTATAGCTCAATACCGCCGTACCACGTGCGGCAATGGCGGCCGTACGAATGCATTCTTCGGTAAAATCCATCAGCCACTTATAATCGGTATACGCCGCATAAAACTCCATCATGGTAAATTCCGGGTTATGCCGCACGCTCAAACCTTCGTTTCGGAAGTTGCGGTTGATCTCGAACACGCGCTCGAACCCGCCCACCACCAGGCGCTTCAGATAAAGCTCCGGCGCAATACGCATGAACATTTGCATATCCAGCGCATTATGATGTGTCACAAAAGGCTTGGCCGATGCGCCGCCCGGGATAGGGTGCAGCATGGGGGTTTCCACTTCCAGAAACTCGTGCTGAGTCATGAAAGCACGAATCGCCGACACCACTTTGCTACGTGCCACAAAGGTTTCACGCGTATCTTCTGAGACAATCAGGTCCACATAGCGCTGGCGGTATTTGACTTCCTGATCCTGCAAGCCGTGGAATTTCTCCGGCAGCGGTCGCAAAGATTTCGTCAGTAAGCGCAACTCACTGACATGAATCGACAACTCACCGGTCTTGGTTTTCATCAAACGACCTGACGCGCCGACAATATCGCCCATATCCCAATGCTTGAAACGCTCGTATAGTTCCTCGCCAATCTCGTCGCGTGCAATATACAGCTGGATGCGGCCGGTAGCATCCTGAATCGTGGCAAAGCTGGCCTTGCCCATCACACGTTTGAGCATCATGCGGCCTGCGATTATCGCCGGAATCGCCTGCGGATCCAGTGTTTCCTTGTCCACCACGCCATATTGAGCCTGTAAAGCCGCTGCGCGATGTGTTGGCCTGAAATCGTTGGGGAATGCCACTCCTTGCGCACGAATCGTCTTTAACTTATCGCGGCGTTCCGCAATCACATGGTTTTCATCAATAGGGATTATTTCGTCCGTCATGCCGCACTCAAACCTTAAAAAGGTAAAACGTTTATTTTAACATTTTCCGCATACTTTTTATTTGCACCGGATTTTTGCCCTTATTCCACGCATTGAAACCCGTACAGCTAGATTAATGTGCGAGTATTCAAGGAGAATTATGAATGATGATTGTACATGGCGACATTCCCGGCTGGGTCGGTTTTCTAAGTAAAACCTCCATCCCTGTGCTCAAGCACACATCACGGGAACTGTCTCTGCTCAAGGATGATGAAAACAAACTCAGCGCACGTGCTATTGCTGCCATCGTCCTGAACGACCCATTTATGGTATTCCGCATTGTCGGCTACGCAAAAGCGCACCAAGGCCGGCACCAGCTACAGGATCTGATTCAAGTAGAGCAAGCTATCCTGATGATGGGAACCGATGCTTTTTATCAAAACCTGCATCCTGCACCCCTAGTTGAGGATCACCTAAAGAATAATCTGCTTGCACTGACACACTTGTTAAGGCTGATCAAACGCGCCCATCGCGCTGCACACTATGCTTCTGACTGGGCTGCAATGCGCATGGATCTGCATCCAGATGAGGTACGCACAGCCGCATTATTGCATGACCTGGCCGAAATGATGTTGTGGTGCTTTGCACCGGACAAAATGAGCACCATCTTCTCTATGCAACAATCTGATGTCACGTTACGCAGCAAAATAGTTCAAGAAGAAGTTCTGGGATTCCGCATAATGGATTTGCAAAAAGCGATGGTGGAAGCTTTTCATCTACCGCCCCTGCTAGCTAAACTGATGGAGGATGAAAGCGCTAATGAAGCACGCTCAAGAAATGTGGCGCTAGCCGTGAATCTTGCCCGCCATTCCGCTTATGGCTGGGATAACGCCGCACTGCCAGATGACTTTCAGAACATCGCAGAACTTTTGCATGTGGATGTAGAGCGTGTCAAATTCCTGATAGGCATGCCAGAAGGCATTTAGCTCAAACGCCAAAAAAAATCTTCAAGCAACCTGTTTGCTGTCTTGGTATGATTCCATCCAAAAGTAAAAAAACTCCCGCACCACATCCAGAAATAGCGCCTTGATTTCCTCCACTTTAAACAAAGGCAAGACCATATCCACTGCCATACGGTAGGTTTTGTTGTTTCTGACTGGCGCATCCCGCAGACGTACCAATACTACCTTGGCCAGTTTTATACGCGTATCTATCACCAACTGCTCAGCCCCTATATTGGTCAGGTGTCTGGAATAACGCAGAAGTATAAACCCGTCTTTTTCGCTAAAGACTTCATACTCAAGACTTTCTGTCAATTTATCAAGAGAGGCAGGTAGCGGCTGCCATTTTATCGGCTGAATATCATATCCGTAATGCTTCTCGAAAATGGCAATCGCCTTGATGTCACTCATCCAGAAGGGGAAAAACTCCCGCGCGATATTCTGGCAATCCAGCATATCTTGCTCCGGGACTGTTTTTAATACCTCAGTCAGCGCATTGCCATATTCAAATCTGCCCTGCGATTTTCCTTCAAGTAGTGCAATCAGACTATCCAGAAAAAGAGAACGTTTATATAGAACGCCTGCCGAAGCTCCTTTTTTCCCAAGAAACCTCAGATAAGCTTCAG
Source organism: Methylophilus sp. (assembly GCA_044222155.1). Classification (GTDB taxonomy): domain Bacteria; phylum Pseudomonadota; class Gammaproteobacteria; order Burkholderiales; family Methylophilaceae; genus Methylophilus. The sequence continues at coordinate 67,228 of JBGANT010000008.1, forward strand.
CCGCTTGCTTCTCACGTGATAATTTCATGCTGCTGATTTTACTCAGCACGCGAGCCATCTAAAGCTACGAATAGACCAGAAAACACGATGCAGCTCACCTAATCAACGGCTGACAAGTTAGCCTGACTTCAAAAGGGGCGTTTATACTCCTTGCTTCAGGCTTTCCATAATGAACGGATCGAGGTCGCCGTCCAGCACGCCTTGGGTGTTGCCAATCTCGACATTGGTGCGCAAGTCTTTGATTCGCGATTGGTCGAGCACGTAGCTGCGAATCTGGTGTCCCCATCCGATGTCAGTTTTGGCATCCTCCAACGCTTGCTTCTCGGCATTACGCTTTTGCAACTCCAGGTTATACAGCGCGCCTTTCAGCATACTCATCGCTTCGTCTTTGTTGCGATGCTGGCTGCGGTCGTTCTGGCATTGCACCACCACGCCAGTGGGCAAGTGAGTAATGCGCACAGCGGAATCGGTTTTGTTGATGTGCTGTCCGCCCGCACCGCTGGCACGATAAGTGTCGATGCGCAAATCGGCCGGATTGATGTCGATTTCAATCGAATCATCGACTTCAGGAAAAACCTGCACGCTGGCAAAGCTGGTGTGGCGTTTGGCGTTGCTGTCAAAAGGTGATTTGCGCACCAGACGATGCACGCCGTTTTCCGTGCGCAAGGTGCCGTAGGCATAGTCGCCAGAAACCTTGATGGACGCACCTTTGATGCCTGCCACATCGCCTTCGGATTCTTCCAGCACCTCAACCTTGAAGCCTTTGCGCTCACAATAGCGCAAATACATGCGCAATAGCATGCTCGCCCAATCCTGCGCCTCGGTACCACCGCTACCGGACTGAAACTCGATAAAGCAATTGGCGCTATCCAGCTCGCCGGAGAACATGCGGCGAAATTCCATCTCTGCCACGATTTTCTCAATCTCGGCGGAATCTGCGTCTATGCTTAATAGTGTGGCATCGTCATTCTCTTCGCGCGCCATTCCAAACAACTCGCGCGCGTCTTTTAAACCGCTTTCCACCTGTTGCAGGCTGTTGACGACCAGTTCGAGACTGCGTTTTTCCTTGCCGAGTTTTTGCGCCTTTTCGGCATCGTCCCAGACTTTTGGGTCTTCTAAAAGGCCGTTGACTTCTTCCAGCCGTTGCGACTTGTTCTCGTAGTCAAAGATACCCCCGAAGAGCTTGGTGACGAGCGGCCAAATCGTCCAGGCGATTGGATATCTGATTGAGTTTTTCGGCTTCCATGATGCTTTCTTGCTGAATTCTTAAAGGCGCGATTATACCTTAAGCTAGATGAGCTTGCCGATCTCATCCAGCGCCGCTTTCAGCTTGGTCTTGTCCACGCCCAGCTCGGCCAGCGGCAACGCCAGAAATGCCTCGATACGCTTGCGCAGGATGCGATAAGCCGTTTCGAAGCTTTCGTTTATTTGCGCATCTGTGCCGGTGGCTTTGGCAGGGTCTTCCACCCCCCAGTGGGTGCGCATTACATTCCCTAAGTATGCCGGGCAGGTCTCACCTGCTGCATTTCCGCACACGGTCACCACAATGTCCGGCTTGACTGGCAGGTTATCCCAGGATTTGCTGAAATAGCCTTCGGTTACGATGCTTTTGCTTTTCAGCAGCGCGATAGAGCGCGGATGTACTTCACCCGTTGGCTTGCTGCCAGCGCTCATGGCACGCATGCCTTGTGGCGCCAATGCGTTAAATGTTGCCTCGGCCAAAATGGAGCGGCAAGAGTTACCAGTACACAAAAACAGGATATTCATGACTTCCTCTCAAAAATTATAGATATAAATAACACAGCGCCCAGTTGCGCCACAACAAAACCGGCAATATCTGCAGGCGCAATCCCGACAAACGTGTTGGTCAGGCCTCTAGCTAGCGTTACCGCCGGGTTGGCAAAAAAAGTGGATGCGGTAAACCAATACCCCGCCGTCACCGTAAGCGCCACCAACATGGGGATTTTGTCCTGCGCGTGTTTTAACCCAAGACGAATCACCATCAGCAACACCAGCGTTGAAACCAGCTCGCTGAGCATTTGCGCTGCGCCGCTTCTGGCATGGGTTGAGATTTGTATCAGCGATTGATTGAACATCAAATGTGTCAACCACACGCCCGCAATCGCGCCAGAGAACTGCGCCCACAAGTAACGAGCGGCTTCAATGCCGCTCAGTGCGCGCTGCTGCCAGAAGTACAACGTCACTGCGGGATTAAAATGCGCGCCAGAAACCGGGCCCAGCAAACTGATGAGCACATATAACCCACAACCTGTGGCGATGCTGTTACCCAACAGAGCCACGGCATCGTTGCCTCCGGAAAGCTGCTGCCCCATGATGCCCGAGCCAGTCACGACCGCTAGCAGCATGGCCGTGCCGAAAAACTCATTCGCGACTTTCAGCATGTTTTTTTGCGAGAAATGAACTGCATGGTATTCATCTGCGGTGTGCAGCACGCACCATCCGCTGGTTGACTGTCCGCATTATTGAATGTCGGCGCGCTATCCAAGGTGTGGTAAGCCTCCCAGGCAATACCAGAAGGGTCTTGTACCCAATGTTTATCCGATCTTGCGTAACAGCAAGTCGTGCTCGCCTGCGAAAGCGTTGCCATATCCGCAGCATCCATACGCGCTTTTATTTCATTCAACTCGGATTCGTTATCTACCTGAATACCCACATGATCTAGCCCTGGCTTTACACCACGCTGGCTGATAGCAAAATTCACTCGTGGGTCATCCAGCATCCATTTGGCATAATCCGGTTTTTCCACGGTGGGCTTGGTGCCAAACAATGCGCTGTAAAAGCCGACACTTTGTGCCAGGTCATCTACAGATACATGCATATGCATACGTTTCATTGCCCTACTCCTCCTTTACATCCAATATCTTGTTCGCAACAGTTGGCCTCCCCAGCGCAGCAGTTTTCAGTCAAATACTGTATCAGTTGCATCATCAACTGATAGTTTGCCGAGTAGTAAATAAACCGACCCTCCTGTTGCGCATTTACCAGCCCGCTGCGATGCAGTTCTTTGAGGTGGAAAGAAAGCGTACTGGCTGGAATAGCCAGCCTCTCCCCAATGACTCCAGCAGCCAATCCACGCGCACTCGCTTGCACCAATAGCCGAAAAACACCCAAGCGTGCCTCTTGTGCCAGCGACTCCAGCAAAACCACAGCATTTTCATTTTTCATATTTCTATTATTCTATAAATATGGAAATAATCAATATCCCATTACAAAATCTATTTAGGTTGGTTTTGTCATCTATTTGTCATGTTTCTGAAATAAAATTGTAATAATTCATGCGCGCTATAGATTAATGGATTTAAAATAGCGCTATAAATCAAATTAGCCTCAGGGAGAACATTATGGCAAACGGTGTATTAAGCCGCTTGGTATCATCAATATCACCAAAAAATGAAAATTATTTCATTCTTTTCAACAACTTAGCTGAATGCGTGGTAAAAGGCGCAAAAACCTTGGCTGTCATGTCAGCAACTGATGATGCGAACCTGTTCCAAAAACAATTTGAGGAAATCCGCAAACATGAATCCGAAGCCGATGAATACACCAAAGAGATACTACTTAGCTTGCACAAAACCTTTATCACACCATTTGACCGTCGGGAGATACGCGAGCTGGCCAATGCGTTAGATGATATCGTTGACACCTGCGAAGACATCCCGCAACGCACTTTTGTGTATGGTCACATCAGCTTCACACCGGAAATGGCCGCTTTGGGGCAAATTCTGCTACGCGCCGCAGAAAAAGTACGTGACGTAGTGATTCTGCTTTCTGACATGAAAAACGCTGACCGCATCCTTAAATTATGCGAAGAAATCTCAATCATTGAAGGCGAGGCTGACCATGTCATGCGGGCAGGCATGAAACGTTTGTTTGCAGAAGAGACTGATGCCCGCAACCTCATTCGTGCAAAAGAACTGTATGACCTGTTCGAAGCCGCGGTAGACAGCTGCGAAGATGTGGCCGATGTGATTCACGGTGTAGTGCTTGAGCGCATCTAAGGCGGGTTTATTATGATTGAACACGCCATTTTGATTATGGGGTTGCTGGTGCTCGTAGCACTCGCATTCGACTTCATGAACGGGTTCCATGACGCGGCCAACTCCATCGCGCTGATGGTCTCCACCCGTCTGCTCACGCCGCAAGCTGCAGTAGCTTGGGCAGCTTTTTTCAATTTCATCGCTTTCTTGTTCTTTGGCCTGCATGTGGCCGACACAATAGGTAAGGGCATCATCAACCCGGAAGTGGTCAACAATGCCGTGATATTTGGTGCGCTTGGCGGAGCGATTAGCTGGAACATCATTACCTGGTGGTTTGGCATTCCCTCCTCGTCTTCGCACGCCTTGATTGGGGGCTTGCTGGGCGCAGGGTTTTCCCAAGCTGGCATGGGTGGAATCATCGTCGGTGAAAAACTGATGATTACCGGCTTGGCCATTTTCCTATCCCCTTTATTTGGCATGTTGCTGGCACTTTTGATGTCGATTGCAGTGTTATGGCTTTTTGAAAAATCTCAGCCGTACAAGACCGAAAGCCGCTTCAACAAGCTACAGTTTATCTCATCATCGCTGTTCAGCCTGGGGCATGGCGCCAACGATGCGCAAAAAACCATGGGGATTATCACTGTATTGCTTTACGCGAATGGCTACCTGAAGGGTGATTTCGATGTGCCAACCTGGGTGGTAATTTCCTGCCAGCTAGCCATGGGCCTGGGCACATTGTTCGGTGGCTGGCGTATTGTACGCACCATGGGCATGGGCATCACCCGCATTCGCCCGACAGGCGGCTTCTGCGCGCAAACTTCTGGTTCCATCGCTTTGTTTTTAGCGACATCGCTCGGCATCCCAGTCTCCACCACACACACCATCACCGGTGCGATTGTAGGGGTTGGCCTTTCCCGCCGCGCCTCTGCCGTGCGCTGGGGCTTGGCTTCGCGCATCGTCTGGGCATGGATTATCACTATCCCAGCTTCGGCGATTATTGCCGCGCTGTTCTTCAGTTTCGGAAAAACGTTCCTGTAAGCGGACAATGTGATTCAACAAGGGCGCTCAGGCGCCCTTGTTGTTTTGCAGGCAAAACTGATAAAACCCGGCCAATTGTTTGGCCTTGGCTGTAGCAGACCAGTGCTGGCTCGCATACTGCTTGCCGGACTCACCCAAAAGAGTACGCGCCGATGGCTGCATCAGCAATTCATGCACAATTTGCGCAAACGCCTCTTCGTTATCCGGCGCAATCCTTGCGCCATGCCCTTCCCTGAGAATGGACGCGGTTCCCAGCTCGGCAATCGCCACTACCGGCGTACCTTGCGCCATCGCCTCCAGCAGCACTAGGCCTTGTGTTTCACTCTTGGAGGCAAACACGAAAACATCTGCCGCTTTGTAGCAGGCATTCAACTCGGTGTTGCGATCCAGATAACCGATAAAACGGACATTCTCCTCGATACCGAGCAATTTCACTTGCTTGTGCAAATGCGTTTCTGCCGGGCCTTCACCCGTTACCACCAGCAAAACTTCCGGCAATTGCTGCCTAAGCAGGCTGACTTTCCTCAACAGGAAATCAATGTTCTTTTCATGCGCAACACGCCCCACATACAGCAACATCGGGCGACTCAATGGGATATCATACTTCTCGCGAAAAGTCATGGCATCGGCCTTGGCGAAGCTGCCATCCTGCAAGCCGGTCGCAATCACCTCACCGTGTGTGACAACCCCGTATTCCCGCAACACATCCAGCATAGGTTGCGAAGGAGAAATCACCGCATCCAGCGCATTGCATTGTTTTTTCGACACCCATCTCGCCACACGCTTGGCGAGGCCTTTAGGAATCCACGGTAAATAGTGATGCAGGTAATCTTCAAAGAAGGTGTGATACGTCTCCACCACCGGCAGGTTGAGCGCTTTGGCGATCTTCAACCCGGCGTAATGCGCCACAAACGGCGTGTGGATATGCACCACATCAAAATGCCTCTCTCGCAACATTGGAATTTTCGCCAACACTTGCCGGTATCGCATCAATTTATCTTCCGGGTCGAAGTAAATGCTGCGGGATGGAATGCGTGTAATCCACGCTTCATCATCGGTTTGCACGCCATAATCCGGCGCCAGCAAATGCACGGTGTGCCCAAGTTGCTGCAACTGGTGCGTGAATGTCCGTATCGAGGTGGAAACCCCATTCACACGTGGAAAATAAACATCGGAAATCAATAATATATTCATGAGATTACCCTGACTTTTTGTGCATGCTAATGACCCAAGATGACAGTTTGATGACCGGAAAAGGCATTTTCACAAAATCATCATCAGTTTGTCACACCGATTTCATCTAACGATGCCAAATTACGCGCCATGAAAAAGCGTTTCCATATCAAAATGTTATGGGCGGCCTCATTCAGCCTGTATGCGTTGGATGCCAATGCATGGGGGCTTTATACCCATATCTACTTTTCTCAACACTTGCTGTTGTGCGTACCACCGTTATTGGATGATAGAATCCGCCAAGCTATGCAGCAGTTCCCGCGCTTGGTGCTGGCAGGTGCCTGTTTGCCTGATCTGGCGGTCATTTCCAAATCATTCAGCGCATCACACCAGTGGCATATTTCCGAGCGGATGTTGGAAAATGCAGAATCCGAACAGGAGCTGGCCATTGCGATTGGCTATGCCAGCCATTTGTTTGTCGATGTGATTGCGCATAACCATTTTGTGCCTGCGCACGAGGCCAAATGGCTTAACCGCACGATTGTGACGCATGTGGTTTCGGAATGGGCAATGGACGGTCATATCAGTCGGCACATTGCACACCCACCGCACAAGCTGATCAACATGCATTTGGAGGAACTGACCAAGTTCACCACGAAAGCATTTAGTGTCAAAGCCACTGATGCAAGAAAACAATTGTGCCGACTTTCCAAACTCGATAGATTGCTGCGATTCAGCCGTATCTCGCATAGTTTGTTGTGGCTCATCAAGCTGCGCGACATGGAGTTGATCAAGAATTTAGGCTACTACCTGAACAAAACCGAGCACGCCTTGAGTCACTTCCACTTTACGCTAAACGGCCAACGGCCGCACTGGGAGCCGGAATTGAGCAATCTGAGCGCTACAGAATTAAGCATTTGGCGCACACAATGCCTGGGGGATTTACGGATACGGGTTTCAACGCCGATTGACCATTACTTTAGCCGTAGCCCGGCCAGAGAACTGGTTTGATTGTCCTGCAAGTTGCTATCTAGGCAAGCAAACTAATAGAGCCCAGCACCAAGGCATAGCCAATAGCCGCGCCTGCGAGCACATCACTGGGGTAATGTAGGCCAAGCACTACGCGCGACATAGCCACCATCAGCACAAACGGCGCTACCAGAACAGTCAACACAGGGAAGTAATAAATCGCCACTAGCCCGAAACAAACCGCATGCAGCGTGTGGCCTGATGGAAAGCTGAACCTGTCCAGCGGTTTGCCGGTGATATGCACATCCTGACGCACCTGATACGGACGAGGGCGATGCGTTTTATGCTTGAGCCACTTGTAAATCATCGTACCGCTCAGCCCGGTGCAAAGCATATGCAAAACCGGCTTAATCCCATCCGATTGCTGCGTCACCAGAATTGCCAGCATCAGGGTGTACCAGAATACCCCATCCCCAAGACGACTGACAGCGCGAAAAACATTACGCACCAGCCGGTATTGGCCGGTTCGACTGATTGAAACGCACAGTGCGCCATCCCAAGCTTGTATGCGGTTCCAATAAAAACGGACTTGATTGAAGTGCATCGCTAACGCCTACAATGTTAGATGATGCGACTATAAATTTGACAGATGTCAGCACGATGAAATTTTGATGAAAGTTTTTTGACTATCAGATTGATTTTTAAAGATTTATACTGTTTTACGCTTGGATGTGTTAAAAACGTGCAGGCGCATGAACTAAAGCGACGCCAAAAGTTGGTAGGGTCGTCATCTAGAGCATATTAAGGCGTCCACTTTATAGGCCTAAGATTATATTTTTTAAGTATTTACGTCTTGGCTGGGAATTGCGTATAGTTCCACTGGCGACTCATCATTCAGGATTGTAGAAAGGCAAACATATGAAACTCGATACCATTGCAGTGCATGGGGGATACTCCCCGGACCCAACCACCAAGGCGGTGGCCGTCCCTATCTATCAAACCACCTCTTACGCGTTTGATAACACCCAGCATGGTGCCGATTTATTCGATTTGAAAGTTGCCGGCAACATCTACACACGCATCATGAACCCCACCTCGGACGTGCTGGAAAAGCGCGTGGCCGAACTGGAAGGCGGCATTGCAGGCCTGGCGCTCGCTTCGGGGCAGGCCGCGATCACCTATTCCATCATGACGATTGCCGAAGCGGGTGACAATATCATTTCATCCTCCACGCTCTACGGCGGCACTTATAATCTGTTCGCCCATACCTTGCCGCAATACGGCATCGATGTGCGCTTTGCGGATTACCGTGACCCGGCCTCGTTCGAAAAGCTGATTGATGACAAAACCAAAGCGATTTATTGCGAATCCATTGGCAACCCGCTCGGCAACATCACCGATTTCAAAGCACTGGCAGAAATCGCGCACCGCCACGGCATTCCGCTGATGGTGGATAACACCGTGCCATCGCCCTATCTGTGCAGGCCTATCGAGCACGGTGCAGACATCGTGATTCACTCGCTCACCAAATATCTGGGCGGCCACGGCAATAGCATAGGCGGCGCGATTGTCGATTCCGGCAAATTCCCCTGGGCGGATCACAAAAAGCGTTTCAAACGCCTGAACGAGCCGGATGTCTCATACCACGGCGTGGTGTATACCGAAGCGCTTGGCCCGGCAGCTTTTATCGGCCGCGCCCGTGTCGTGCCGCTGCGCAATACCGGCGCGGCGATATCGCCCTTCAACTCGTTCCTGATTCTGCAAGGCATCGAAACACTGGCCTTAAGGATGGACAGAATCTGTGACAACACCCTGAAAGTCGCGCAATTCCTGCAATCACACCCCAAAGCCAGCTGGGTCAATTACGCTGGCCTGCCAGGCCATGCCGATAAAAAATTGATAGACAAATACATGGGCGGCCGCGCATCAGGCATCCTCACATTCGGGGTCAAGGAAGGGGCAAAAGGCGGCGCGCGCTTTCAGGATGCGCTTAAACTGATTACCCGTCTGGTGAATATTGGCGACGCGAAATCGCTGGCCTGCCACCCGGCCAGCACCACGCACCGCCAGTTAGGGCCGGAAGAGCTGAAGAAAGCAGGTGTTTCAGAAGATATGGTGCGCTTGTCGATTGGCATTGAGCACATAGACGACATTCTGGAAGACTTGGATCAGGCGCTGGCGAAAGTCTAAGAAGAACACATCATTGGCAGGCTAAATATTTTAGCCTGTCACTTTCCTTACAATATCTGCAATTCGTTCTGCCAAGTTTTGCACTTGGGCGCCGTCTTTGCCTTCTACCATCACGCGGATTTTCGGCTCGGTGCCAGAAGCGCGCAGTAGCACGCGCCCCGTATCTTTCAGCTCGGCTTCTGCCTGTTTGACGGCAGCTTGAATCGCATCAGTCTGCAAATCTACCTTCTGCTTGGTGGTTACGTTGATGAGCACCTGTGGATACAGCTTGAGTTGCTCGCCCATCTGCAGCAGCGTTTTGCCGCTGAGTTTGAGCGCCTGCAACACTTGCAAAGCCGCGATAATCGCATCGCCACTGGTGTGTTTATCCAGCGTGAGGATGTGACCGGAATTCTCGCCACCCAGTTTCCAGTTCTTTTCCAGCAGCATTTCCAGCACGTAGCGGTCACCCACTTTGGCGCGCGCAAATGGAATCTGGTGCTCCTGCAAGGCTTGTTCCAGCGCGAGATTGGTCATGAGCGTCCCCGCCACGCCGCCTTTGAGCTTGCCCTTGCCGTAAAGCCCCAGCGCGATGATATACAACAATTGATCGCCATCCAGCAGGTTGCCTTTCGCATCCACCATCATCACGCGGTCGCCATCGCCATCGAACGCAATGCCCAAATCCGCCTGATGGTCGACAACCGCTTTCTGCAAAGCTTGCGGATGCGTAGACCCCACGCAGTGATTGATGTTCAAGCCATCCGGATGGTTGCCGATAGCAATAACTTCAGCACCCAACTCGTGAAACACCGGCGGAGCCACATGGTAAGTTGCACCATGCGCGCAATCCAGCACGATTTTCAAGCCGCGCAAATCCAGATTGTTGGGGAAGGTGCTTTTGCAAAACTCGACATACCGCCCGGCCGCATCGTCAATGCGTCGCGCCTTGCCTAGCTTGGCCGATTCCATGACTTGCATCGGCTTATCGAGTTCAGCCTCAATGGCCAACTCCACCTCATCCGGCAATTTAGTGCCTTGCGCGGAAAAGAATTTAATGCCATTATCGTAATACGGGTTGTGCGAAGCAGAAATCACGATACCGGCTTGGGCGCGCAACGCACGCGTAAGGTAGGCAATCGCTGGTGTCGGCATCGGGCCGGTCAATAGCACATCCACACCAGCCGCTGACAAGCCCGCCTCTAACGCGGCTTCCAGCATGTAGCCGGAGATCCGTGTATCCTTGCCAATCAACACAGCAGGATGCGCACCCTTAGCAAGGTTGCTCTCAAGTCCAATCAGGACGCGGCCTGCAGCGTAGCCCAACCGCATCACGAAATCCGGCGTGATGATGCTTTCGCCCACTTTGCCGCGTATGCCATCCGTACCGAAATATTTTCTACTCATAAAATCTACTCTATTGCTGAAACAATTTTAAGCGCTTCTTTTGTTGCTGCCACATCATGCACACGCAGGATTTTAGCACCTTTCATCGCCGAGATAACCGCCGCCGCAACGCTGGCATGTAGCCTTGCATCCACATCATTACCGGTGACTTGCCCGAGCACGGATTTACGCGATAAGCCAACCAGTACCGGCTGTCCCAACGCACAAAAAACGCCCAGTTCCCGCGCAAGCAAAATGTTATGTTCACGGGTTTTGCCAAAGCCGAAGCCTGGGTCCAGCACGATACGCGACACTCGAATCCCCGCATCCAGACAGGCCTGTAGGCGTGCCGTCAAAAAGCTTGTTACCTCATGTACTACATCGTCATAGTGCGGGTGCTCCTGCATGGTCTGCGGCGTACCCTGCATGTGCATCAGACACACCGCCACATCAGAGTTAGCCACAGCAGCCAGCGCACCTTCCTCTTGCAACGCACGCACATCATTCACCATGCTGGCACCGGCGGCAATCGCCGCTCGCATGACTTGTGGCTTGTAGGTGTCGATTGAAATAGGGATGTTGACCTGTTTTACAAGCGATTCTAGAACCGGCATCACACGGTCCAGCTCTTCTTGCAAAGGCACAGGCGCAGCGCCGGGGCGCGTGGATTCGCCACCAATATCCAATATGTCTGCACCTTCTTCCACTAGCTGCAATGCATGGGATACCGCTTTTTGCGTGCTGACATAACGCCCGCCGTCCGAAAAAGAATCCGGCGTGACGTTCACGATGCCCATCACGCGCGGCGCGGTTAAATCCAGCGTAAATTTTCCGCAATGCAGTTGCATAAAAAGAAAAGGGTTGGCGTGCCAACCCTTGTTCACTCCTTAACCTTAACTATTACTCACCTTTTGCCGTAGGCTGAGGAGCCGGGTTTACAGAAGCACCTCCAGAACTTGCGCCGCCGTTCGTGTTTTTGTTTTCACGTGGTTTGGGAGCCCGCACTGGCAAGCCAGCTATGATGTCGTTGATCTGGTCGGCATCAATGGTTTCGTACTCCAGCAAAGCCGCAGTCATTGCCTCTACTTTGTCGCGATTATCTTCCAGAATCTTGCGCGCGACCGCATATTGCTCATCCAAAATGCGGCGAATCTCGGCATCCACTTTCTGTTGCGTGGCTTCTGACACGGTGCGCGACGACATGCTACCAAAGAACGAATCCTGCTCGTCTCCGGCGTACACCATGGTACCCAACGCATCGCTCATCCCATATTTGGTCACCATCGCACGCGCCAACTTGGTTGCACGCTCAAAGTCGTTACTCGCACCTGTCGACATCTGGTGCATGAAGATTTCCTCGGCAATGCGCCCGCCGAACAGGATGGAGATCTCTTCCAGCATCTTGTCTTTGTAATTGCTGATGCGGTCGAACTCCGGCAATTGCCACGTCAAGCCAAGCGCCCAGCCGCGCGGCATAATGGTGACCTTGTGAACAGGATCAGCCTTCGGCAACATTTTTGCCACCACGGCATGGCCGGATTCGTGATACGCCGTATTGCGACGCTCTTCCTCACGCATAACCATACTCTTACGCTCAGGCCCCATGAAGATTTTGTCTTTAGCGTCTTCAAAGTCCTGCATATCCACCGTACGCTTATTACGGCGTGCTGCAAACAGCGCAGCTTCGTTGACCAAATTAGCCAGATCTGCACCGCTGAAACCCGGTGTGCCACGCGCGATAATATCCGCTTTGACATCCGGGTCGATTGGCACTTTGCGCATATGCACCAGCAAAATCTGCTCGCGGCCTTTGATATCAGGCAGGCCGACCATTACTTGACGGTCAAAACGGCCTGGGCGCAGCAAAGCTTTATCCAATACGTCTGCACGGTTGGTTGCGGCAATCACGATCACGCCAGAGTTGGCCTCAAAGCCATCCATCTCCACCAGCAACTGGTTCAAGGTCTGTTCGCGCTCATCGTTGCCGCCACCGGTACCTGCGCCGCGATGACGGCCTACGGCGTCAATCTCGTCGATAAATACGATGCACGGCGAGTTCTTTTTCGCGGTCTCAAACATGTCACGCACGCGCGCAGCACCCACGCCGACAAACATCTCGACAAAGTCAGAACCGGAAATGGTAAAGAATGGCACTTTGGCCTCGCCCGCAATGGCACGTGCCAGCAAGGTTTTACCGGTGCCTGGGGGGCCAACCATCAACACACCGCGCGGGATACGGCCGCCTAGCTTCTGAAACTTGCCTGGGTCTTTCAGGAAATCCACCAGCTCGGACACTTCTTCCTTGGCTTCGTCGCAGCCTGCTACATCAGCAAACGTGGTGCTATTGTTGGATTCATCCAGCTGGCGCGCTTTGCTTTTACCGAACGAAAACGGGCCACCACCTTTGCCGCCGCCTTGCATCTGGCGCATAAAGAAAATCCATACACCAATCAACAACAGCATCGGGAACCAGGACATCAGGATTTCCAGCAGGATGGAGCGCTGCTGCGGTGCTTTGGCTTCGATTCGCACCTTATATTTCAGCAGGTCGCTGACCATCCACAGGTCATCCGGTGCATAGGTTGTAAATTCCTTGCCATCACGACGAGTACCATGTACGGTACGGCCTTCTATCTGCACCTTGTCGATATTTCCGTCTTTTACCTCTTGCATGAACTGCGAGTAAACAATCTCACTCTTGGCTTTGCCCATATCGACGAATTGGTTGAATACCATCGTCAGCACAGAAAATATCGCAATCCAGAGGATGACGTTTTTAAGAATATTTTTCACTTGGTTAAATTCCTTTAAAGCGTGAAGCTTTGTTTCATTTTAACTCAAAATCAAGCGCTTAAGACTTTTTATTAAGTCCTAGCAAGTAGACTTCACTGCTGCGATCACGCGAGGCTTTCGGCTTGCGCGTCACCACCTTGTCGAACTGCATTCGCATATGCTTTACAAGTTCATCAAAACCGCTACCGACAAACACTTTGACCAGAAAGTTGCCGCCCGGTTTTAGCCAATGCTGGCAAAAATCCAGCGCCAGTTCGGTCAGATACATTGCGCCCGCCTGATCCACATCCTTCACACCACTGATATTGGGGGCCATATCGGCAATTACAAGGTCCACCGGCTTATTTTCTATCGCGGCTTCCAGTTGCTTGAGTACAACTTCTTCGCGAAAATCCCCCTGAATGAACAACACGCCGGGAATCGGCTGCATCTCCAGAATATCCAATGCGATGATTTTGCCCTGACCTTTCAGGCGTTGCACTGCCACCTGACACCAACTGCCAGGCGTGGCGCCCAAATCCACCACAGTCATGCCGGGCTTGATGAGCTTATCCTTATCATCGATCTCAATGAGTTTGTAAGCAGCACGGGCACGATAACCATCCTTCTGCGCGCGTTTCACGAACTCGTCGTTCAGATGCTCCTGCATCCACGCTTTACTGGTACGAGATGGTTTCATTGAGTTTTTAACTTACATTTAAAACACATTATTTTACGCCGTATTTAACAACTTCGGCCGCCCCGCCTTGCCAGCCGTCACACGCCTTCCCAACGCCTCTTCAATCTGTTGCACAAACAAGGCATTGCCCAGCGCATAATTTCCATTGGTTGCCTTGCGTATTTCATCCACCACGCCTATATCCAGTTGATATCGAAACAACTCACGGTAAGCGGCCTGTCTACTTGCATCATCAGCACCTAGGGCTTGGTATAAAGGGTGCGGGGTAACAATCTCACCATCCCCACGTTCTGGTTTAGCTCCCTGGGCATTTACCGCATAACTGCTCCATCGGTACTCCGCAGGATGGTTCACTATATTGGCACGCACAGGGTTAAGCTCAATATAGCGCTGGCAAGCCAGCAAATAGGTTTCTGCCTGCGTGGGGCAAGACTTATAGCGCCCTTCCCACAAGGTGCCAGTACGTTTGTACATTTTATTGATGTATTGCACATAGCGCTGCCCCAGCGCTTTCATCATGGCGCCAACGGCCTCAGCTTTGTCGGTAGAAACCAGTAAATGCACATGGTTGGTCATCAATACGTAGGCGTGAATTTTACAGTCGGTTTTTTCTGAATATTCTTTCAGCCATTCAAGATAAGAAAGATAATCCTCATCGGCATAAAAGCAGGCTTGTCGGTTATTGCCGCGTTGGATAATGTGTTGCGGGACGTTGGGGAGGATAACGCGAGGACGGCGAGGCATGGGACGCTCAACAGTTGATTAAATATGCCCCAATTGTAGCATTTAATCGTGGTCTGTCCCCTATTATTCTATTATTCTGTGGTCTGTCCCCTATTATTCTATTATTCTATTATTCTATTATTCTATTATTCTATTATTCTATTATTCTATTATTCTATTATTCTATTATTCTATTATTCTATTATTCTATTATTCTATTATTCTATTATTCTATTATTCTATTATTCTATTATTCTATTATTCTATTATTCTATTATTCTGTGGTCTGTCCCCTATTATTCTCTATTATTCTTTGTCTGTCCCCTATTATTCTTTTGGTCTGTCCCCTATTATTCTTTTATTAATTAGTCGTAAAAGCTGTGCCCCTATTATTCTTGCCTTATTTTTTCAAAACATTCCACAAGATATGATAGTTGCAACCCTTGCCCACTTGCAGATATTGACCTCGGTACATACCTATATCCACGAGGGCAGAGGTTTTGTTTTTGCATTTCAGGCAATATTCTTTGCTGAAAATCTTCTTTATTAAGTAAAAAATATTCTGCCTCTTTACTGCCAAGAAAAACCCGCACCTTATTATTAGATTCTTTATTCAATCGAATGAAAGAAGTATATGCATATTGCGTGCATGCAGTGATCAATATAAATAAAGCAAAAGCAACAATAGCAACAATAGCAACAATAGGGGACAGACCACCAACAATAGGGGACAGACCACTATTATTTTGCGCTTTACTGGTTCTGCTGGGTTTCATATAGATTTCATTATAAAGATTATCAGCCTGGAAAGCACATCCTGCCTGCCTCGCGGGCCATTATATTTGGCAATGAACGCGCGCATGTGTATGGCCATGTTAAAATAGCGGCTATGAAATTATCGTCCAAACAAATCGCCCATCTGCGTGGGCTGGCACACAGCCTCAATCCGGTGGTGACTATCGGCAATCAGGGCTTGTCTGAAAACGTACTACAGGAAATCGAACGCAGCCTGAACGCGCATGAGCTGATTAAAGTGCAAGTGGCGGGCGACGACCGCGATGCCCGCAAAGCCATGTATGACGCCATTGCCAGCGCAACCGGCGCAACGCAGGTGCATCATATCGGCAAGCAATTGATTTTTTACCGCGCCAGCGAAACGGTGAAAGAAAAAGCGAAAGTCGTGATTCCCAAGTTTTAGCGCGCCTTGAGCACCAAAACCACACCCAGCAAGCACTCAATCACATAAGCAACACTGGCAATCCCATGCCAGGCTCTAAAACGGTCTGCGAACACGCTATGCATCACATCCGCCGGCATAGCGCTGGCCTTGAGCTGCGCCAACAATGGCTGGATGCCGAAATGCCCGGCCAGCACCAGCAGGAACATTACGAAAATTGCCCAGAAATAGCTCTGCTTGAGCGCGCCAGTGCTGTAGGACAGCAAGCGCTGAATCATCAGGAAGATCGCGCTGGCGATACCAATGTAACTGACAATCTCAAACAGTTTGCCAGCAAGGTTACCTGCCAGTTTTGTGTCATCCAGTGCTTGAAATAAAGTATAGGCGGTGATGCCTGTCATCCAAAGCGCACCTACCCAAAGCGTGACCACGATTAATGAAAGTTTCTGCACGGTTCTACTCGCCTAGATTTATTGTTGTCTAGATATATTGCACATCTAGCACTTCGTATTCCTTGACGCCGCCAGGGGCAGACACTTCCGCCACATCACCTTCGCTTTTGCCGATTAAGCCGCGCGCAATCGGTGAGCTCACTGAAATCTTGCCTGCCTTGATATCCGCCTCATCATCGCCCACGATTTGGTAGGTTTTGACATCGCCGGATTCCAGCTCCTCAATCTTCACGGTCGCCCCAAACACGACACGGCCTTCTGCATTCAGTGTCGCAGGGTCTATGATTTGCAGATTGCTTAACTTGGCTTCCAGCTCGGCAATACGGCCTTCGATAAAGCTTTGACGCTCTTTTGCCGATTCGTATTCCGCATTCTCGGACAAATCACCCTGCGCCCGCGCCTCGGCAATCGCCTGAATGATATTGGGTCTATCCACACTGCGCAAACGCTGCAATTCTTCTTTCAACAACTCGGCACCGCGCACGGTGACCGGGATTTGATTCACTGCCATATTAAAGCCTTACAAAAAACATTGGGTAAAAAAATAAACCACACCCGTTTGAGCGTGGTTTTAATTAGAGAAAGTGTATGTTAAGCGAGTTTTTTGTGCAAGTCCTGTACGGAATACACTTGCATTTCCTTGCTCTGCGCCATGCCGATGCATGCAGCACGTGCACCCGCCAGGGTGGTGTAATAAGTCACTTTATTCTGCAAGGCGCTGCGGCGAATCTCATAAGAATCGGTAATCGCTTTTTTGTCTTCGGTCACATTGACGATAAAATTGATCTCGTCGTTCTTGATCATGTCCACGATATGCGGACGGCCTTCCGCCACCTTATTCACCGGTGTCACGGTCAATCCATGTTCTTCCAGCGCGCGTGCCGTGCCCTTGGTAGCCACCAAGGTAAAGCCGAGTTTGACCAAATCCTTGGCAATATCGACCACTTTCTGATGATCCTCATTACGTACACTGATAAACGCCCTGCCGCCTGTAGGCATGCGCACGGACGCACCCAACTGCGATTTTACAAACGCTTCGGCAAAGGTCGCCCCCACGCCCATCACCTCGCCGGTGGATTTCATTTCCGGGCCCAGAATCGTATCTACGCCAGGAAACTTGATAAACGGAAATACCGCTTCTTTAACCGAGTAATATGGTGGCACCACTTCTTTGGTCACGCCTTGCGATTTCAGGCTTTGCCCAGCCATGCAGCGCGCAGCGATTTTCGCCAACTGCAAACCACAAGCCTTGGAGACGAACGGCACGGTACGTGATGCGCGCGGATTTACCTCCAGCACGTATACGACGTCACCTTGACCTGTATTTTGCACCGCAAACTGCACGTTCATCAGACCTTTCACGCCCAGTGCCTTGGCCATCTGCACGGTTTGGCGACGCAATTCGTCCTGCAAATCGCTGCTCAAACTGTAAGGTGGTAATGAACAAGCCGAGTCACCCGAGTGCACACCGGCTTGCTCCACGTGCTGCATGATGCCGCCAATCAGCACATCTTCGCCATCACTTAGCGCGTCCACATCTACTTCAATCGCATCGTTCAGGAAGCGATCCAGCAACACCGGAGATTCATTGGAGACTTTCACCGCTTCGCGCATGTAACGCTCCAGCTGGCTTTGTTCATGCACGATTTCCATCGCACGGCCACCCAGCACATAGGATGGGCGCACTACCAATGGATAACCAATCTCGGTAGCCAAGCGTATCGCCTCCTCCGGTGCACGTGCAGTGCGGTTGGGCGGTTGCTTCAGGCCCAAATCGTGCAGCATTTGCTGGAAGCGTTCGCGGTCTTCCGCACGGTCGATCGCATCCGGCGTGGTACCGATAATAGGCACACCGGCTTTTTCCAGGTCACGCGCGAGTTTCAGCGGCGTTTGGCCGCCGTATTGCACAATCACGCCAACCGGTTTTTCGATATGCACGACCTCCAGCACATCTTCCAGCGTTACTGGCTCGAAATACAGGCGGTCGGAAGTGTCGTAGTCTGTAGAAACCGTTTCCGGGTTACAGTTGACCATAATGGTTTCATAACCATCATCGCGCATCGCAAGGGCCGCATGCACGCAGCAATAGTCGAACTCGATGCCTTGACCAATACGGTTTGGGCCGCCACCCAATACCATGATCTTCTTCTTGCTGGATGGTTCGGCCTCGCAATATGGCTCATAGGTTGAGTACATATAGGCCGTATTGGTCGCAAATTCTGCTGCGCAAGTGTCCACACGTTTATATACCGGGCGCACACCCAAGGCTTGGCGATAGGCACGCACGGCATGCTGGTCAGTATCCAGCAGTTTGGCCAGACGACGATCTGAAAAGCCGCGGCGTTTCAGCTGGTATAAAGCCCCCTTGTCCAAATCGGCGATATGCTTGCCTTTCAGGGCATCTTCGCGGTCCACGATATCCTTGATCTGTACCAGGAACCAGGGGTCGATCTTGGTAATATCAAACACATGCTGGATACTCATCCCGGTCCTAAATGCGTCCGCTACGTACCAGATACGCTCAGGACCAGCCTCCCCCATTTCTTTGGTGATTCTATCCACGTCCGAAGTAATTTCATCCAGACCATCCACTCCTACCTCCAAGCCGCGCAGGGCTTTCTGGAAGGATTCCTGAAAGGTGCGGCCCATCGCCATCACTTCACCCACTGATTTCATCTGTGTCGTCAGGCGACTATCCGCCTGCGGGAATTTCTCGAAAGCGAAACGCGGCACTTTGGTGACCACGTAGTCAATGGAAGGCTCAAAACTGGCCGGGGTTGCACCGCCGGTGATCTCATTCTTGAGTTCATCCAGCGTATAACCCACTGCCAGTTTGGCCGCCACTTTTGCAATCGGGAAACCGGTCGCCTTGGAGGCCAGCGCGGATGAACGTGACACGCGCGGGTTCATCTCAATCACCACCATACGGCCATCGTTCGGATTGATGGCGAACTGCACGTTGGAGCCGCCCGTATCCACGCCGATTTCGCGCAGCACCGCCAGCGAGGCGTTGCGCATGATCTGATATTCCTTATCGGTCAGTGTCTGTGCGGGCGCAACGGTAATACTGTCACCGGTATGTACGCCCATTGGATCCAGGTTCTCGATAGAACAGATGATGATGCAGTTGTCCGCCTTGTCGCGCACCACTTCCATCTCGTATTCTTTCCAGCCGAGCAGCGATTCTTCAATCAGCAACTCGTTGGTGGGCGATGCATCCAGACCGCGTTCGCAAATAGCAATGAACTCTTCACGGTTATAGGCAATGCCGCCGCCGCTACCGCCCATGGTGAACGATGGGCGAATAATGGCTGGATAGCCAATATTGGCCTGTACCTGCAAAGCCTCTTCCAGACTATGCGCAATCGCAGACCTTGCGGAGGCGAGACCGATCTTGGTCATCGCTTCCTTGAACTTCTGACGATCCTCAGCTTTGTCGATAGCCTCTTTGGACGCGCCAATCATCGCCACGTTATGTTTTTTCAGCACACCGTGCTTGTCCAGATCCAGCGCGCAGTTCAATGCAGTTTGCCCGCCCATGGTCGGCAGCAAGGCATCCGGTTTTTCCTTCTCGATGATCTTTTCCACCATCTGCCAAGTGATTGGCTCGATGTAGGTCGCATCTGCCATTTCCGGGTCAGTCATAATCGTCGCTGGGTTGGAATTCACCAGAATGACGCGATAGCCTTCTTCCTTAAGCGCCTTACAGGCTTGCGCGCCAGAATAATCGAACTCACAGGCCTGGCCGATGACGATCGGGCCAGCACCAATAATCAGAATACTTTTAATATCCGTACGCTTAGCCATTAGCCAGCCTTCCTTTCCTGCATCATGCTAATGAAGCGGTCAAACAAATAACTCATTTCGTGCGGCCCGGGGCTCGCCTCGGGGTGCCCCTGGAAACTGAATGCCGGCTTATCGGTACGCGCGATCCCTTGCAAGCTGCCATCAAACAGGGACACATGCGTCACTTTCACATTGTTCGGCAAAGTCGCCGGGTTGGCGGCAAAGCCATGATTCTGGCTGGTGATATACACGCGCTTGCTTTCGATATCCTGCACCGGGTGATTGGCGCCATGGTGTCCGAATTTCATTTTCATCGTCTTGGCGCCGCTCGCCAATGCCAGCAGCTGGTGCCCCAAACAGATACCAAACGTCGGGATGCCGGTTTCCACCAGTGTTTGAATCGCCGAAATCGCATAATCGCACGGCTCCGGATCGCCTGGGCCATTGGATAAGAAAATACCATCTGGCTTGTATTTAAGCGCCTCTTCAGCACTTGCTTGCGCAGGCAGCACAGTCACCCTGCAGCCGCGCGAAACCAGCATTCTGAGTATGTTGCGCTTTACGCCGTAATCAAACGCAACCACATGGAATTTCTGCTCTGCTGTTTTGGCAAACCCTTTGCCCAGCACCCACTCAGGCTCACTGAACTCATAAGCCGATTTACAGGTAACCACTTTGGCCAAATCCATGCCAGACAAGCCTGGGAAGCCTTTCGCTAGTCCCAGCGCCTTGTTGGCGTCCACGTCGCCCGCCATGATGCAGCCGGCCTGCGCGCCTTTTTCGCGCAGGATGCGCGTCAACGCACGGGTGTCAATGTCTGCAATCGCCACGATATTATTAGCTTGCAGATAAGCGCTCAGATTCTGGCTGCTGCGGAAATTACTTTCCAAAAGCGGAAGATTGCGAATCACCAAACCGGCGGCGTAAACTTGGCCTGATTCGACATCCTCGACATTAGTGCCGTAGTTGCCGATATGCGGATAAGTCAGCGTGACGATTTGCTCGGTGTAGGATGGATCAGTCAGGATTTCCTGATAGCCGGTTATGCTGGTATTGAACACCACCTCGCCGACGGTATGGCCAGCAGCGCCAATAGAGACCCCATGAAACACTGTTCCATCAGCCAATACCAATATTGCCGGCTGCGAGTTTTCTGGACGTGTTGTGGCCACTAAGCGCTCCTAAACTATTGTTTCAATTAAAAATATGTGCATCATGAGGCGATGCCAGATATGCAAAACGGGAGGAGTCGGCTGAACTCTTCCCGTTGCAAGAATTACGAGATTATAGCGAATTTAACGCGCGCGTTCAAGTTGAACCAACTGTTTATCATGCAACTTTGTCAGCAAAATTTGGGCTAAAACCGCCCCGATGAGTGCCAGAAACATATCCCATTGCGTATCCCACACATCACCCTGCGTACCGAGAAAGGCCTCTGCTGCCATGCCTGAAACCACGGCCACCCACCATTCGATGAACTCGTACACCGCGCTGATGCTCAGGCAAATGCAGCAAACGATAAAGAACAGCCAACCTTTGCTGCGTACGATTTGTTTACGTATCAAAATCTCGCGCGCAATCATCGCCGGCACAAAGCCCTGCACAAAATGCCCGACGCGGTCGTAATAATTGCGGCTTAAATCAAATGTATCGCGTAGCCAATTAAATAGCGGTATCTCGTTAATTGGAACTAGTGCATAGGTGTAATGCCCGCCCACCATCAAAACAATCGCATGCAAGAGAATTAAGCCATACAGCAATGGCGTGAGCGGAAATTTTTTATAAGTAAAAAACAAAATCGGCAACGCAATCAGCGTCGGAGCGACTTCCAAAAACCAAGTAAACACATCATGCGGACGAATAGCCGACCACGCAAACACCGCGCAGAATATGACGAACAGAGCGACGAGATAATATTGGTTTGAAGTTTTTATCATGGGAATTGTATCAATGGAG
>JBGANT010000031.1:0-12138 GCA_044222155.1 Methylophilus sp.
TCGGAGCGACTTCCAAAAACCAAGTAAACACATCATGCGGACGAATAGCCGACCACGCAAACACCGCGCAGAATATGACGAACAGAGCGACGAGATAATATTGGTTTGAAGTTTTTATCATGGGAATTGTATCAATGGAGCCTGATTCTATTGATTCTAATCGAAGTTTTTATTGAGCACCAATAGCAAAGCGTATTGCGCCGAAGGAAGAGTTATTTATGGAGAAATCGTGGTCTGTCCCCTATTTTCGTAGTCCCCTATTTTCGTATTTTCGCAGGTAGTAGACAAGAGCAGGTTGTTAACGACTTCCAAAAGAACAGGCATACGAGGTATTATTTACCTATAAGAGGATTAAGACGGTGATGGCTATAGATGGCTGACGATTACAAAAAACAACTAAATGATATTGAGAACAAGGAGAAACTTAAAACTAAGTTAATTTGGCTAATATCTACTATTTCTCTTCTATTATTATTTATACTTAATTTTTTTTATCAAAAAAGCATTTATCGTGAGTCTATTTTGGATTCTCAGTACGGTGTAATACAGAAAACGATAGGTTATTACCAATCTAGAGTTCCTTATAAATGCGTTATCCAAATGGAAGGTTCAATTACGGTAGAGGCAATTTGTTTTCAAAGCTGTGTAGCAGGACAGAAAGTTAGAATTAATAAAATTCACAAACCATTTAATGTTGTTGTATATGAAGTGTTAAGCTGCTAGAGAATCAATGGGGTCATCGCGGAACGAATAAATGGGGTCAGACACGATTATTTTCAAATAATAGGAATAATAGGGGACAGGCCACGATTAAATGCTACAACTAACGCATCATCAATTCAATATTGAGCATCCCGTGCCCCGCCGTCTCCGTGTTATCCTCCCCAATGTACCTCAACACATTATCCAGCAAGCGTAGGGCGCAATAACTGAAAGGCATTGCGCCGCATGAGAACTTAATAAACTCGCAAATCTTTCCTAAAACCTTCCTTCGGCGCAATACGCTGCGCTATTGACGCCCTACAAAATCACTAAACACACCTGCTCCAAACTCCAAAATCAATGGGGTGAGACTCCATTGATTTGACTTGAAAAGGTTTTTGCTGTGGCGCGTTCCCCAAGGTTTGTATTGTCAAGCACTTACAGTCAGCGGGCGGATTCAACTGGGGGTCAATAATAGGAGTCAGACCACGGTTTCACTTACCCAACCCTAGGACATCCCGCATATCAAACAAGCCGTTTGTTTTGCAATAATAGGAGTCAGACCACGGTTTCACTTACCCAACCCTAGGACATCCCGCATATCAAACAAGCCGTTTGTTTTGCCCGCCAGAAATTTCGCAGCACGCAGCGCACCTTGGGCGAATGTGGCACGGCTGCTGGCTTTGTGCGTGAGTTCTACGCGTTCGCCGGTGCCGGCAAAAATCACCGTGTGGTCGCCCACCACATCGCCGCCACGCAGCGTGGCAAAGCCGATTTTGCCCGCTTCGCGCTCTCCGGTGACGCCTTCGCGGGCATAGATAGCGCAGTCTTTCAGATCCGCGCTTATGCCTTTGGCCGCCGCCTCGCCCAGCCTTAAGGCTGTGCCAGAAGGCGCATCCACCTTGTGCCTGTGGTGCATCTCGACTACTTCGATATCGTAGTCATCTTTCAGCACTTTGGCGGCCTGTTCCACCAGATTGATGAGCAGGTTCACGCCCACGCTCATGTTGGGTGCAAAGATAATGGCGTTAGTTTTGGCCGCTTCGGCGATTTTGGCTTTTTGTTCCACCGTCAAGCCTGTAGTGCCGATGACCAGTTTGACCTGGTGTTTGGCGCAGATTTCCAGATATTCCATCGTGGCTTCCGGGCGAGTGAAGTCGATCAGCACGTCCGCGCCTTCCAGCGTCTGAGTGGCATCGTCACTGATATAAACACCGGCATTTTTACCAAACAGTTCACCCGCATCACGACCAATGCTGGCGCTGCCCTGGCGATCCAGCGCGCCGTACAGTTCCAGGTCGGTATCTTCAAACACCCCGGCCAACAGTGCCTGCCCCATGCGCCCGCTGGCGCCTGCGATTACGATTTTTGTTGTCATGATTAGAAACCTATCTGTTCCAGAATACGCTCAAAATACCCCGGCCCCTCTTCCTGTGGTGGCGGCTCTATTTTCTTGGCAGGCGCTTTGGGCACCTCAACCGGCGCGGGCGGTGGCGGCTCAACTGCCGGGGTGCGCAGTGTCCTGTCCATACGGAAAATCAAACGCTCATCCTCGCTTGGCGGCACTACAGGAGTCTCCGGCTCCACCACTGCAGGCGCTGGCGCAGGTTTGGCTGGCTCCGCGGCTGGCGTGAGTTCCGGCTTTGGCGGTTCAACTTTCATTGGCTCCGCTTTTGCCGGTTCAGCTGGTGGCGTTTCCACTTTTGGCTCAACAGCTTTCGGCGCTTCTACCGGCGTCTCTGCAGAAGGCTGCACGCCTCCCGGAGTCACCGGCACAGCCAATACTGACGGCACCTCAGCGGCAGGCGCCTCTTTGGCTGGCTCTGCCACAGCCTCTGGTGCAGGCGCGGCTTTAGGCTCTGGTTTGGCTTCTAATTCAGTTTTAGGTTTGGCGGCGTCAGCCGGAGCTTCGTCTTTTTTCCAGAACTTCAGTTTCTCTGTCCAGCTTTTCTCTTTAGGCTTGGTAGGCGCAACTTCAATCGTTTTATTCGCATTTGCATCAGCTGCGTTTTCGGCAGGCTGCGAACCGGCAGGAATCACATCGCCGCGCACGCGCGCCAGCAAGTCTTTTTCAAACTCCAGGATCACGCGTCGCTGCTCGACAATTTTCCCAGCTTGGCGCAACTGATAGAAATAATCCCAGCGATTTTTATGGAAACTATCCACCACCAGCGGCGTGCCCATAATAAATCGCACCTGCGATTTGGTCATACCGGGACGCAACTGCAGCAACATTTTGGAGGTCACCACATTGCCTTGCTGGATTTCCATTTTGTAGGGCTTGACCGTTGGCAAGGCAGAGCCGCACGCTGTGAGCAAGCAAATAATAAATACAAGAAAATAGCGCATGGTATCGTGCGGGATTTTTAGAGACATGTCACAAAAATGGCGTTAATATACCACGACTGTGGGATTCCGCGAGAATTGACGACATGCATGACCAAAAAGACCTGAAAAACGCCGGCCTCAAAGCCACTTTGCCACGCCTGAAAATTCTGGAGCTGTTTGAAAAAAGCAGCGAGCGTCACCTTTCCGCCGAGGATGTGTATAAAGTGATGATCAACGCTGGAGATGATGTCGGCCTCGCTACCGTTTACCGCGTATTGACACAGTTCGAGCAGGCCGGGTTGCTGGTGCGCCACCATTTCGAAAGCGGCAAGGCCGTATTCGAACTGAGCGAAGGCGGCCATCACGATCATATTGTCTGCCTGCAATGCGGCCATGTGGAAGAATTCTGTGATGAGGAAATCGAAAAACTGCAGCACAAGGCCGCCAGCGAGCGGGGATTCAAAATCCATGAGCACTCCCTATACATTTACGCTGATTGCACCAAAAAACCTTGTCCGCATAAACGATAGGTCATGCGTTAAATACGCTCTGTCTGTTTTGGAGTAGCACGATGAAAAAATTCCATCCCCTGTTTGCTGCGTTGATTATCAGTATCAGCCTAGCAGGCTGCGGTACTAATCCGGTCACCAAGAAAAAAGAGTTCCAGTTCATCTCTCAGGAAAAAGAGATTGCCATCGGCCAGCAGAACTACTCACCCGCACGCCAATCGCAGGGTGGAGATTATATTCTGGATCCAGAACTGACCACTTATGTACAGCAAGTGGGCAAAAAACTGGCTGTGGTTTCCGACCGGCCGGATTTGCCTTATGAATTCGTCGTACTCAACGACTCCGTGCCCAACGCCTGGGCCATGCCGGGCGGCAAAATCGCCTTCAACCGTGGCATTTTGTACGAACTGAACAGCGAAGCCGAACTAGCGGCGGTGATGGGGCACGAAATTGTGCATGCAGCAGCACGCCACGGCGCAAAAAGCATGGAACGCGGCGTATTCCTGCAAGGCGCTATGATCGCCGTAGGCCTGGCCACGCGGGACAACAATTACCAGAACCTCATCGTCGGCGCCAGCCAGCTGGGTGCACAACTGACCATGACCAAATACGGCCGCGATGCCGAGAGCGAATCAGACCTTTACGGCATGCAATACATGAAAAAGGCTGGTTATGACCCAGCTGCTGCGGTGACGCTGCAGGAAACCTTTGTTAAGCTAAGTGAAGGCAAGCAGACTAACTGGCTAGAAGGCTTATTCGCCAGCCATCCGCCATCACCAGAGCGTGTTGCCGCCAACAAGGAAACCTTGAAAAAGCTGGGGACAGGCGGTGAATGGGGTAAGGAGATTTATGCGCAAAAAGTGGCTAAAGTCAAAGCTACGCAAGCCGCCTATAAAGCCTATGACGAAGGTGTAAAAGCCTTGCAGAAAGGCGATGCCGCCGCCGCGACCAAGCTTGCGCAGGAAGCGATTAAAATCGAGTCTCGTGAGGCGCGCTTTCAGGAGCTGTTGGGCGATATTGCGCTTTCGCAGAAAAAACACCAGGAAGCTTTGGGCTTTTACGACAAAGCCATCAAGATGCAGCCGGATTATTTCAAACCCCATGTGCAGAGCGGCATTGCACTGTTCAACATGGGCAAAAAGACCGAAGCAGAGCCGTTTTTGAAGCGCGCCAATGAGCTGCTGCCTACCGCGCCCGGCCACG
The DNA here is from genome assembly GCA_044222155.1 of Methylophilus sp. Lineage (GTDB taxonomy): Bacteria > Pseudomonadota > Gammaproteobacteria > Burkholderiales > Methylophilaceae > Methylophilus. The sequence continues at coordinate 4,743 of JBGANT010000031.1, forward strand.
CTTTGCTGGGCGATATCGCCGAAACACGCGGCGACATGGATGCCGCACTACAGCATTACCAGGTCGCTGCCAGCTCCAACTCCGAAATTGGCCAGCAGGCTGGCGCACGTGCCGTGAAGCTGGACTTGCCGCGCAACCCGAACAAATATATCCGCTCAGGCGCACTGGCGGATAACGGTGGAAATCTGTACGCCGTAGTGGAAAATGCTACGTCTGTTCCCGTTGGCCGTGTACAGGTCCGCGTCATCAAATACGATGCACAAACCGGCCATGCCGTTGGCCAGAGCCCTTCGATGATTATCAACGGCGTACAACCCGGCAAGCGCAACCAGATCGCCATCGGCGAGCGCATCAAAAACCCGCAGGAAGCACAGCTCTACAAAGTGGTGGTGGAAGCAGCCGAAATAGCCAAATAACTACAATTCAGGCACAATGCCTGAATTCCCCCTTATTATTAGAGACTAGCATCATGTCCAATCAAGCTAGCAATATAGCTGAACTCATTCAGCCAGGAACACAAGCAATAGACCAATCAAAACTCGCATTCCTCTATAAAGCGTTGTGGGTGGGTGCGATTGTTGCCGGCTCCATGAGCGTTATCCGTCTGCAACATTCATTGCTGATGGGCTTCTCTGAGATGGTCTTTGCGATCACTGCGTTAATCATGGCCTATTACTTGCGCCGCAACCCTCAGAATGTCAATGGCATCGGCAATGCGGCCATCTGCCTATACTGGCTGATTATTTTGGCCGTCTTCATTCTTGCGCCGTACAATAAGACACGCTTTGTGCTTTTCTGTGTCTTGGCGGCAGCGGTCTTGTTTTTAAAAGGCAGAAAAAACGGCGTTTGGTGGGTACTCGCCATGCTGGCCTCGGTCGTTATCACACATGCGCTGATGCCAGACTCAGGATATTCCAACTTGGACATTTTGACTGGTGCACTACACACGCTAACACTGCTGGTAATCTTCGAGTTCCACGAAAAAATGGTGTGGCAGCAGCACGCACAATTACACAAAATCAACCGGCAACTGGATGAGCAAGTACACCAAAGAACGCTGGAACTGCAAGAGGCCAACAAAACACTGCAGCTGGAAAAAGAGCAATTACGCACGCTGACTTTTCATGATCATCTCACTGGCCTATACAACCGCCAGCGGATCGAGGAAGTATTTGAGTATGAGAAATGCCAGCTAGATCGCTACCACGAACAGTTTTCATTGATATTAATTGATGTAGATTATTTCAAGCTGATTAATGATCGTTATGGTCATGAAGCTGGAGATGATACGCTAAAAGAAATAGCGAACATCCTGAAAAGGCATACGCGTAAAAGCGATATCGTTGCACGCTGGGGTGGAGATGAGTTCATCATTATCGCCACCAAAACAAATCTGCAGCAAGGAAATGTTCTCGCAGAAAGTATCCGCAATCTTGTGGAACGCGCCAATATCAAAACCATTGACGGCAATAAAATCACTGTCAGCATTGGCATCTCCGCCGTACTGCCTGATGACAACTTGAAAACCATGCTACGCCGTGCCGACAACGCGCTATATGAAGCCAAACACGCCGGGCGGAACCGTGTCGAATTGCAGTAAACAACCCCGCTCATGCTTTCTGGCGGACGGTGGAAGCTGCCGAGTTGGCGGATAGCCCATAAAAACCTTTGGGGAGAACTCTATGAAGCATTCTCTATACAGTTTTTTGTTCATGACCGCACTTGCTCTACTCAGCACACATATACTCGCCGAAACCTGTCAGGAGAAAGTGAATTCTGCCGGCGCTTACAGATATAGTCACAGCCTGCCCGTCGGCAACGGGGTGATTGAATGCTATGTGATTGCCAAAGATGGCTCGGGAGATCCCATCAAGGATTCGGTTGTTTTTGAAGAGACTGCCATGCCGGAAAGCGGTACAAGTACCCCCGACAACAGCACAGCCAATAGCGAAAAAAGCGACCCCAAGAAAGAAAAAGTGTGTGCAGAAGAATATAAAGCCATGCTGGAGTGCTTTGAATATGAAGGCCGGGGCATGACTTTAAAAAACTATGCAGACGCCCGCAAAAAACTGGTGAGCCAGAATCCAGGGCAAAAACTGGCGCCTAAAGAAGGTGAAGCCGGCGCTGAAGCAAATCAATGCGAGACCGCTGGTAAACACTGGAATTTTTATGCCAAAAAGGATTACAAAGGCTCCATTCTGTGTTGCGAATGCTGCCGCAATAGCGACCAAGGCCCAGTGATTGAAGACCGGTGCAAGGTTTCCGGGCATTAAGTATCACTGTTACCGCAACTTGAAATAACCGCGGCCATTTCACCCCCTCCCGCAGGAAATTACCCCTTCATGCTGTCCCAAAGCTTTCCGCCAATCGCCGACCCTGACGCCAGGCTACTGATTCTTGGCTCGCTACCGGGGCAGGAATCGTTGCGGCAGCAGCAATATTACGCCCATCCGCGCAATGCGTTCTGGCGGGTGATGGAAGCGGTGCTAGGCATCCCGACCGATACGCCTTATCCGCAGCGTTGTCAGGCGTTGATGGATGCCGGAATTGCATTGTGGGACGTATGCGCGTCGGCCCGCCGCCCCGGCAGCCTGGATGGAGCAATCCAGCCGGATAGCGTCGTGCCGAACGACATCGCCGACTTTCTCGCGCTACACCCGCAAATTGGGCAGATCTACTTCAACGGCGCCACCGCGGCCGCACTTTTCCGCAAGTATATTCGGCCAACACCTGAAATACCGACTCACCAGCTACCCTCCACCAGCCCGGCGCACGCAGGTATGCCTTTGGCGCAGAAGATAGAACAGTGGCGAATCATCGAACGGGGAAATCCTTAGCCCTCGCGCGCGTTCATTATGAAAGCACCTGCCCTGCAAGCCAGTCTGGATGCGGCTTCCAGGGCAGGTGTTTTAGTAATGAAAATTAAGCAGAAGGTTGCGATTGCATCTGCATGCCCAGCATCTCGCGGGCATGGCTCAGCGCAGTCTCGGTGATCTCGATACCCGCCAGCATGCGGGCAACCTCTTCGATCCGTTCCAGCGTACTGAGTTTCTGGATATGGCTCAGCGTCTGGCCGTCCAGCTGGGTTTTGCGTACCTGCAAATGATGCTGTGCCTGTGCCGCCACTTGTGGCAGGTGGGTGATGACCAAGACCTGGTTTTGCTGCCCGAGCGCATTCAACAAGCGCCCGACCACCTCCGCCACGCCGCCGCCGATGCCCACGTCTACCTCGTCGAAGATCATGGTAGGCGTTGCGCCTTGTTTTGCCGTGGTCACATGCAGCGCCAGGCTGATGCGGGACAGCTCGCCGCCGGAAGCCACTTTGTTGAGCGGCCGCGGCGTGACGCCAGCATGCCCAGCCACCATAAACTCGACATATTCCAGGCCATGCGCTGAAGGCGGTTGTGGCACCAGCTCCACCGAAAACTGTCCACCGGCCAGCGAAAGCGTCTGCATGTGTTGGGTAATCTGTGCCGAAAGCTCGACCGCAGCCTTGGCGCGCCCTTCGCTCAGCACGCTCGCTGCCCGCATGTAAGCACTTTCCGCCTCCTGGCAGCGGCTAGCCAGCACCCCATCATCGGCAAAACTTTCCAGTTCGGCCATCCTGGCCTGGCCAAGCGCCAGCACATCAGCGATCTCTTCCACCCGCAAGCGATATTTACGCGCGGTGTCGTGAATCACCTGCATCTGGCTCTCCACCGCCTGTAGCCGTTCCGGATCCAGCTCGGTGCGCTGCAAGTAGCGATTCAGAAAACGGTTGGCATCTTCGGCCTGGATCAGCGCGTTGTTGATGGCTTCCAGCGGCTCGTTGAGCTGCGCGTCATACTCCGCCACCGCCTGCAACTGGCTATGCGCCTGCGCAATCAAATCACGCGCGTTGATCTCCGCCTCGCCCAGCAGGCTGGCACTGGCTTCCACACCTTGCAACAAAGTCGCGCCATGGCTCAGGCGCGCATGTTCTGCCTGCAGTTCCGCCCACATTCCGGCACTGAAATCCAGCTGTGCCAGCTCGCGGTTCTTGTCGCGCAGTTCGGCCAATTCCTCAGCATAGGCGGTCGCGTTCTGCTCATAGGCTTTGCGTTGCTTATCCAGTTCCACCCAGGCTTTGTAGCATGCCGCCACCTGCTGCACTTGCCCCTGCAGCCCGGAGAATTCATCCAGAATCTGGCGCTGCGTGGCCGTTTTAAGCAGACTGTGATGCATATTCTGGCTATAGATATCCACCAGCAAATCGCCCAGATCCTTGAGCTGGCCGACGGTGACGGAAACACCATTGATGAAGGCACGGCTGCGGCCGTCGGCATACAGCACACGGCGCAGCAGCAGGTTGTCATCTACCGCGATTTCGTTATTTTCCAGCCAGGTGCTGGCAGGTTCCGTCATGTCGAATGTGGCGGAAACATCCGCCTTCTCACAACCTGCGCGCGTCACCACGCCATCACCACGCGCACCCAACGCCAGCGAAAGTGCATCGATCAGGATGGATTTTCCCGCACCGGTTTCGCCAGTAAGGGTGGTGAACCCGGAAGAGAATTCCAGGTCGAGCGTATCGACGATGATGAAATCGCGGATGGAAAGGCTTTGCAGCATAAACTTATCAAGACCAGTTTAGTTTGTTGCGTAACATTTCAAAATAGCAATAGTTTGCCGGATGCAGCAACGTGATCATCTGTGGTGCGCGCTGGATCACCACCTTGTCGCCCTGCTCCGCTTCCAACTGCAATTGCCCGTCAAAACTCACTTGTGCGTCATCCGCCTGCACTACCGTAACCTCAATCCGGCTGGCACTGTTGACCGCAATCGGCCGATTGGACAAGGTATGCGGACTGACCGGCACCAGTGCGATGGCTTCTACATTCGGGTGTAGGATAGGCCCGCCCGCACTCATGGCATAAGCAGTCGTGCCGGTGGGAGAGCTGACGATCAAGCCATCCGCGCGCTGCTTGTGCAGGAATTTGTCATCGATACGCACCTCGAACTCCAGCAGGCGCAGGCAGCTTTTTACCACCACGTCATTCATTGCCACGCCCTGATGTACCAGCTGGCCGCCGCGGAAAACCTGCGCAGTCAGGAACATACGGGTTTCCCTTTGATACTGCCCTGCCAGAATCTGGTCGATGCTTTGCAGCATATCCTCCGCACGCAAATCGGTCAGGAAGCCGAAACGGCCACGATTGATGCCTACCAGCGGCACGGGATGCGGCATCAAAGCACGTGCCACGCTCAGCATGGTGCCATCGCCTCCCATCACAATCACCATATCCACCTTGCCGCCAATCTCGGTCAACGACGCGGTGTTGAAACCTGTCAGTTCCGCATGCTGGGCAGTGTGTTGCTCCACCCACACCTGGAGTTTCTTCGCTTTCAAATGACGCGCCAGATCTGCCAGGTCGCCTTGCATTTGCTGCAATGCGTCATGGTTCATGTATTTGCCGATAATGCCGATATTTTTGAATGCTTGCGTCATGGCGTTATTAAATCATAAAACGATAAGAAAGGCTGAATAAGTCGGCGAACGAGATGAAGTGCAAGGCGCGCAACACAGCAATTCGCTCGTGCAGGCACTTATTCATGGATTTTTGTTCTAAAATAGCGCGACACTATGGACAAGCGCGCACAAATCCTACTGAAAACCCTGATTGAGCACTACATCAGTGAAGGTCAGCCCATTGGCTCGCGCACGCTGTTGCAGCATTCCGGCTTGGATGTCAGCTCCGCGACGATTCGCAATGTCATGAGCGACCTGGAGAACCTGGGCTTTGTCGCCAGCCCGCACACCTCCGCTGGCCGCATCCCTACCCAGCGCGGCTATCGCTTCTTTGTAGATACCCTGCTGACTGTACAGCCGCTGGAAAGCAGGAAAATCGAACAATTACAAAGCGAGCTCAACCCGGCTCGCCTCGGCAGCGCGCAAGAGCTAATCAACACCGCCGCCAGCATGCTGTCCGGCCTCACGCAATTCGCTGGCATTGTCATGCTGCCCAAGCGCAGCGCGCTTTCTTTAAAGCATCTGGAGTTTTTGCCGCTGGCAGAAAAACGCATTTTGCTGATTATCGTCACCAGCGACGGCAATGTGCAAAACCGCGTGCTGTTAACAGACAAAGCCTACAGCGCAGCCGAGCTCACGCAAGCCAGCAACTACTTTAACGCGCATTACACCGGCCACACTATGGAAGCCGTGCAAGCCAAAATCCACGCCGAACTCAAAACCATGCAAGCCGACATCAGCCGCCTGATGAGCGCTGCCGTGGAAGCCAGTAACCACGCGCTTGGTAGCCAAGGCAATATGGTGATTTCCGGCGAACGTAATTTGCTGCAAGTGGACGATTTAAGTGCCAACGTGGCGAGCCTGCGCAAATTGTTCGATTTGTTCGAGCAACGCACCTCGCTGATGCAACTCTTAGATTACAGCCAACAAGCGCAAGCCATGCAAATTTTTATCGGCAACGAAGCCGGTGTTAGCCCGCTAGACGAATGCAGCATGGTCACCGCGCCGTATGAAGTGGATGGCCAAATCGTCGGAACCCTTGGTGTGATTGGCCCTACGCGCATGGCTTACGAACGCGTGATTCCGATTGTGGATGTGACGGCGAAACTTTTATCGAGCGCATTGTCTAGCAATTAAGGGGAAACTAAATGAATGGTGTGACAGAGAACTTCAAAATCAATTTGAATCAGAATTTATGGGGGCTTGTAGTCAGTTTTCTAAGCTTAGGAATTGCAGAACATTACAAGCTATGTACTCTTTTTTGGTTTGCAACAGTCATAGCTCTGGTTATGTCTATATCAATCATATTAACTACCTACTTTTACACAAAAAACTATTGCAAGAATAAAAGCAATTAGACAACAACATGTCTTACTTTAACCCCGAACCGAAATACGAGCACGGCGACCAGTTAAAAGTCGGCATTTTGCTAATCAATTTAGGCACGCCAGAAGCGCCTACTGGTGCGGCTTTGCGGCCATATTTGCGTGAGTTTTTAAGCGATAGGCGCATTGTTGAGATTCCACGTTTTATTTGGTGGTGGATTTTAAATGGCGTGATTTTGTGGGTGCGGCCAAACAAATCTGCCGAAAAATATGCAAAAGTGTGGATGAAAGAAGGCTCGCCTTTGATGGTTTACGCGCAGCGCCAAGCCGTGAAATTGCAGGGCTTTTTGGGGCAGCAAGTAAAATCGCCGTTCAAAATAGAAATCGGCATGACGTATGGCAAGCCGAGCATGCAAAGCGCGATTGAAAAACTGAAAGCCGCGCATTGCGACCGCATTTTGATGATTCCGCTGTTTCCGCAATATGCCGCCAGCAGCACCGCCGCCGCGCTGGATGCCGCATGGCGCGTGCTGTTGAAGATGCGCAATGTACCGGCGATTCGCACCGTGAAGCATTATCACGA
>JBGANT010000009.1:0-81204 GCA_044222155.1 Methylophilus sp.
GATATATGTCGACTTGAATTAATTTCACACTACGGCCTTTGATGAAATTCTCTACTTAGCTGTCCCTCACTCCTGAGCCTATTCGCATTGGCTTTCTCAAGCTCAAGCGCTTTTGCTCTTGCGCCAGAACCTGCTTCAACATGGCCAACAATTCTTTGCTGAAGCTCGCCTTTTGCCACCTTTCCATCTTTAACCCATTCATTGATTTGACGAGTGGCTCGATAGGAGCTTTCACCATTGGCGGTAATCTTTCCAGAACTAATCCCTGTTTTCACCACTTTACCTGTGCTGTCGTAAATTTCGTAAAGGTGTTGTGCTTTTTCACTGAGTCTGGAGTTTGCATGCGCCGCATCCGCCGCCCGATAGGCTTTAATCAATAATAGGGGACAGACCCCATTTCCTATTGCGCACCAATCGTCGGGTTATCAAACTGCAAAACATCTAATAATAGCACTTAATAATGATGGTAATGATGGGGGACAGACCACGGTTTTTGATTGACCGAATATAATCAAATTAACCGTGGTCTGTCCCAGTTATTCTACGCCAGTTATTCTACGACATCAAAGGCCATGCCATGCTGCTCTAGCAAGTCGGTTACGGGGGAAGTCATCGTTGCGCTCATCCAAAACTCCTTATTCTTCGTAAGCTGTATATTTGGCGTTACTGCCGCGTGCTTTATCTGCCGGGTATTTCTTGGCGTTCAGGTCGATCTTTTCATTCGCGGCCTGAATCAAATCAATGCCCAGCACTTCCGCAATACGCAGCAAATAAACAAAGGTATCGGCTAACTCGTGGCTTATCGCTTCGCGCTTTTCAGGTGTCAGCAGCATGCTTTCCTGCGGCGTATCCCATTGGAATTGCTCGACCAGCTCTGCCGCTTCCACAATCATCGCCATCGCAAGGTTCTTGGGCGTGTGGAACTGTGCCCAGTCGCGCTCTGCGACAAAATTGTTGACGCGGTTTCTTAGTTTATCAATTGAATCTGCCATTTTCTACCTCTCGCAATACAACCCCTCACCCCAACCCTCTCCCCTTCAAAAGGAGCGAGGGGATAGTATGATTTCTAGTTCCGGCATCACCTAAAGCTTAGTCTTCACTGAAACTTTGGACTAGCGTCCTTGTTTTCCTTTCTATTGCTACCTGCCACCATCTTAATCTCAAACAGCCTGCATTCCAGCGGGCCATTGAACAATGGCGTTTTTTTGCTGGGCGCCAGCCGCATCAGCTTGGGCAAACGCAGGTCGCTAGTGAGGAAATACGCATTCCAGCCGGTAAAGCGTTTCTTGAGTGCCTCGCCCATTTTGGGATACAGCGCGGCCAGATCGGCATCCTCGCCGATGCGCACGCCATAAGGCGGGTTAGCCACCAGCACACCGCTTTCGGCCGGTGCAGGCGCCTCAATAAAATCCAAATGCGAGACCTGCACGACATCCCCCAACCCTGCCTCGGATAAGTTTTGTTTGGTCACGCGCACGGCACGCAGATCCATGTCGCTGGCATAGATTTTTTGAAAGCTATTCGGTTTCACTGCTTTTGCCGCGGCATTTTTGATCTTCTTCCAGGTATCTGATTCAAAATTTTTCAGATGCTGAAAGCCAAAGTCACGCTTCAGCCCGGGTGCGATATCCAGCGCCATCATCGCGGCTTCCAGCGCGAACGTGCCGCTGCCGCACATCGGGTCCAATAGTGCTTGTCCGGGCTTCCAGCCGGAAAGCAGCAGAATGCCCGCGGCGAGATTCTCGCGCAACGGCGCTTCTATGCTGGATTTGCGATTACCGCGCTGATAGAGCGCATTGCCGGAAGTATCGATATAAAGGGTATAGCTGTCCGCGGTGAGATAGGCATGGATGCGCACTGCCGGAGTGCGGGTGTCAATGTTTGGCCGACTGCCCACGGCCTGACGAAACTTGTCGCAAACCGCATCCTTGATACGCAATGTGACGAATTCCAGGCTCTTCAGCGGACATTTCACGCCAGTCACTTTCACCATGAACGCATGCTTCACATCGAACAGGTTCGGCCAGTTCAACTTGAGCGACCCTTGGTAAATGTCTTCTTCGGTCGCATATTTGCCACGCCCGACCTGCATCAGCACACGCGTCGCGACGCGTGAATGCAGATTGGCGCGATAGCACACGCCCAAATCACCAGAAAAGCTGACGCCTCCATCAGTCGCCTGTACGCGCTTGGCCTGCAAGGCCTGCAGCTCGGTCGTCAACAGGTTTTCCAGCCCGCGCGGGCAGGTGGCAAAATAATTCAGTTCCATATCAATCCAAGTCTATTCCATTGTGATGCGGTGCGGCGTATTGGGATTATGATCGCGCAGCCGCTCGAGCAAGCCCATGAAATCCAGTCCGTATTGCGCGTCCAGCTCGCGTGCTTTGCTGCGTATCATCTCCCAGCGTGTCTCATGCAGCGGTCTAGCCAGGCCGAATACCACGATATTGCCCGGACGGCCGGTCGGTATCACCAGCACGCGGCTGTCAAAACTCTGTTCGATGCGCTGCAGGTAGATATCGAAATTCTTGTCGCTACCCCACAGATTCACCGCCATCATACCCTCCGGCTTCAGCGCAGCACGGCAGGTGTCAAAAAAATCCTGGGCATACAGGTCCGGCGGGATACCCTGCCCGTCAAAGATATCCAGCATCAGCATATCCGTCGTTTGCGGATTCTCTTCCAGATACCGCTTGCCATCGCCCTGAATCACCTGCAGCCGGTCATCGTCTTCCGGCAGGTAAAAATGGCTGCGCGCGATGGCAATGACCTGCGGGTTCAGTTCCACCACACGGGTACTGATTTCCGGCAAAAGATGATGAATATACTTGGGAACAGACCCGCCGCCCAAGCCCAGCACCAGCACGTCCTGCACACGTTTGGCGAACAGCAGGAACAGCATCATGGCGCGTGAATAAGGCAATTCCAGGCTATAGGGCGTTTTGACGCGCATGGAGCTCTGGATGGTACTGGAGCCCAGATAGAGCGAACGCACGCCGTCCACTTCACCGACTTCCACGCTCTCCTCGCCCGCCACGGCGCGGTGCAGCTTGCGGCCAAACTTAAACACAGCTTTCCTTAAACATCGCCAATTTCTTCTTCCTCAACCGCAGCTTGCGACTCGATTTCGATGACCGATTTGAACTTGCAATCCAGTTCCATCAGCAGCGTATCCACACGCTTGATCTCCAGCAGCACGCGTGTACCAGCTTTCGTTTCCGGCAAGCTAGGCACTTTGGTCATATACGGCAGATTATCCAGCCGCACCAGGTTCTCACGCCAGACCGTCGCGCCAATCTCCTGCAGGTCCTCCTGAATCAGATATTGCAGACACCAGTAGCGCTCCATACGGGTCTGGAAATCATTGTAGGTGTTGTAGGTCACATCGAAATTGCGCATGTGTGCACCAATATCACCATTGCCCGCCGGGTAGGCAGGCTCGGTACCCTGCATAGCGGCAATCAGCTGGCGCTGGTTAATCAAATCCACCGCACGACGCAAGGGCGACGTGCTCCAGGCATACTGCGCCACACCCAAGCCCTGATGCGGCTCGGCCTTAAGTGTCATATACACCTTGCCATTGTTCTGCGCGCGGTAGATACCGGGTAGCTTATGCTCTGCCAGCAGCGCGCCCCAATGGTGGTTGGCCGCAATCATCAGTTCCGCCACCAGCTTATCCATCGGCGAGCCGCGCTGGCGGTTCACGATGCGCACTTTGCCATCTTCCACATAAAAGTTGTAATCGACTTGCGGCACGCGATTAGGGTCGTATTTGCCGCGCGACTTTTCCAGCGCCTCGGCAAAGTGGAACAGAAACAACAACTTGCTCCAGTAAGGATGCCCGCTATCGGTTTCCAGCGTTGCTTCGTTGAAATAAGGCTCCAGCGTATCATGGCGCAGGTTCTCGACGATACGCACTTTTTCCAGCCTGGTTTGCTGCGAGACGATAGTGAAATCCGGCGCGACTTCCAGATACAGCGACAACGCGGGCTTGATCGTGCCTGCATCCAGGCTAAACGGCCGAATCGCGGCTTCCGGTAGCATGGTGATTTTATGCCCCGGCATATACACGGTAGAAAGCCGTCGCATCACTTCTTTGTCTAAATCCGTGCCCGGCGGCATGCCCAATGCAGGTGCGGCGATATGAACGCCCACCTGCGTATGGCCGTTTGCCAATGGCGTGATGGACAAGGCATCATCGATTTCTGTCGTCGTGCTGTCGTCAATACTGAATGCTTCAATCTCTGCATGGGGCAAGGCTTCCAGGGCAGCCAAATCAGCGCTTTCAAACGGCGGATAATCCGTCCCATCGGGGAAATATTCACGCAGGAAGGCGCCCAGGTGATAATCGTGCACCGAAGGAATCGCGCCCACATCCGCCAGTAAACATATGTGCAGTTTTTTAAGTTCTGTCGCCGCCTGGTCCAGCGCCTTCCACTCCAGCGTGTTCTTGTCCGGCGCATACAGCAAAGCTTCCAGCTTGTGCTTGAATGACTCCGGCATCTGATGCGCCTTCAGTTCTTCCACCATCTGCGCCACTTGCTCTGCCTGCAAGCGTTTCTTCTCCATGCCTGCCAGTGCAGCTTTCAGCGTATCTGCCGGCGCGGCTTTGTAACGCCCTTTGCCTTTGCGATAGAAATACATCGGCGCGTTGTGCAGCTTTATCGCGATCGCCGCGTTTTGCACATCGCTCGGCTTGTCGCCGTAATAGGCCTCGGCCAATTCCTGGAAACTGAACTCACCTTCGCCGCTTTCCAGCAAACCGCAGCTTTCCCATAGAAAGTCGGTATCGAGTGTATCCGCCTCGCCGGAAGCCGCATCCATAAAGCCTTGCAGGCCGTGCCAAATTTCATCAGCACATTGGCAGCCTTGACTTTGGAGCGCTTACCACTGACAGACTCGACTTGCAGCGTGCTTTCCGCCTCGCTCATCACGCTGGCAATCTTGAAACTGCCTTCTTCTTCGTAAAAAACATTCATGCGATATTTTACCGTACTTGCCAGGCAAAGCCGCCAGAATAGCGGGTAAAATAAGCCCATGCGTTCCCTGAATTTTGACAACCGCTGGCTGCGCGAGCTGCCAGGCGACATGGAAACTGCGAATTTCACCCGGCAGGTTTACGATGCCATGTGGTCGCACGTGACGCCCACGCCCGTGAAAGCGCCAAGAATGCTTGCCTATTCACCGGAGGTTGCGCAGATGCTGGGGCTGAGCGATGATGATATGCACAGTGACGCCATGTTGAAGGCATTGGCCGGAAATGCCCTGCTGCCCGGCATGGAACCCTATGCCACGCGCTATGCCGGCCACCAGTTTGGCAACTGGGCCGGGCAGTTGGGCGATGGGCGCGCCATCATGCTGGGCGAGTTGCTGCATGCGGGTAACCGTTACGAATTGCAATTGAAAGGTGCGGGGCTTACGCCCTATTCGCGCCAAGGCGATGGGCTGGCAGTCTTGCGTTCCAGTTTGCGGGAATTCATTTGCTCAGAGGCGATGCATCATCTCGGCGTGCCCACCACACGTGCTTTGAGTTTGGTGACAACGGGTGAACAAGTGATGCGCGATATGTTCTATAACGGTAACCCGCAACTGGAAACTGGCGCAATCGTTTGCCGCGTGGCACCTTCGTTCACGCGCTTCGGGCATTTTGAAATGCTGGCAAGCCAGAGCGAGATTCCGCTATTGCGCCAATTCATGCGCTTCACGCTAAACCGAGATTTTGCCGATTGGCTACAAACGAGCAAAATCGACCTGCCCTGGGAGCTAGCATCCACGCGGCCTCTGGCGGCGTCGATTATTGAAGCCTGGTTTGCCGAAATCTGCGAGCGTACCGCCATTTTGATGGCGCACTGGATGCGCGTGGGCTTTGTGCATGGCGTGATGAACACGGACAATATGTCCATCCTCGGCCTCACGATCGATTACGGGCCATATGGCTGGGTGGATAATTTCGACCCGGGCTGGACGCCCAATACCACCGATGCGCAGGGTCGCCGCTATTGTTTTGGCCGCCAGCCAGATATTGCGCGTTGGAATCTGGAGCGTCTGGCGGATGCACTTGGCACGCTGCTGGACAATACTGATGGCTTGGCTAAAGGCATCACCCATTACGACCAAGTTTACATGCGTACGCTCACAGCAATGCTGGCAGGCAAGTTTGGCTGGGGCGAGTGGCAAGATGATGATAGCGACCTGATCAATCGCTGCTTTGAACTGATGACGCGTGCGGAAGTCGATATGACATTGTTTTTCACCCTATTGGCCGAGGTCGATTTACTGAAACCCGACATGGAAACCCTGAAAACTGCTTTTTACAATGATTTGACTTATCAGCAATTTCTGCCGGATTTCACCGACTGGCTGAAACACTATGCTGCACGCGGCTTGCAGGCCGGTGATACAGAAATAAGGCGCGAATTGATGCAGCAGCATAACCCGCGCTATGTGCTGCGCAACTACATGGCACAGCAAGCCATTGACGCAGCCGAGCAAGGTGATGCCAGCGTCCTGATGGAATTGATGCAACTGTTACGCTCACCTTACACACGCCAGGCAGATATGGAAAAATATGAAGCCAAACGTCCGGATTGGGCGCGCCGCAAGGCGGGCTGTTCCATGCTATCCTGCAGCTCATGAGATTTTAATATATGGATCAACGCATTCCCGTTACTTTACTCACCGGCTTTTTGGGTAGTGGCAAAACTACGTTGCTGAATAAGCTGCTCGCCCACCCCGGCATGAAAAACACCGCCGTCATCATCAACGAACTGGGCGAAACCGGGTTGGACCACATTCTGGCGCAAAACGTGGAAAGCAGTTATGTAGCCGACAACGCCGTGCTGCTGCAAAGCGGCTGTATCTGCTGCACGATGAGTAACGAATTGGCCGATACGATGCGCGACCTGTTCTTCAAGCGAGCGATGCAGGCGATTCCGCAATTCAACCGCCTGATCATAGAAACAACAGGATTAGCAGACCCGGGGCCGATTCTGGGCAATCTGCTGAACGAGCCGGTCATCGAATCGGTATATAGATTAGATGCCGTCGTCGTGACGATAGATGCGGTGTATGGCGTGCAGCAAATCGATGCCCAGCCGGAAGCGCGCAAACAGGCGGCCGTGGCGGATGTGCTGCTGATGACCAAAACCGATCTGGCAACAGATATGCAAATTGCCGAGCTTAAGGAAAAACTCATCGAGCTGAACCCAGGCGCGACCCAACACAAGGTGCTGCATGGCGAGATAGAACCGGATTTTCTGATAGACGTCGGCTTGTTCGACCCCAGCGGCCAGCGCGCGGAGCCCGAGCGCTGGTTGCGCGCTCCAATACGTCAATCGGCTCGCAAAGGCACACTGCCGCAAAAACCGCATGCGGATGACATTCACAGCTTCACGGTGACAATGCCCAACCCGATGCAATGGCGCGATTTCCGCCCTGTACTACTCAAGTTCTGCCAAAACTTTGGCGAGCAACTGTTACGCCTGAAAGGCATACTGCACACCACAGACCAACCGCATCCGATTGCGATTCATGCGGTGCACTTTACGCCCTATCCGTCCACTTTGCTGCAAGATTGGCAGGAGGATGAGCCTGTAAGCCGCATCGTGGTGATAGGTAAAGGGCTGGATGAAGTAGCGGCACGTGCCGCACTGACACAGTTTTGATTTAAGGGAAGTGACGATGAACTCTATTTGGCAAGCACACCTGCAAGCACAAGGTGCAATAATTACGGACGACTACGTAGCACACTTTGGCAATGCAGCAGACGAGCTGCAATCAACGGCTTCCGGCAATATCATCTGTGACCTCTCGCATCTTGGCCTGCTGCAACTTGGCGGCGCAGATACAGTGCCTTTTCTGCAAGGCCAAGTCACTAACGACGTGAAATTGCTGACTGGCAATAACATGCATTACACTGGGTACTGCAACCCAAAAGGCCGTTTGCTGGCGTTATTCCTCGCATTCGCCCATGCCGACCATGTGCATTTGCAACTACCGAAGTCGCTGATCGAGCCTATCGCCAAACGCTTGAGAATGTATGTACTGCGCAGCAAGGTTGAGATCAAGGACGTCTCGTCAGAAATCGTCCGGTTCGGAATCAATGGCCCGGAATCTGCATCCAGATTGGCTTCCAGCATAGGTAACTCTCCCTCGCAGGATTTTGAACTGCTGACACACGAGAATTGCACCATACTGAAGCTACCAACCATTGCAGGTCATAGCCGCTTTGAGATATTTGCCAGCTCAGAAAACGCGATTGCGTTATGGGATACGCTTTCCAAAAATTGCCAACCTGTTGGCAAAGCCTGCTGGGATGGGCTGGAAATTCAGGCTGGCATACCGGAAGTCTATCCGGCAACCCAGGAACAGTTCGTCCCGCAGATGCTGAATCTGGATGCGCTGAATGCCATCAACTATAAAAAAGGCTGCTATACCGGGCAAGAGATTGTCGCCAGGACGCACTATCTGGGCACAGTAAAGCGTCGCACGTTTCTGGCGCACATCGCGGGCGAGGCAAGCCCCAAAGCTGGTGATACGCTGCTGGACACACAAGGCAATGAAGCCGGGCAAATCGTCCGCGCTGCTCCAGACGCAACAAATGGCTCACTGATACTGGCCGAATTGCGACTGGAAGCGCAAGCCAATGGGGAAATACGTTGGGGAAATGTACCGCTAGATTTTAAGGTGCTACCTTACACTGTGAAATAATCCACTTAATGTGCTACAGGTAGTTTGGGTGTAGGTAGCGTTGCAGCAGCATTGGCAGGCGGTAGATCTTTGACCTTAATTTGGTCTACCACTTGGTAAAACACTTCATCTTCCTTGATCATGCCAAGCTCGCTGCGGGCACGCTCCTCAATGGCCGCAGAGCCTTGCTTCAGGTCGCGCACCTCGGCACTTATTGTTTCGTTGCGCTGCTGGTAGGTTTTATTGAGCTTTTTTTGCTCTTCAATCTGCTGATTGACGTTCCAGACACGTAACCAACTCCCTTTGCCCAGCCACAGCGGGTACTGCAGCAGGGCAATGAGAACTACAAATATAAGCGTTAACGCTTTCAAAACAACTCCTTGGGCGCATTGCTTTGTTGCTGTAACGCTCGAAGCCTCGCTGTACTGCTTGTACTACCTTCGGCTTCTGCGCGCCTTGCGCCTCGCACTGCAACCCAAGTCATTGGTTTTGTGAACTATTTAAATAGTTGGTAGAACGCTGCCAACCCTGCATAACTGGTTGCGTCACCCAGTTCTTCTTCGATACGCAACAGCTGATTGTACTTCGCCACACGCTCGGAACGACACAGCGAACCAGTCTTGATCTGCAAGGCGTTGGTTGCCACAGAGATGTCCGCAATGGTCGTATCTTCGGTCTCACCAGAGCGATGCGACACCACCGCAGTGTAGTTGGCACGTTTTGCCATTTCGATGGTTTGGAAGGTTTCTGTCAAGGTACCAATCTGATTCACTTTGATCAGGCAGGAGTTCGCCACACCTTTTTGGATGCCTTCGCGCAAGATTTTTGCGTTGGTCACGAACAGGTCATCACCCACCAGCTGCGTGGTTTTACCCAAGCGCTTAGTGAGGATATCCCAGCCGTTCCAGTCAAATTCATCCATACCATCTTCGATGGAAATGATCGGGTATTTGTCGCACAATGTTGCCAGATAATCGGAAAATTGTGCAGAAGTCAGTGCAGAACCTTCGGATTCCAGATGGTACATGCCATCCTTGTGGAACTCGGTACTGGCGCAGTCCAAGCCCAGATAAATATCCTTACCGGCTTCGTACCCCGCCGCTTCAATCGATTCCATAATCAACTGCAAGGCAGATTCATTGGAAGGCAAGTTAGGGGCAAAACCGCCTTCATCACCCACGGTAGTGGCCAAGCCTTTTTTATGCAGCGTTTTCTTCAGTGCGTGGAACACCTCGGCACCGGCGCGCAAGGCCTCGCGGAATGTTGGCAAACCCGCCGGGATGATCATGAACTCTTGAATATCCACGGAGTTATCCGCATGTGCGCCACCGTTGATGATGTTCATCATCGGGGTTGGCAATTGCATCATGCCGGAACCGCCCAGATAGCGATACAACGGTAAACCGGATTCTTCGGCGGCTGCACGTGCACATGCCATGGAAACCCCCAAAATCGCATTTGCCCCCAGACGATCCTTGTTCTCAGTGCCGTCCAATTCAATCAAGGTCTTGTCAATAAAGCTCTGCTCTTCACAATCCAAGCCGATGATAGCTTCAGTGATTTCAGTATTCACGTTTTCCACGGCGTTCAGCACACCTTTGCCCAGGTAACGCTCTTTGTCGCCGTCACGCAGTTCCATGGCCTCTTTCGCGCCTGTAGATGCCCCAGACGGCACGGCCGCACGGCCAATGACGCCGCTTTCCAGCAACACATCTACTTCAACGGTTGGATTTCCGCGTGAATCCAGTATTTCGCGGGCGATAATATCTACAATTGCACTCATGACCTCTTCCTTCCCTCTCTACAATATTGATCCTGCGAACTCACAGGCTCTGCTCAGCAAAACCGGCTTTTTTGACTAGTTTATCCAAATCCACCAGTACGTGTAACAAATCTTCCATTTTGCCCAGCGGCCAGGCATTCGGGCCGTCTGACAATGCTTTGCTTGGATCTGGATGCGTCTCCATGAACACCCCCGCAATACCACTGGCCACCGCGGCACGCGCCAGCACTGGCACGAACTCGCGCTGGCCGCCGCTTTTATCACCTTGCCCGCCCGGCTGTTGCACCGAGTGCGTCGCATCGAATACTACCGGGCAGTTCGTTTCGCGCATGATCGCCAAACCACGCATATCGGACACCAAGGTGTTATAGCCAAACGACGCGCCGCGTTCACACACCATAATGTTATCTACGCCGCCATTCGCCTCTTTGGCTTTATTGACGACCTGTTTCATATCCCAAGGTGCCAGGAACTGGCCTTTTTTGATGTTTACTGGTTTGCCGGATTTTGCACATGCCACAATGAAATCGGTCTGACGACACAGAAACGCCGGGGTCTGTAGCACATCCACCACAGCGGCCACATGCGGTACTTGCTCCTCAGTATGCACATCCGTGAGCACGGGCACACCGATTTGCGCACGCACCTCATCTAGAATCTTTAAACCATCTTCCATGCCAAAACCACGAAAGGTCTTGGTGGAGCTGCGATTGGCCTTGTCGTAGGAAGACTTGTAAATAAACGGGACGCCCACGCGCGCGGCTATCTCTTTCAGTTGTCCTGCCGTATCCAGCGCCATTTGCTTGGATTCAATGACACATGGCCCCGCAATCAGGAACAATGGATGATCGAGACCGACCTCAAATCCACATAATTTCATTTTTTGGACTCTCTATATTGCAATGCAGCACTGACATAAGCCTTGAACAGCGGATGCCCGGTGCGCGGATTGGAGGTGAATTCCGGATGGAACTGACAAGCCACGAACCAAGGATGCACGCTCTTCGGCAGCTCGATCATCTCGCACAGATTCTCTGTTTTAGTACGCGCGGAAACCACCAGGCCTGCTTTTTGCAGCTGCTCCACATAATGATTGTTCACCTCGTAACGATGGCGGTGACGCTCATTGACCTGCTCGCCGTAGATGCTAGCCGCCAGTGTATCCGGCACGACGGGGCAGCTTTGTGCCCCCAAGCGCATGGTGCCGCCCAAATCGGAGCTTTCGTCGCGTTTTTCCACTTTGCCGGTAGCGTCTTGCCATTCCTCGATCAAGCCGATCAATTTATGCGGCGCTTCCGCATCAAACTCGGTGCTGTTCGCGCCTTCCAACCCAGCCACATGGCGGGCAAACTCAATGACCGCTAACTGCATACCCAAACAAATGCCTAAGTATGGCACTTTGTGGGTGCGCGCATATTCAATTGCGGCGATCTTGCCTTCCGTACCGCGCTTGCCAAAGCCTCCCGGAATCAAGATTGCGTCCATTTTCTTAAGCGCATCCGTACCCTGTTTTTCAATCTGCTCGCTATCAATATAGTGGATATGCGCCTTGGATTTGGTGTGGATACCTGCGTGAATCAATGCCTCCGTCAGGGATTTATACGACTCGGTCAAGTCCACGTATTTGCCCACAAAGGCAATATCCACGGTGTGTTTCGGATTTGCCAACGCGTGCGTGATGTTCTTCCAAGCCGACAAATCCGCCGCCTTCGCCAGCACGCCCAGCTTATGGCACACAATCTCGTCCAACATCTGGTCGTGCAGCAGTTCCGGAATCCGATAAATCGAATCCGCGTCAATCGCGCTGATGACCGCCTCGAACGGCACATTGGTGAACAGCGCGATTTTCTTGCGCTCATCTTCGGGAATCAGCCTGTCGGCGCGGCACAGCAAAATATCCGGCTGGATACCGATCTCGCGCAACTCTTTCACCGAGTGCTGCGTCGGCTTGGTTTTCAGTTCACCCGCCGTGGGAATCCACGGCAGTAAAGTCAGGTGCACATAACAAGTGTTGCCTTTACCTTCCTCGATGCCCATCTGGCGGATGGCTTCCAGAAACGGCAACGATTCGATGTCGCCCACTGTGCCGCCCACTTCGACGATCGCCACATCGGCGCCTTCTGCGCCGCGCTTCACTTTGGCCTTGATTTCGTCGGTGATATGCGGAATGACCTGTACGGTTTTGCCCAAATACTCGCCGCGCCGCTCCTTGCGAATGACATTCTCGTACACTTGACCAGTGGTGAAATTGTTGCGCTTGCCCATACGCTGGCTGATAAAGCGCTCGTAATGCCCAAGATCCAGGTCGGTTTCCGCGCCATCGTCAGTCACAAACACCTCACCATGCTGGAAAGGCGACATCGTGCCGGGATCCACGTTGATATAAGGATCGAGCTTGAGCATGGTGACTTTGATACCACGGGATTCAAGGATAGCGCCGAGGCTGGCGGCGGCGATGCCTTTTCCAAGTGATGAAACAACCCCGCCAGTTACGAATACATATTTGGTCATGGAAAAGACTTTTGAATAATTGCAGACGGGAATACATTCTACCGTAAAGCCCCCGTCTCGACAATGCAAGCTGCGACAAACCTGGAAGAATTTCCACCATACCGACATGGTCGGGGTGAGAGGATTCGAACCTCCGACCTCCGCGTCCCGAACGCGGCACTCTACCAGGCTAAGCTACACCCCGAACTTGAGTTAAATGATAAAGGATAGTCCTCAGTTCCTACAATAGTATTTATAGACTCACGCCACCCTTAAAAACCCTCGCGCGCGTTCATTATACAAACAACCGACTCAGAACCCGCATGCAGACTGGCTTACAGGCGCATGGATAACATAATGAATCATTTTATCATGCCGATCATACATTATACTTTTTTATATAATGTTTCGTGCTACAATAAGCTGATGCAACAAGCGCCTATCACTTTCCAGACAAAACGTAACTCCACCACCATAGACGAGACGGTCTGGCTGGCGCTGGACGACCCGGCAGAATGGGATAGCTTCAGCCAGCATGCGGACGACCAACCGGAGATGTGGGAATCGCGCCTGGCAATCGAAGGTATGCATTGCGCTGCTTGCGCTATCAATGTGGAGCGTGCGCTAAAGAGCGTACCCGGCGTCATGCAGGCCGAGGTAAACGCCACCAGCGGCCGCGCACGCCTGATATGGTCATCCGCTTTGGCTAAACCCTCGGACTGGATGCGCGCCGTCAGCAAGGCAGGCTATCGCGCCCTGCCTGCCACTGAAGCTTTCAGCCAGGATGACCGCCGGAAGGCACAGCGTCTAATGTTGTGGCGCTGGCTGGTAGCCGGGTTCTGTATGATGCAGGTAATGATGTATGCCTTCCCGACCTACACCGCCACGCCTGGCGACATGTCCCTGAACATGCGCGACCTGATGCGATGGGCATCTTGGGTGCTGACCTTGCCGGTGTTGCTGTTTTCTTCCACTCCTTTTTTCAAGAATGCACTGAACGACCTGAAGCAACGCCAAATCAGCATGGACTTTCCGGTAGCGCTAGGCATCATCATCACGTTTATCGTCAGCACCGCCGCTACTTTTGAACCAGATGGCTGGTGGGGCAGCGAGGTGTACTTCGACTCATTGACCATGTTCGTGTTCTTTCTGCTGACAGGCCGCTGGATAGAACTGCGCATGCGCGACAAAACGGCCGGCGCACTGGATGCGCTGATGCGGCGAATCCCGAATAGTGTGGAGCGGCAAAAAGCCGATGGCAGCTTTGAGCGTGTCGCCGCGCGCAGATTGGCAACGGGCGACGTAGTGCGTATCCTGCCAGGTGAAACCTTCCCGGCAGACGGCACAATCATCGAAGGCAACACCAAAGCAGACGAAGCACTGTTGACCGGCGAATCCAAACCGGTAGACAAGGCTAGCGGCAGCGATGTGATTGCCGGCAGCCACAATCTATCCTCTGCTGTGCTGGTGCGCATCAGTCAGGTGGGACAAGCCACCCGTTATGCTCAAATCGTCGCACTGATGGAGCGCGTATCTGTAGAAAAACCGCGCCTGGCCTTGCTGGCAGACCGCATTGCGCGTCCGTTTCTGATTGGCGTCTTGCTTGCTGCAATTGGGGCAGCGGCCTGGATGTGGCATATCGATCACAGCCGCGCGCTGATGGTGGCAGTTTCCGTACTCATTGTCACTTGCCCGTGCGCGCTTTCATTGGCCACGCCCGCCGCCATGCTGACTGTTTCCGGTGCGCTGGCCAGGCATGGTGTGCTGGTGCGCAAGATGCAGGCTCTCGAAGCGCTCACCACTGTAGACACCATCGTGTTCGACAAGACTGGTACGTTAACGCACGACCAGATGACGGTAGGCAATATCAGCACCTCAAATAGACTCTCGCAGACTGAAGCCTTGCAGGTCGCCGCTGCAATGGCACAGCATTCACTGCACCCGGCATCACGTGCATTAGTCAGCGCCGCACAGGGCCTGGAGATACCAGCTACAGACATCAAGAACGTACAAGAGATCGCCGGTGCCGGCCTGACAGCGGAGTCGAACCTAGGCAAGCTGCGACTGGGTTCCGGAACTTTCTGCGACATGGATAACCCACCGGATAACACCTCCGCCCCCACATCCAAAGTTCATCTAGTCAACGAACAGGGCTGGCTAGCCAGCTTTGAGATCATGGAAGCGATCAAACTGGAAGCTGCGCAAGCCATCGCCAACCTTCAGGCGATGGGTTTGCATACGCAAGTGCTATCGGGAGACAGACAGGAATCCGTCACACGCATCGCCAGAGCCGTTGGCATCGATCTGGCCAACGGCAGCTGTACGCCACAAGACAAACTGGCGCGCTTGCAATCGCTGCAACAACAAGGTCATAGAGTCGCCATGGTAGGCGATGGCCTGAATGACGGGCCAGTACTGGCCAGCGCCAATGCCTCTATCGCCATAGGGCAGGCCGTACCGCTGGCACAGGCACAATCGGATTTTGTGATTCTGAGCGGCGAACTGAACAGGCTGCCCCAACTATTCACCGAAGCCGGCAGAACCATGCGTATCGTCAGGCAGAATCTGATATGGGCTGCGGTCTACAATGCAGTCTGTGTGCCGCTGGCGGTAGCTGGCATGTTGCCGGCTTGGCTGGCCGGCTTAGGCATGGCCGGCAGCTCGCTGCTGGTTATTTTAAACGCGGCACGCCTGGCACATATTGTCACGCCGCCGCCAGAGGCGCATAATTCGAACTAAGTTATGGATATTTTGTTTTTGCTCGTTCCGCTTTCCGTTGTGCTGGTATTGATCATACTGGGTGGTTTGTGGTGGGCAATCCATACCGGCCAATTCGAAGACACCGAAGCAGAGGGGGAGCGCATTCTGCACGAAGATTGATTTAAGTCAAACGTCATATCAAACACCCTCACTTACAATGCGGGTGCGATAAGTATGACGCATTGTAATCATCGTGTGCGCGTGTAACAGCCGTCACGAAAAACCAGGGGAAATTAAATGCAACTTTCAAACACACAATCGACCTATAACGACAAGGTCATCCGGCAATTTTCCATTATGGCCGTGGTTTGGGGTGTGGTTGGCATGTTGGTAGGTGTAATCGTAGCCTCACAACTTGTCTGGCCAGAACTCAACCTTGGCTTACCATGGACCAGTTTCGGGCGTTTACGCCCATTGCACACCAACGCGGTAATTTTCGCGTTTGGCGGCTGTGCGCTATTTGCCACTTCTTACTATGTAGTTCAACGCACCTGCCAAACCAGGCTATTCTCGGACAAACTGGCAGCATTCACCTTCTGGGGCTGGCAATTGGTCATTGTATCTGCCGCGATCACGCTACCGTTAGGTTATACTCAAGGTAAAGAATATGCTGAGCTGGAGTGGCCAATCGATATCCTGATTGCGCTGGTGTGGGTGGCATATGCGGTTGTGTTCTTCGGAACAGTCGGCATACGAAAAGTCAAACATATCTACGTGGCCAACTGGTTCTACGGCGCGTTCATTATCGCCGTAGCCTTGTTGCATATCGTCAACAGCGCTGCAATGCCAGCGGGCTTGATGAAATCCTACTCCGCCTACGCTGGCGTTCAAGACGCGATGGTGCAGTGGTGGTATGGTCACAACGCCGTGGGCTTCTTCCTGACTGCTGGCTTTCTGGGCATGATGTACTATTTCGTGCCTAAACAAGCTGAGCGTCCGGTCTATTCTTACAGCTTATCCATCGTTCACTTCTGGGCTTTGATTTTCACTTACATGTGGGCGGGTCCTCACCATCTACACTACACCGCGTTGCCTGACTGGACACAATCCTTGGGTATGGTGTTCTCCCTGATTCTGCTGGCGCCAAGCTGGGGTGGCATGATCAACGGCATGATGACACTTTCCGGCGCATGGCACAAACTGCGCGATGACCCCATCCTGCGTTTCCTGATTGTTTCCTTGTCATTCTACGGCATGAGTACCTTTGAAGGCCCGATGATGGCGATCAAAACCGTGAACTCCCTGTCGCATTTTACTGACTGGACAGTAGGTCACGTGCACTCCGGCGCATTAGGCTGGGTGGGTCTGGTTTCTATGGGTTCTATCTACTATATGATCCCCCGCCTGTTTGGTCAAAAACAGATGTACAGCGTCAAGGCCATCGAGTTGCACTTCTGGCTGGCGACTATTGGCATCGTGTTGTATATCGCCGCGCTCTGGATCTCCGGCGTAATGGAAGGCCTGATGTGGCGCGCTATCAATGCTGATGGCACACTGACCTACACTTTCGTTGAAAGCGTGAAAGCTAAAACTCCGTACTACATCACCCGCGCTTTGGGCGGTACACTGTATCTGTCCGGGATGGTGATTATGTTATGGAACGTAATCAAAACTGCACGCAATGGCCAACCTGCTGTGGTCGCTATCCCGGCACCGGCTGCACACGCTTAAGGAAAAAATCATGTCTAGTCAAAACACACAGGGTGGCTTGAGCCACGAAAAAGTTGAAACCAGCAACTTTTTGATGATCGTACTTATTCTGGTTGTGGTTGCCTTTGGCGGCCTGGTGGAAATCGTACCTTTGTTCTTCCAGAAATCCACTACTGAGCCAATTGCCGGCCTGAAGCCCTATACCGCTCTTCAACTTGCAGGACGCGACATTTACCAACGTGAAGGCTGTTATAACTGCCACTCGCAAATGATTCGCCCGTTACGTGCAGAAACCTTACGTTATGGTCACTACTCTGTTGCCGGTGAATTCGTTTACGACCATCCTTTCCAATGGGGTAGCAAACGTACCGGTCCTGATTTACATCGTGTAGGCGGCAGATACAGTGATGACTGGCATCGAATTCATTTGATCAACCCTCGTGATGTGGTACCTGAATCCATCATGCCGGCCTATCCATGGCTGGAAACTGCGGAAGTAGATGCCACCACCATTGCCTCTCACATGAGTGCGTTACGTAAGGTGGGTGTTCCATACACGGATGCGGAAATCGCTGCGGCTGCCGGTGACATAAAAGGCAAAACCGAAATGGAAGCATTGATTGCCTACCTCCAAGTACTAGGCATCCATCTCAAGTAACCTGGCATCCGAAGGAGCTTGAAGTGGAAATCAACACATTGCGCGCCATAGTCACTACGATAGGGCTGGTTGCATTCATCGGGATCATCGTATGGGCATGGCGCCGTCGCAACACTGCGGACTTTAAAGAGGCAGCGAACCTGCCCTTTAAAGAGGACTAATTAAAAGAGCTTAGAGGAAAATAAAATGGGTGACTTTTTAAACAGTTTTTGGCCAATATTCATTGCCACAATTACTTTGGGTGGTATCGTCGGCTGTGCTGTGCTGCTTTGGTTTGCCAGTAAAGTCAAGGTGGCAGTTACCAGCGACAACACTAGTGGCCACGTATGGGATGGTGACTTGCGTGAAATGAATAACCCGCTACCTATGTGGTGGGTAGGTTTATTCATCATCACCATCATATTTGGTTTAGCCTATCTGGTGATTTATCCTGGCTTGGGTATTTATAACGGCAAGCTCGGCTGGTCACAGGTTGGCCAGTATGAAAACGAAGTCAACAAGGCAAATGATGCACTAAAACCCTTGTATGCGAAATTCGCCGCCATGCCAATTGAAGATCTGGCAAAAAATGAAGAAGCGAACGGGATTGGCCAACGCTTGTTCATGAACAACTGTGCACAATGTCACGGTTCGGACGCACGTGGTAGCCGAGGCTTCCCCAACCTGACCGATAATGACTGGCTGTATGGTGGTGAACCAGAGAAGATTGTAGAAACTATCACCAATGGTCGTATCGGCATGATGCCTCCTATGGCTGCCGGTGTAGGTAGCGAGGAAGATGTGAAGAACGTAGCTAACTACGTCCTAAGCTTATCCGCCTCATCCCATGATGCAGCACGCGCCAAACTGGGTCAGGAGAAATTTGCAGTCTGCGCTGCCTGCCACGGTGCGGACGGCAAAGGCAACCCGGCCATTGGCGCACCCAACTTGACGGACAATGTCTGGCTGCACGGCGCAGGCGAAGCTGCCATTATCAAACGTATCCATGAAGGCAAAACCAACCAGATGCCTGCATGGGCCGCCAAATTCACACCAGAGCAAATTCGTGTGTTGGCTGCGTATGTATGGAGCAAATCCAACTCCTGAAGTCGGGGAATATCATTCAATCAACCATTGGAAGTAAGCAGCATATTGTGAAAGAGACGCAACCGGCAGTAAAAGAAACAGTAATCCCCGTTGATGAAGTGGTTGCGTCCCTATATAAATCCGAAGGCAAAATATACGCCCGCAACGTATCTGGTCTTTATGATAAATGGCGCTGGGTCATGGTGTGGGCGACCCAGCTCTTTTTTTATGGTATGCCATGGATCATGTGGGGCCAGCGCCAGGCTCTGCTGTTCGACCTAGAAACCAGACGCTTCTATATCTACGGCCTCGTGTTTTACCCGCAGGATCTGATTTACCTGTCGTTCCTGCTTATTATTTCTGCCCTTGCCTTGTTCCTATTCACCGCTGTAGCCGGCCGCCTGTGGTGTGGGTACACTTGCCCGCAGACCGTGTATAGCGAAATCTTCATGTGGATTGAACAGAAGATCGAGGGGGACCGTGCAGCGCGGATGAAACTCGATGAATCGGGCATGTCCAAGCACAAATTTGCGAAAAAACTCGCCAAACAAGTCATCTGGATTTTGTTTGCGTTCTGGACTGGCTTCACTTTTGTGGGTTACTTTACGCCCATCAGAGAATTATTCAGCAATGTATTAAGCTTTAATCTGGGTCCTTGGGAAACGTTCTGGATCCTGTTCTACGGCTTTGCAACCTATGGCAATGCCGGCTACATGCGCGAACAGGTATGTAAATACATGTGCCCTTATGCCCGCTTCCAAAGCGCAATGTTCGATGCCGACACCTTAATTGTGACTTACGACCAGTCACGCGGAGAACCTCGCGGTAGCCGATCCCGTAAAATTCAGGAACAAAGCCTAAAAGACAACAACCTCGGCTCCTGTATCGATTGCACCTTATGCGTCCAAGTCTGCCCAACTGGTATTGATATCCGCAAGGGCCTGCAATATGAATGCATTGGTTGCGGCGCTTGTGCAGATGTCTGCGATGACGTGATGGGGAAAATGGGCTATGCAAAAGGCTTGGTAAAATATACCACCGAGAACGGTCTTAAGCATGGCTGGTCTCGCACGCAAATGTTTCAACGCGTACTCCGCCCTCGCGTGCTGGTCTATACTGCTATACTTGGTATCCTGATGATCGGCATGCTGGCTAGCTTGGCCACACGCCCCTCTTTCCGCACGGATGTCGTGCGCGACCGTAGCGTAATGGCACGCCTAACTGAAAAAGGTGAACTGGAAAATGTATATCGCCTGCAAATTATGAATGCTACCGAAATGACACAGCATTATAGAATTTCTGCCAAAGGGCTGGACCATCTTCGCATTGAGGAAGACGGGCTAGATAAAACCCAGACTATTTCCGTAGAACCAGCCCAATCCAGATGGGTATCCGTACGGTTGGAAATTCCGGACGGAAGCCAAGCGCCAGGTTCTCATCCCATCTATTTCAATATACAGTCTATGGAATCGAAAGAAATCGTGACCGAGAAATCTGTTTTTCTTGTCCCGCGTTAAGTTAGAATACACACATGAACATTGAAAATAGAACCGCCTGGTGGAAGAACTGGCATATTTGGCTAGTTGTCGGAGGCCCGATCATTGTCGTCGTAGCCTCGTTCTATACACTCTACCTAGCTATCAAGGTGCCAGATCCGGCAATTGATGACTACTATCGCAAAGGGATTGAGATAAACAAGACCCTCAATGCAAAACGTGACAACATGGTGCCGGCACAGCAGGCGCGCAATCATGCTGCAACAGGAATCAGTGCAGAAAATAACGATTAAACTTCCGATCGTTTATTGACTCAAGACCCCACATCAACAAGATTGTGGATTAAAAACCTTCATCAATGCATCAGGATCCAAAATCTGCACATGACGCTGCTTTACGTCAACAATCCCTTCTTCACTGAATTTCGAGAAGGTTCTGCTGACTGTTTCGAGCTTGAGCCCCAGATAACTGCCAATCTCTTCCCGCGTCATTCTAAGCACTACTTCCGTTTGCGAAAATCCTCGCGAGTGCAAACGCTGCACCAGATTTAACAGGAAGGCCGCCAGCCTCTCCTCGGCACGCATATTACCCAGAAGCATCATAACGCCATTTTCGCGCACAATCTCCCGGCTCATAATTTTATGCACATGCCGTTGCAACACCGGAAATTCGCGAGAGAGTTCCTCGACATTGGCAAAAGGCATCACGCACACTTCCGCATCTTCCAACGCCACCGCATTGCAATTGTGATGATCTGTCACAATGCCATCCAGGCCAATAATTTCACCTGCCATCTGGAAGCCTGTTACCTGCTCCCGCCCATCCTCGCTAGACACACAAGTCTTGAAAAAACCAGTGCGAATCGCATATAGCGAGGTAAATGGATCGCCGTTACCGAATAGCAATCCGCCTTGCTTGACCTTTTTACGCACCGCAACAATGCTATCCAATTTTCTCAACTCATCCGTATCGAACCCCATCGGCATACAAAGCTCGCGCAAGTTACAGCTGGAACATTGGACTTTAATAGTTTCGTGATTCATAGACATGGATAACGGTTAAACTTCTTTACCAATATGGATAATACCGTTTTATAGCTTGCCACGATAGTCTTTTCGGAGATATTGACCTGTATCAAGGCCTAGGCAAAACAAACAACGCAGAATAACGCAAAAACGGTTTTGGAGTAGCCTCATGATTCATCAGAAATTAGCAAGCGCATTTGCGCAGGGATTACCCGACACCCCCGAAATCACGCCCGAATTAATTCAGAAATTCGATGTCAACGGCCCGCGCTACACCTCCTACCCGACTGCAGATCGTTTTGTAGAGGCCTTTACCGATGAATCCTACCGGCAAGCGCTTGAGCAACGTCGAGTAGGCGGCTTGGCGCTGCCATTATCGATTTACGTGCATGTGCCATTCTGTGAATCGCTATGTTTTTATTGTGCATGCAACAAAATCGTGACTAAACGTCATGAACGCAGTGCTGAATACTTGCGCTACATCCATCGCGAGATTGATCTGCACATCCAGCACTTGGGCGCCGGACAAACCATTTCCCAGTTACATTTGGGGGGAGGAACACCCACCTTTTTCTCTGATGCCGAACTGACAGAACTCATGGCTATGCTGAAACAAAATTTCACGCTGGTTCCGGGCGGGGAATATTCTATCGAGGTGGATCCGCGCACTGTAAATGCTGAACGACTGGCACATTTGGCCAAACTAGGATTCAACCGGTTAAGTTTTGGCGTACAGGATTTTGACAGTGATGTGCAAAAGGCCGTACATCGAATACAACCTGCTGAAGATGTCTTCTCCTTGATAGATTCCGCACGCAAGCTGGATTTTGAGTCCATCAACGTTGATCTGATCTACGGCTTGCCAAAACAAACAGAAGCTTCCTTCAGGCGTACATTATCGCAAATTACAGCACTCAGACCAGATAGAATTGCGCTTTATGCTTATGCGCATCTGCCCGAAAGATTCAAACCGCAACGGCGCATTCATGCCGAAGATTTGCCCAAAGCCAATGAAAAAATCTCAATGCTTTCCGAGGCAATTGCCTTCTTTAATGCGGCTGGATATGTGTATATCGGAATGGATCATTTTGCGCTACCTAATGACACACTCTCTGTCGCCAAACGACAAGGCCGATTGCATCGCAACTTTCAAGGTTATAGCACACAGCCAGATTGCGACATGATTGGATTGGGAGTTTCCTCCATAGGCAAAGTGGGCGTGACATACAGTCAGAACGCCAAAACGCTGGAAGAATATTACGACTTTCTCGACCAAAACCGTTTTCCCATTGTGCGCGGCTTGGCCTTATCGCACGATGACATCGTGCGACGTGCCGTTATTATGGCGATCATGTGTCAGGGTAGGTTACAATACGAGTCCATTGAGCTTGCTTACATGATTGACTTTAAAAAGTATTTTGCAAACGAGCTGAAAATTATTGAAGACATGCAAAGCACTGGCATGGTGGAGCTGGAAGATGGCGGGTTGCAAATCACTCCGATGGGTTGGTTTTTTGTACGTGGCATTGCCATGCAATTCGACCGTTATCTGCAATCAGATCGCAACAGGGCACGCTTCTCCAAGATTATCTAACCCTTTCTCATGCAATTCTCACTAGCCATCACCACCTTTCTGATGGGGCTGGCAGGCGGGCCTCATTGCATCGCCATGTGCGGTGCGGTATGTGCCGGTATCCAACAAGCCCCTCAGGGCAGCTCACAATTGTGGAAGTTCCATACCGGCCGCCTGCTAGGATACGCCATGATGGGCGCAATTGCGGCAGCTTCCTTAAAGAGCCTTGCCTGGCTGTCGGACAAATCACAGGCCTTGCATCCGCTTTGGACTTTCTTCCATATCCTGGTTTTATGCTGGGGACTTATGCTACTTTTTTATGCAAAGCAACCACTGTGGGCAGACCAGCTCGGGCAAACCATCTGGGCAAAAGTACGCAGAATCACCGCATTGCCGGGCGGAACTTTTATCACCGGCATCACTTGGGCGCTACTGCCTTGCGGACTGCTTTATTCTGCGCTGCTGGTTTCCTCCTTAAGCGCCAGCTTCATCATCGGTGCCATCAACATGCTGGCTTTTGCAATTGGAACCAGCATATCCTTAACAGTTGGGCCTTGGTTATGGCTTAAACTTAGAAATGGTGTGGGCTGGCTCACAGATGCCTTGAGTATGCGCTTAGCCGGTCTCTTTTTGAGTCTGGCGGCAGGCGCGGCAATCTGGATGGATGTTTTCCATAAAATCAGGATATGGTGTGCCTAAACACCAATAAAAAAACCCCCATCTGGCGATGGGGGCAAGAGGGTGGACGGATTAGGTCGTCCAGCTGAATACCTTAAATTAGAACTTTTTACCAATGCCAATACTGATGACCCATGGATCAATGTCCAAGTCGTCAATTTTTCTCCAAGCATTGCCAGTCACGGCACCTTTCAACTTCACATCGGTATCTAACTTGACGTATTTTACGTCAGCATTAATCAACCAGCCATCTTTCAAGTTAACGTCAAAACCTGCCTGCACAGCCGGGCCCCAACTGTCGCTGTCGATTTTAATCTTATTGCCAGCAATCGCACCTGCACTGCCTTTCAGATTACGATCCAACATAATAGTGTAGTTAATACCAGCTCCCACATATGGATCAAACATACCATCCGGATTAAAGTGCCACTGTGCGGTTAAAGTAGGTGGCAACAAGTTAACACTGCCTAAACCCTGATTTCCTACAGCCCCAACTGAGTCCTTTTGGATACTTACGTTGTGACGTGTACCCACAGCCAGAATCAACTCAGCCGCAATATTTTTGGTGAAGTAATAAGAAATATCTAATTCTGGAATCACTTTATCACTTACTGCCAATTCCGCCCCCGGAGACATTACTGGAGCACCTAGCAAATTATTCACGGTTTTGCCCAATCGGCTATCCTCATTTGGCGCAACGTTTGCAGCACGCAGACGCACTACCCAATCACCCGCTTCAGCTGAAGCCATTTCTGGCGCCAACATTGCAGCCAGTGTCATTGCCAAGATTGCTTTTTTCATCATTTAATTTCCCTTTTACTGAATGAATAATGGTTTGATTGAGAGGCATTTTATCGGTTCTGACCATTGTGCATTTGATATATATCAAAACCTTAATTAGCACATCAGATTAATTCTTTGTGGCGTTGTCTTTTTACAACAAAATCTATCTTTTACCCAGAAATGCTTATAATGGTTTTTTGAAAGGGTCAGAGAATGCTGGATTCGTCAAAAATTGCTCATCAGTCAAAGTTTTCAAGAAAGCCACGATATCTGCCTTTTCCTGCTCGGTCAGTTTGATTGCATCCACATCTTTGCTTTTGTGCGGGTTGCGTCGCCCATCTCCAGCATTGGAACCATACTTGATATTACGACCGTGTGCAGCATAAAAATCCAACACCTTCTCTAGAGTGGAAATAGAGCCATCATGCATATAAGGCGCAGTCAAAGCGATATTGCGTAAAGTTGGTGCACGGAACTTACCCATATCGGAAGCTTTTTTGGTGAATTCGAATATCCCTCTGTTTCGCTTTGGGAAAGCCCCTGTACCCCCGATATTGAACAAGCCTGTATTATGAAAGCGGATATCAGGTGGAGGCCCGTTCTTGTAGGTATCCGCATCATTGAAGTTAAAGCTACCATGACAAATAAAGCAATTTGCCCTCGTAAAAAACAACGCGTAGCCATTTTCTTCTGCCGCGCTCCACTGCACACCCTTCTCACCCCGGATATGCTTGTCATATCGGCTATTTCCCGTTAGCAATGTGCGTTGAAACGTTGAGATTGCCTTCTTGATATTTTCCCATCGCATAACGTTATCCTGCCCAGGAAATGCCCGCTTGAACTGCGCCTGATAGAAACTATCCGCCTGGATGCGCCCAATCACTTCCTGTCGGTTCTTGTCGCTGACCCCCATCTCCACGGGATGCGTCCCAAACATTGGTGCATTGATTTGCTCTTCCAGTTGTTGCTCTAAAGGGTTAGCCCATGTTAGCCGCGCATTATAAGCCGCATTCCCCAACGAGGGCGAGCTACGGGGATGCGTTTGACCAGTAGAGCCTACCGCTAGCGCTTTCCCATCCGTAAAGGCTTTGTCTTGCAAGTGGCAAGTGGCGCATGAAAACTTCTTATTACCAGACAAGCGCACATCGTAAAACAGGTAGCGCCCCAATTCCGCTTTTGCCTCCGACATGGGATTGCTCGCCGGAACAACAGGCTCCGGCAATGTGGATGGTAAATTCCATTTCCATCGACTGGGCGGGGGTGTAAGTGCCTCATGCCAATGCGCTTTACGGGAAGTCAATGTGACAAAACTTTCCCATGGCCTCTGGCTCAAGGCAATTTTTTCCATCAAGTTGCTGATCGCTTGGTGGGTTTCACTCTTATCTCGGAATGGTGTGTGAAAAATATCACCTGATATCTGCCCCATTCGATTTAACTCCAATTGCTGCTTCACGTATGTTACGCCTTGTTCTACAACCTGCTGCGACAATACAGGCGCCCGCGGGAACTTATCGAAAACCGTGTCCGGCCGACCGCCAAGCCCATATGCCAATGACAAATCGGTTACCGGTGTAACGTTAACGCTGCCGCTTTTATAAGCAAGACTATGTACTTTTATTACATTTTCAGCACCATCCACATAGCCACCGCGCACTTGCAGCATGCATGGTAGCAAGACATGCTTCGCTTTGATAACAAACCTGCCTGCACGGTCTGTTTTGGTTAAGATTCCCTTACTCTGGCTCGCGCACTTGACCATTACCTCAGCTTCCGCGATAGGAGCATCAAGGCGTGCATTACCTCTTAGATATAGAGCATCTTGGGCCGCCACCACTGGTAAAGAATTCGTGATGCCATATAAGCCCATCATCATGGCAAATAGATAGAAAGTTACTTTAAGCTGGCGCAAACGGGGAGGTGCTAAGCGCCGGGGAATGTATGGTTTAGCGTCTATTAACACCTATTTCTTTCTCCAGTGTGACAAGACCGAAATTTTGGTAGTCGCGATTGGACTCGAACCAACGACCCCCACCATGTCAAGGTGGTGCTCTAACCAACTGAGCTACGCGACTAAAGAGGCTGAATTTTATCGTATTGCCACCAGCGACGCAAACACTAACCAGTATAATACCGATCTATGCACACTCAGGATTTTTCGCCCATCATTCAAGCTATCACCAAACAAGGTTATGCCATCAGTGATCACTTTCTCCCGACAAGTACCATCGAAGCGCTGAAGAAACATGCTGAGAAGTTGCTGCAGGGCGGGCACATGAAACTTGCCGGGACGGGGTTACAGGCAAATCATAATGCCATCCGTGGTGACCATATCATGTGGCTTCGCGATGATGACCCATCCCTTTGCGTACAAACTTACTTGCAAAAAATGCGTGCTTTGCAGCAGGCACTTAACCAGCAGCTTTTTTTCAATTTACATGAACTGGAAGCACATTTGGCGATATACCCCATTGGCACCCGCTATGCAAAACATCTTGACCAGTTCAGCCAAGGAAGAAATGCCTTAAGACAAATCAGTTGTGTGCTTTATCTAAATACCGATTGGCAAGAAGCCTTTGGAGGGCAACTACGCATGTATTTGCCCGAAGGTAATCAACTGGATATTTTTCCGATGGGCGGCAGACTAGTTGCTTTCATGTCCAGTGAATTCATCCACGAGGTATTACCTGCGAGCCACCCCAGAGTTAGCCTGACTGGCTGGTTCAGACAACGCGACTCCAGGCTCATCTGAAAGCAATCTTTCCAGCAAATCAGGACTGGCATAGCCGTCCTGTGGTAGCTGTTGACTGGCCTGATATTGCCGGATTGCCGCCTGGGTCCTCAACCCAGGGAATCCGTCCGGCGACCCACAATCGAAACCCAAGGCGTTCAGCTTGAGCTGCAAAGCCCACATTTGATTAAAGCTCATCGCCTCCGATGCTGCAACCATACCGCCCTGCAACTCACTGTCCGCAAGCAAGTTATTCGATAAGTGCAACACGGAGAGCGCGTAATTCACCGAGCGGTTCCAATCCATCACCACTTCGAAGTTGGGAAATACCATCAATGCCGGCCCCTGCCACCCTTGCGGCAGCAGAATGGCGGCTTGCCCCACCTCAGGCAATGCGCTGCCATCCACCTTCGTCACCCCCAAGGCTGACCATTCAGCAGTGGGTTTTTTGAGCGTTAATTGTGCCAGTGCATAATCAAACTCCATCGGCAACGTCACCTCCATCATCGCAGGCTCGCTTGCTTTCCAGCCCATTCGGCTAAGATAATTGGCAGCAGAAGCAAGTGCGTCTGGCAAAGAGTCTTTCAAGTTAATTTTACCGTTGCCATCGGCATCTACCCCATAACGAAGCATCGTAGAAGGCATAAACTGCATATGGCCCAACGCACCTGCCCATGAGCCGCGCAAAGACTTGACAGGTGCATGCCCTGCCTCAGCGATGCGCATGACATCGATTAATTGCTCCCGAAAAAAAGATGCTCTGCGGCCATCGTAAGCCAAAGTCATCAAGGTAGAAGGCAAGGCAAAATCACCTTGATTGGCGCCGTAGTTAGTCTCCATTCCCCAAAAAGCCACTAACAGGCTTGTGGGAACTCCATATCGCTTCTCAATCCTCATCAACAATGAAGCATGTTGTTGAAGCATATCTCGCCCTTGCGAGATTTTCTGCCTTGTCACGCGTTTGGCCACGTAATCCATGAACGGCGTGATAAATTCCGGCTGTCCACGATCCATTTGCACTACCTGCGGAAGCAGCCTGGCACTTTTAAGCGTGGTATTAACGGTCTGCCTTGAAACTCCGGCGGACATCGCCTCTTGCTTAAGATCGCGCAGCCAAGCTGCAGGAGGAAATTTTTCGTCAGCACGAACGAATAAGACACTATTCAATAACAGGCCACACAGAAACCCTCGTAGCAGCAAACTGGTTCTATTGTTCAGCATATGAATAGCTTAAAGCGGATTATTCCGGATATATCGCTCAGCCAAAAACAAAGCCGCAATAGTCTTTGCATCCGTAATCGCTCCGGATTGGATTTGGTCTAGAGTTTCCGTAAACCCCTGCTCAAAAACCTCAAGAGACTCATCCTCATCTGGCCGATGCTCTCCAGCATGCAAACCGTACGCAAGATAAACATGTATCACCTCATTGGAATAGCCAATGCATGGATGCACTGCCCCAAGCTTGACCCAATGACTTGCCCGATAGCCAGTTTCTTCCAAAAGCTCCCTTTTTCCAGTAGCTAACGTATCCTCTCCCGTATCTATCTTCCCGGCAGGCAACTCTATGAAAACTCGCCTGAGCGGATAACGGAACTGTCTTTCCAGAATAACGTGCCCGTTGGCCAGCATAGGCACCACTACGACTGCGCCTGGATGTATGACATATTCACGCTGGCCGACATGTCCATGAGGCAGACGCACCTGATCACGCATGACTGTCAACATGCCTCCAGACGCAATTATCTCGGATGAAATACACTCTTCGGTCAAATCCAACGGCATATCTAAACTGCTGAGGTGTTAAATGTGTCACACTTGCGCAAATCGCCACTAGTCAACCCTTGATTGAACCAGCGCATCCGCTGTTCGGATGTACCGTGTGTAAAGCTATCTGGCACGGCATAGCCTTGCGCTTGTTTTTGCAATGCGTCATCACCAATCGCTGCAGCAGCGGTCATGGCTTCTTCCACATCGCCAGGCTCCAAAATACGGTTTGCGCCATCTGCATGATGCGCCCAAACGCCAGCATAACAATCCGCCTGCAATTCCATCCGGACAGAATACTGGTTGCCTTCCGCCTCCGTGCGCGCCATCTGGCGGGCTTGCTGCACCTTTTCCGAAGTCCCCATCAGATTCTGGATATGGTGCCCCACCTCATGGGCAATCACGTAGGCTTGTGCAAAATCACCTGGCGCATTAAACCGGTTTTTCATTTCGTTGTAGAACGCCAAGTCTATATACACCTTCTGGTCTCCTGGACAATAAAATGGCCCCATGGCTGCCTGCCCTGTACCACATGCCGTTGGGGTGGCTCCAGAAAACAATACCAGTTTAGGCACAGGATATTCGTAACCGGAATGCTGAAAAATCTTACCCCAAGTATCCTCAGTACTACCCAGCACTTTGGCGACAAACTTCGCCATTTCGTCACCTTGGGGAATCGGCTTGGCTGGCGCTTCTTGTTGTTGGCTCATGCCTTGACCGATATTCATGACCATGCGCGGGTCAATGCCAAAATACATAGCTACCAGTGCTAATACTATTGTGCCAATGCCGATGCCTCGACCACCCCCTATTGAAAAACCACTCCCTCGGCGATCTTCGACATTCGAACTTTCACGCTCACCATCCAAACGCATAATACCCCATCCTTAAAGAAACATTGAACCAGTAAGTTAGGCCTATTGTCTGATTTTTTTGACCTTAAATCAAAGTTTGTTTATAACCAATTATTATTTTATTTCAATCTAATAGAATATGTTTTTTCAATTCATTGACTTACGAAACAATGCTAAAGTAGTATGGCCACACTGTACGTAAATTAGAGGGTTATTAGAATGGTTATATCAAATCAAGTATTACGCTTGTCCTGGTTTCTGGTGCCGGCAGCAGCGCTATTGGCGGCAAACCTGAGTGCAAATGCAGCCATTTATACATATAAGGATGCTAACGGGAATACAGTCTATTCCGACCAACCGCCACCTGGCGCAAGCACAACAACTACCGGCGGTTCAACAACACCCTCAACCACAAGTTCGTACTCTACTATCATTCAAAAAGAACTGATGCCAGCTGTAGACGTGAGCAAAAATATGGTACCAGTCACTGGTTACAGCACTTTACTGATCAAAAACACCGGCGAGTTTCCTGTGGCAGGGAGCGGCGACTTCAGGATTGATTGCAAACCGTCGCACATGAACAATGACGACCCCATCGTTTTCCCCAATCAAAAGAACGCAGCACCTCACCATACGTACTTTGGCAATTCATCTGTCAACGCGCAATCTGACATTAATAATCTGGCTAATATCGGGAACAGTACTTGCCGAGGCGGCATTGCCAATCGGTCAGCTTACTGGGTGCCGTCCATGATTGACACATCAAGCAAAGCGGCTTTGGTACCAGACCTCGGATTATGGTATTACAAGTCTGGGCTAGTCGGATATACAGATCCTGTGAATAGCCATATTCTGCCGCCACCTAAAGCCTTGAAGCTAATTGCCGGAAATCCAAAAGCCAAATCCGAAGCAGAAGCGCATAACATTAGTTACATTTGCCGTTCTGCAACAGGGCAAGTATTAGGGAAAGCATACCCAACACAAGTACTGAAACAAATCCCCGCTTGCCCTCAAGGCGGCACCATCATAGCTAGCGTTTCCTTTCCACAGTGCTGGGACGGCAAGAATTTAGACAGCGCGGATCACATATCTCATATGTCCTATGATTTAGTTAAGACAGCATCTTCACGGAATGGTCAGTTCATATGGAAATATTCCTGCCCAGCAACGCACCCGGTTGCTATCCCAGCTATCGGCCTACATGTCTATTACAAGGTAACCTCGGCCGAAGGCACCAAAAATTGGCGCTTATCCAGTGACAATTACCAGAAAACCGACTACAACAGCGGCTACTCCATGCACGGCGGCTGGGTAAATGGATGGGATGAAAAAGTAATACAAGGTGTTGTGAGCAACTGCGTCACTAAGGCTGTGAATTGTGGCAACCACAAGCTTGGGGACGGTAGGGTTATTTACAAACAATAACTATATTAAATAACCAGCACCACACAAAACGCCCTGCATTAATATGGGCGTTTTGTTTTTGTTTATTTCCAAAGCGCTTTATAAATAAAGCTTGGGAAAGCAAATACGAAAAATAGGCTTACTGTTACCGTATAGAATTCCCATCCCTGCATCGCAACATTACCTAATATGCGAGCCTCCGCATAAGTAGCCAACGAGATGATTGCACCATAATAAACCACCAGTTCCAGCAAACACCATCCGATGTTTTTAGGAGAGCTCTTAGGTGGCATCACAAGGAAAATACGGTCAGACAAACAAGGCACATTTGCTATCATGAACATCAATAGCAATAAAATATTTTGCGTCATGATGATTACTGATTACTGCAAACTAGTAAGAACTGCTGAAGCACATATCGCCATCAATGTTTGGGGCATGATACCTATTAACACAAGGCTATAGACATTCAAACTCAACAAAGCTCTCATTTCAAGCGACACATCTATAGAGTGATGGCTTACTGGCTGATCAAAATACATAAGCTTCACGACGCGCAAGTAATAGAAAGCCCCTATTACTGCCATAAGCACCGCAAACACTACAGCCCAAGTAAACCCTGCTTGCCATGCCGCTTGCAGCACGGTGAATTTGGCATAGAAGCCAATAGTAGGCGGCACTCCTGCCATGCTGAACATCGTAATCAGCATCAAAAAAGCTGCCCATGGGCTGCGCTGGTTAAGGCCTTTCAGGTCTTCCAGTTTATCCGCCTCAAAACCTTGACGGGATAACAGTATAATCATACCGAAGCCTGCCAGTGTCATCAGCACATAGGCACTGATATATAGCATGCTGGAGGCATAACCATTCAGGCTCGCGCTCATTAGGCCGAACAGCAAAAAGCCGATATGCGAAATGGTGGAGTATGCCAGCATGCGCTTGAGGTTAGTTTGCGCGATTGCGGTGATATTACCAATCGCGATGGACAACACCGCCATTATCAGCAGCATCTGTGACCAATCTTCCGCCAGCGGCTGCAAACCTTGTACCAGCAAGCGGATTGTCATGGCAAATGCGGCAAACTTGGGCACAGACCCCACCAGCAAAGTAATTGCTGTTGGCGAGCCTTGATAGACGTCCGGCACCCACATCTGGAAAGGTACCGCACCAAACTTGAAGCCAATCCCAGCCACCACAAACACCAGCCCCATCACCAATACCGGGTTTCTGGCAGGTGCATCCCGAAGTGCGGCAATGATGTCTCCCAAATCCAGCGTACCGGTCATACCATAGATCATGCTCATGCCGTACAGCAACATACCGCTGGCCAGCGCGCCCAGCACGAAATATTTCATTGCCGCCTCGCTGGCTGACAAGCTATCGCGATTCAACGCTACCAATGCGTAAAGACTCAATGACAACAATTCCAGCCCGATATAGATGGTCAACAAATTATTACCGGAGATCATCACCATCATGCCCAATAAGGCAAACAGTACCAACGCGTAATACTCGCTTCGATACATTCCCCTGAGTTGCATGTATTGCCGGGTGTATACCAGCATGATAAACGTACCAAACAGCGTCATCAGCTTGAGCACATCGCCTAATGAGTCATCTACCCACATACTTGTAAATGCATAACCCACTGCTGGCGTATGCGTTTTTACTACGGCAAAAGCAGCTCCCAACAAAGTCAGTTGCGTCAGCGCATATACTAGAATACGGTTTTTGGCACTGATAAAGAAATCGGCCAGCAACACCACCATCGCCATCGCCAACACCACCAATTCTGGCAGTGCTGTTATCAAATCCGTTTGTATACTATCCATGAATCAAAGCCCTGCTTGCGGCAATTTCGGGGTTGCCATATGCTGTAAGAATTGCAATGTCGTGGCATGCGTCATGTCCGTAATCGGCTTGGGATAAACACCAAAACCAATGACCAAAATCGCCAGCACTGTCAGAATCAGGAACTCACGACGGTTCAGGTCTTGCAACTCAGCCACGTGGTGGTTTGCTACTGCGCCAAAGAACACGCGTTTCACCATCCACAGGGTGTAAGCCGCGCCAAATATCAGTGTAGTGGCAGCCAAAAACGCATACCAGAAATTCGCCTGCAAGCTACCAAGTATCACCATGAACTCACCCACGAAACCCGATGTCGCTGGCAAACCGCTATTTGCCATTGCAAACAGCACTGCAAACGCCGCGAACACAGGCATCGTATTCACTACCCCGCCGTATGCCGAGATTTCGCGGCTGTGGACGCGATCATACAGCACACCGACACACAGGAACATCGCAGCTGAGATAAAACCGTGAGAGATCATCTGCACCATCGCACCTTCCAGCCCCAGTGGATTGAAAATGAAAAATCCCAGCGTTACAAAGCCCATGTGCGAGATGGACGAATAGGCAATCAGCTTTTTCATATCCTTCTGGACCAAAGCAACTAAAGCGATATAGACCACCGCAATCAGAGATAATGTAACCATCATGCCGCTCAAGGTATGCGCACCATCCGGTGCAATTGGCATCGCAAACCGCAGAAAGCTGTAGCCACCCAGTTTCAGCATAATGGCTGCCAGCACGACAGAGCCGCCTGTTGGTGCCTCTACATGCG
The DNA here is from genome assembly GCA_044222155.1 of Methylophilus sp. Taxonomy (GTDB): domain Bacteria; phylum Pseudomonadota; class Gammaproteobacteria; order Burkholderiales; family Methylophilaceae; genus Methylophilus. The sequence continues at coordinate 34,026 of JBGANT010000009.1, forward strand.
CATCCGGTAACCAGGTATGTACTGGCCACATAGGGATCTTGACCGCGAACGCAGCAAAGAATGCCATAAAAATCAGTTTCTGCGCGGTCAGATCAAGCGGTACCTGATAAAAATCGATAATCTCGAAACTGCCGGTTTTGTGATACAGGTAGATAAACGCCACTAGCATCAGCAAGGAGCCAAGCAAAGTATAGAGGAAGAACTTGATGGTGGCATACACACGGTTTGGGCCGCCCCATATACCAATCACCAGGAACATCGGGATCAGCATCGCCTCCCAGAACACGTAATACAGAATCGCATCCAGCGCACTGAACACGCCTATCATTAGACCGCTCATAATGAGGAAACACGCCATGTACTGCGCGATGTTCTTCTCAATCACTTCCCATGCCGCAATCACCACAATCACGGTAATCAGCGCGGTCAATAGAATTAGCGGCACAGCAAAACCATCTGCCCCCAAGTGATAGTGAATATTAAAAGCCGGAATCCATTCGGACAGCTCCTGAAACTGGAATCCACTCTCTGCATAATCGAATCGGGTATAAAGCGGCAGTGTCACCAGCAATGATGCCATGCTGCCAGCCAGCGCCAGCCAGCGGGTGAAGCAGGCGCGTTTATCACTGCCCAGCATTAACACGACAATGCCCGCCAGGATTGGCAGCCAGATTGAAACACTTAGAATCGGATAAGCCATCAATGCACGAACCTAATAAATGTCAGCAAGATAAATGCGCCAATAATCATGGCGAAAGCGTAATGATAGATACGGCCGGTCTGCAGTTTGCGCACGATCTGCGCCAGCTTGGCAATACTATTGGCCGTGCCGTTCACAATCGCGCCGTCAATCAGCTTCACATCGCCGATTTGCCACAACTGTGTGCCCAGGCAACGCGCGCCACCAGCGAAGAATCTCTCGTTGAACGCATCAAATCCGTATTTGTTTTCCAGAATACGATTGATTACTGCAAAGCGCGTCTGTAATACTGCCGGGATATCCGGGCGCTTGGTATAAAAGAACCAGGCCAAAGCCACGCCGCTGGCAGCCAGCAGGAACGGCAAGGTCATGAAACCGTGTAACGCCATACCTGCTGGGCTGTGCAAGTGATGTGCATAATGTTCGGTAATCTCGCGCATCGCACCATGCTCTGCATGGTTCACGGCAATCACACCTTGGAAGAAATGTCCGAACAGCATCGGCTCAATTGCAATATAACCAATCACCAACGAAGGAATTGCCAGCAAAATCAATGGTAGCTTGACCGCCCAGCTCGGCTCGTGCGGGTCATCTTGCGCCCCTAAACCGTGATGATGGTCATCATCGTGATGCGCATCATGTTTCACCTCGCGCCATTTTTCCTTACCATGGAACACTAGGAAGTACATGCGGAAACTGTAAAAGGCCGTCACGAAAACACCTGCCAATACGGCGAAATAGGCAAAGCCACTAACCCAGGGATAATGCGTAGCGTGAACTGCCTCGATGATGCTGTCTTTAGAATAGAACCCTGCAAAAAAAGGTGTGCCGATCAGCGCCAGCGAGCCAATCAGAGACGTCGCCCATGTCACCGGCATGTATTTTCTCAGGTTACCCATATGGCGAATATCCTGATCGTGGTGCATGCCCATGATGACCGCGCCAGCGCCCAGGAACAGCAAAGCCTTGAAGAATGCATGTGTCATCAGGTGGAAAATCGCCACCGAATAGGCTGATGCGCCCAATGCTACGGTCATATAGCCCAACTGTGACAGCGTGGAATATGCCACGACACGCTTGATGTCGTTCTGGATAACCCCCAGGAAACCCATGAACAATGCGGTAACTGCGCCAATGACCATGACCGTGGAAAGCGCGGTGGTGGAAAGCTCGTACAACGGCGACATGCGTGCCACCATAAAGATACCTGCCGTCACCATCGTCGCGGCGTGAATCAAGGCAGAAATCGGCGTGGGGCCTTCCATAGAATCCGGCAGCCACACATGCAACGGCACCTGTGCAGATTTACCCATCGCGCCGACGAACAATAGCAGGCAGGTCACGGTCATCAATGACCATGGGACACCCGGCAGCAGACTCACTACCGTATCCGCCATAGTAGGAGCGGCTTGAAAGACGGTAGAATAATCCAAGCTACCAAAGTGATGCAGCACCATGCCGATACCCAGCAGGAAGCCGAAATCACCCACGCGGTTAACTAGGAACGCTTTTAGGTTGGCGTAAATCGCCGTGGGGCGAGTGTACCAGAAGCCGATCAACAAATAGGAAACCAAGCCGACAGCCTCCCAACCAAAAAACAACTGCATGAAGTTGTTGCTCATTACTAGCATCAACATGGAGAACGTGAACAAGGAGATATAGCTGAAAAAGCGTGAATAACCCGGGTCTTCTTCCATGTAGCCAATGGTATAGACATGCACCATCAGCGATACGAAGGTCACCACAACCATCATCATGCTGGTGAGGTTGTCCACCATAAAACCAACATGGAATTGCAAATTACCTGCTGTTAGCCAGGTATAAAGGTTCTGGTTATAGGTCGCGCCATCAAGCGTTTTGCAAAGCACAGATACAGAAAGCGCGAATGCGGCACCCACCCCGGCGATTGTCAACACATGCGCTGCCGCACGCGGCAGCTTGCTTCCAAACAGGCCAACCACCGCCGCTGCCAGCAAAGGCAGAACAGGAATCCAGACTAGCAGATTCGTTGAAATCATCATTACTCTTTCAGGCTATCCAAATCATCCACATTGATAGTGCGCCAATTACGGAACAACACCACAAGTATCGCCAAGCCAATTGCGGATTCCGCCGCAGCGACCGTTAAAATGAAAAATACGAACACTTGGCCGGCAATATTGTTCAGGTAATGCGAGAACGCCACGAAGTTCAGATTGACCGCCAGTAGCATCAATTCGATACACATCAACAGCACAATCACGTTCTTGCGGTTCAGGAAGATGCCCACCACGCTGATGGCAAACAGTAAAGTGCCCAGTACCAAATAATGCGACAATCCAATCATTCTTTCGTCTCCTGCGCCTGCTCAACCTCAGCAGCCATTTTCACGATGCGCAAGCGGTCGTTACGTTTGACGGCGACTTGTTCTGACGGATCCAGTTTCTTGCTGTCACCTCGATCACGCAAAGTTAGTACGATAGCAGCAATAATTGCTACCAGTAGCACAACCGCAGCCAGTTCAAAAGCCAAGAGATAATCCGTATACAGCACACGTCCCAGGTCAGCCGTATTACTATATTCGGCAGGACGCGCCGCTACTTTGCCCGCCACGAGAAACTTGCTGCTAAACACCATCGCCATTTCACCAGCCATCAAGACGCCGACCGTCACGGCAACAGGCAAATTTGACCAAAAGCCTTCGCGCAGTTTGTCCAGATTAATGTCCAGCATCATCACCACAAACAGGAACAGCACCATCACCGCGCCCACGTACACCAGCACCAACGCAATCGCCAGAAACTCAGCCTCTAGCATCAGCCAGATGCCTGCCGCAGTAAAAAACGCCAACACCAGGTGCAATGCAGCATGCACCGGATTACGCGTGGTTATGACACGCAAGCCCGCATACAGCAGGATTGCGGCTAGCACATAAAATACGATGTCAGTGAATTGCATCATTGCTAACTACCTGTAAGCCTTATCTTGCGCGCGGTCTGCGGCAATCTGTTTTTCATATTTATCACCCACGGCCAGCAACATTTCTTTGGTGTACACCAGGTCACCGCGCTGTTCCCCGTGATAATCGAACACACGCGTCTCAACAATCGAATCCACCGGACAGCTTTCTTCACACATGCCGCAGAAAATGCACTTGGTCAGATCAATGTCATATCTTGTGGTGCGGCGTGTATTATCAGCACGCTGCTCGGATTCGATCGTGATTGCCATAGCCGGGCAAACCGCCTCGCAAAGCTTGCAAGCGATGCAGCGTTCTTCACCATTTGGGTAACGACGCAAAGCATGCAAGCCGCGGAAACGGTTGGACTGTGGCGTACGCTCTTCCGGATACTGTATCGTGATCTTTCTGGCGAAAAAATAGCGGCCTGTAAGCGCCATGCCTTTCAGCAGCTCCCATAGCATCAAGCTGTTCAATGTCTGTTTTATTTGTCTAATCATTTGATTTAGTGGAACAAATATCCCCATGGGGTCTGCATCATACCGCCAACAAAAATGATCCATACCAAGGTAATCGGAATGAATATCTTCCAGCCCAGGCGCATAATCTGGTCATAGCGATAGCGCGGGAAAGTGGCGCGGAACCACAGGAAGAAGAACAAAAGCGCAGCAATTTTAAACAACAACCAAAGCACGCTGTCCGGCAAAAATGGCAACGGTGACAGCCATCCACCCAGGAACATGAGTGCAGCAAGTGCGCATACCAAAATCATATTGGCGTACTCTGCCAGAAAGAATAAAGCGAACGCCATGCCGGAATACTCCACATGGAAACCGGCTACAATTTCCGACTCACCTTCCGCCACGTCGAATGGTGCGCGGTTAGTTTCTGCCACCGCACTGATAAAATACACCACGAACAGCGGGAACAGCGGAATGAAGTACCAGTGCCAGAACCCGCCTGCCTGTCCCATTACAATTTTGCCAAGATTCAGGGAATTGGCACACATCAGCACCCCTACCAGCGCGAAACCCATCGCAATCTCGTAAGACACAATCTGCGCCGCAGAGCGCAAACTGCCCAGAAACGCGTATTTAGAATTGGATGCCCAACCGGCAATGATGACGCCATAAACTGCCACGGAAGTCATCGCCAAAATGTAGAGCAAACCGGCATCAATATTCGCCAACACCAAAGTCGCATCGAACGGGATCACTGCCCACGCTGCCAGTGCAGGCGCGATCGATAGGATAGGACCTATCAGAAACAAGCCTTTATTGGAGGCCGTCGGGTGAATAATCTCCTTGAACAATAGTTTCACGCCATCGGCAATCGGCTGCAGCAAGCCATACGGGCCAACACGATTCGGGCCAATACGCACCTGCATATAGCCAATCACTTTGCGCTCGGCATAAGTCAAATACGCCACGCCGAGCATTAATGGCAAGATGATGGCAATGATTTTTGCTAGCGTCCACAAGACTATGTACAGATTATCCATACTCATTCGCTTAGCGCTTTCATGATTGCTGTCCGCATAAACTGCGCCTGATCCTCGGTGATTTTTTCCACTTCTATCTCGCCCATCAAATCGCCCAGGCTAATCGTATCTTCGTGTGAAGCCGCAACTCGCACACAACCCATTGCCACATGGTTATCCAGCCGAACCTGCAACACCGCACTACCCTTTTCCTGCTTGACAAGTACGGTATCCCCATGCTCGACACCGAGAGCCTTCATCTGCGCTGCACACATGCGCGCCATCGGCTTGATGTTGTACTTGGTTTTTTGCAGAGACGTCGCGCGCCTTACGATAGGATCTGACTCATATTGCGGTACTTCGCCAATACGCCGCAAACCTATTGGCGTTATTTTTGCCTGAATCTCAACTAACTCTTTTAGATTATTATTCAAGTTGCGACGCACAACGACGGAAGGCTTCTCGCCACCAAAGATTGCATCCTTGACCTCTTCGGAACTGTTGAATTCAAAACCTGGCAAACCCAATGTATTTGCCAGCACACGCAGCACCTTCCAGCCCGGGCGGCATTCACCCAGCGGCTTGGTCACTGCGGAAAAACTTTGTACGCGCCCTTCCATACTCATGAAAGTGCCGGAAGTTTCAGTGAAGGGCGCGATTGGCAGCAATACATCCGCATCATCCAACGCTGGGGATTTAAAGGCCGTCAAAGCCACTACGCACTCGGCCTGCACCATGGCTTTCTTGGCCAGGGCAGCATGCTGGCAATCCAGCTCCGGCTCGATATTTAGCAACAGATAAGCTTTGCGTGGCACTTCCAGCATCGCTCTGGCATGCATGCCTGTCGGTGTCGGCATCACGCCCATCATATGCATCCCGGTACTGTTAGCTGCCGATGGTAAAATACCCCCTTTTGCACCACAAACACCCCCAATCGCTTCCGCGAGACTATACATCTCGGTGAAACGCGGGTCTGTCAACGCCAGCGTACCCAGAAAAATCCCTACGCGCGGCGCAATCAGATCCATATCTTTACCCATACCGGCCAGGCTTTCTGCCATTGCCTGTATGTTAGGCTGCACTTCAATACCTTCGAGCCATTTGTTCATGGAAGGCGGCAAGCATAAGGATAACCGCTGCAAGCCGGACATGGCCTTAAGAATCTGTCCCAACACGTTGACCATATCGCTTGGTCTGACAATCGCCTTATGCGCAACCGGCATCAAAGGATTGTTATCGAGCGGACTGACAATGGATAGTTCGGCACCATTATCCACCGACTTGCGGAAACGCTGCGCCAGCAACGGATGTTCGTTGCGCAAATTGGAGCCGATGATCAGAATACGATCGAGTCTACCCAGGTCATCGACATTGCAGCCCATCCAAGGCGTGCCCACACGCTTGCCGTCCATTCGAAAATCAGTCTGTCGCAAGCGATAATCAATATTGCCGCAGCCCATGCCATCGGCAATTTTTTTCAGCAGATATCCTTCTTCCATCGTGCTATTGGGCGAAACCAACACACCCAATGCATCTTTGCCATGATGGCTGGTGATATCCTTTAACTGCCCGGCAGCAAACTCCAACGCAGTCTTCCAGTCTGTTTCAACCCATGTGCCGTTATGTTTGATCATCGGCACTTTCAGGCGATCTGGGCTGTTTAGGCCTTCGTAAGAGAACCGGTCACGATCCGACAGCCAGCACTCGTTAATGGATTCTTTCACGCGCGGCAAAACGCGCATGACTTTATTGTCTTTAACATGCACTTCAATGTGTGAGCCCAGTCCATCATGCGGTGCAATGCTGGGACGACGCACCAGTTCCCAGCTACGTGCCGTATAGCGGAACGGCTTGCTGGTCAAAGCGCCGACAGGACACAAATCGATGATGTTGCCGCTCAATTCAGAGTTAACGCTCTTATCGATGTATGCGGTAATTTCAGCATGCTCGCCGCGACCCACCATGCCAAGCTCTTGCATGCCACCAATCTCCTGCAAAAAGCGCACACAACGGGTGCACTGGATACAACGAGTCATGTCGGTACTGATAAGCGGACCGATATTCTTGTTAAGTACGACGCGCTTCTCTTCTTTGTAGCGCGCCCCACTGGCACCATAGGCCACGGCAATATCTTGCAGTTCACATTCACCACCTTGGTCGCAAATCGGACAATCCAGCGGATGGTTAATCAGCAAAAACTCCATCACGCTTTGTTGCGCCTCGACAGTCGCCTTACTACGCGTAAATATTTTCATGCCATCAGCAACCGGTGTCGCGCAGGCCGGAAGTGGCTTGGCAAACTTCTCGACTTGCACCAGACACATCCGGCAGTTAGCCGCTACCGAAAGTTTAGGGTGATAGCAAAAGCGCGGAATAGGAATGCCGAGCATGTCTGCAGCATCAATAATCGTTGTGCCATGCTCTACCTGAACCGCTTTACCGTCTATTTCTATCTCTAGCATATCATTTACCGTCAATCATGCTTTTGCCATGCTGAATGTAATATTCGAACTCTGGCCGGAAGTGTTCAATAAAACTTAGCACCGGAGTCGCCGCTGCGTCGCCCAAGGCACAAATAGTGCGGCCAGAGATGTTATTGCAAACATCCGACAACAAATCCAGATCCTCCATGCGACCTTGACCATCCACGATACGTTTGATAACGCGGTAGACCCAGCCAGTACCTTCACGGCAAGGCGTACATTGGCCGCAACTTTCTTCATAGAAAAAATAACTCAGGCGCTTCAGTGTCTTGACCATGCATACCGTCTCATCCATCACGATCATGGAGCCCGCGCCCAAACTCGATCCAGCTTTACTCAAGCCATCATAATCCATCGTAGCTGTGATAATTTTCTCAGCCGGCAATACGGCTGTAGAAGGCCCTCCAGGAATGACCGCCTTGAGCTTGCGTCCTTTCCAAACGCCGCCTGCCATCGCCAGCAAATCTGCAAATGGCGTACCCATCCTGACCTCATAGTTACCTGGTTTTTCCACATGTCCGGAAACCGCAAAAATCTTGCTACCGCCGGAGTTCGGCACCCCCAATTCGGCAAACGCCTGGCCCCCATGCTGCAAAATCCAGGGAATAGAAGTGTAGCTTTCCGTGTTATTGACGTTTGTTGGCTTGCCAAACACCCCGTAGCTTGCTGGAAACGGCGGCTTGAAGCGCGGCTGGCCTTTCTTGCCTTCAATTGACTCAATCAACGCCGTTTCTTCGCCGCAGATATAGGCCCCATAACCATGCACTGCATACAAATCAAAACTGAAGTTAGTACCAAATAAGTTCTCGCCCAGAAAGCCCGCTGCACGCGCTTCTGCCAACGCTGCTTCAAAGCTTTGATAATCCTGCCAAATCTCACCGTGGATATAGTTATACCCAACGCGAGCACCCAATGTGTATGCAGCTATCGCCATACCCTCAATCAACTGGTGTGGATTGTAACGAATGATGTCGCGATCTTTGAACGTCCCCGGCTCACCTTCATCGGTGTTACATACCAGGTACTTGGTGCCATCGTAATAACGCGGCATGAAGCTCCATTTCAAACCAGTCGGAAACCCCGCTCCGCCGCGGCCACGCAAGCCGGAAACTTTCACCTGATTGATGATCTCGGTCGCCTTGACTTTCTGCGTCACGATACGCTTGAGCTGTTCGTATCCGCCCAGGCTTTGATAGGTGCTTAGCGCCGCTGGATTCTTTTCCTTCAGCGTACGTAAAGTCACCAATGTCTGACTTTTCAAATCCGTCATCACGGGTTTTGCCGTTTTAGTCGCCATTATTTCAGCTCCTTCAACAACGCATCCACTTTTTCCGGTGTCAGAAATTCATGCATCTCGGTATTGTTTACATGCAACAACGGCGCACCACCGCAGCAACCCATGCACTCGCCTTCCTTCAGGCAAAACTTGCCATCGGGTGTGACTTCATTAAAACCGACGCCCAGTTTATCTCGCAGGTGGTTCACAATCTCGTCGCTGCCGCGCAGCATGCACGAGATATTGGTACAAACCGTGAGCTTGTATTTTCCAACCGGCTCCAAATCATACATGTTGTAAAAAGTCGCCACTTCCATTGCGGCAATCTCGGGAATACCCAGATAATTCGCAACCTCGCTAATGCTTTCCTGCGACAGCCAGCCGCGCTCCATCTGTACGATGCGCAATGCAGACATCACTGCTGCCTGACGCTTATCCGCCGGGTATTTGGTGAGTTCATACTCGATCTTCTTGATGGCTTCTTGACTCAGCATAACTACCTATCTATTTCCCCGAAGACAATATCTTGGGTTCCAATGATTGCGACTAAGTCCGCGATCATATGCCCCCTCACCATCTCATCCAGCGCAGCCAGGTGCGCATAACCGGGCGCTCGAATCTTCAGTCGATATGGTTTGTTTGCGCCGTCGGACACCATGTAAATACCGAACTCGCCTTTGGGATGCTCGACAGCAGCGTACGCTTCACCCGCTGGCACATGGAAGCCCTCAGTAAAGAGCTTGAAGTGGTGAATCAGGTCTTCCATGTTAGTCTTCATGCCTTCACGCTGCGGTGGAGCCACTTTATGGTCAGCCGTAATCACCGCACCAGGATTGGCTCGCAGCCAATCGATACACTGCCTGATGATGCGGTTAGATTGGCGCATCTCTTCAATACGGCACAGATAACGGTCGTAGCAATCGCCATTCACCCCCACCGGGATATCGAAATCCATCTTGTCATACACTTCGTACGGCTGCTTCTTACGCAAATCCCATGCAATACCAGAACCGCGCAACATCGGGCCTGTCAGCCCCAGTGCCAGCGCACGTTCCGGCGACACCACACCAATGCCTACGGTACGCTGTTTCCAGATACGGTTATCTGTCAGCAGAGTTTCGTATTCGTCTACATAGGTCGGGAAACGGTTGGTGAAATCTTCAATAAAATCAAGCAGGCTGCCCTGACGGTTTTCGTTCAACCGTTTGAGATCAGCTGCCTTTCGGAATTTGCTGGTCTCATATTGCGGCATGCGATCCGGCAAATCGCGATACACGCCGCCCGGGCGATAATAAGCCGCGTGCATGCGCGCACCGGAAACGGCCTCATATACGTCAAACAAGTCTTCGCGCTCTCTAAACGCGTAGAGGAATACCGTCATCGCGCCGACGTCCAGCGCATGTGCGCCCAGCCACAGCAGGTGGTTAAGGACGCGCGTAATCTCGTCAAACATCACGCGAATGTATTGCGCGCGAATCGGTACTTCCAGACCGAGCATTTTCTCGATCGCCATCACGTAAGCATGCTCGTTGGACATCATGGACACATAATCCAGCCTGTCCATGTAAGGCACGGATTGCAGATAGGTGCGGTTCTCGGCCAGTTTTTCCGTACCACGATGTAGCAAACCGATGTGCGGGTCGGCACGCTGAATCACCTCACCGTCCAGCTCCAGCACTAGGCGTAAAACGCCGTGCGCAGCCGGGTGCTGCGGCCCAAAGTTCATGGTGTAATTACGAATTTCAGCCATCTAGGAATGCGCCCCCTCATCGCGAATGACGCGCGGCACATTATTACGCAACTCAATCGAAACCGGCTGATACACCACACGCTGCTGCTCCGGGTCGTAGCGCATTTCCACGTTACCGATCATTGGAAAATCCTTGCGGAATGGATGACCGACAAAGCCATAATCCGTCAGCAACCGGCGCAGATCAGGATGGTTCTCGAACATGATACCGAACATGTCAAAAGCCTCACGTTCGAACCAGTTCGCCACCGGCCATATATCTACCAGCGTAGGCAATACAGGAAAATCGTCATCCTCGGCAAATACGCGCAAGCGCACACGCTGATTCAGGGAAACCGAGAGCAGGTGAACAGCGACCGCAAAGCGCTTGCCAGACCATGCGCCTTCTTTGTAATCGGCATAATCCACACCGCACAAATCGATTAGCTGCTCGAATTTCAGTTCAGCATGGTCACGCAACCTCAAGCAGACAGGCAGCAGATGCTCCGCCTTACATTCGATAGTGATTTCATCCAAGGCAACGTCCAGTCTGGCCAGTTGATCGCTCAGCGCCAGCTTTAGTTGTGCGGATAATTGTTCTAGCTTGGTCATTGGAATATCCGGCTATCGCGCAATTGTATTGGTTTTCCTGATTTTCTTCTGCAGCTGGATAATGCCATACAGCAAAGCCTCGGCAGTAGGCGGACAGCCTGGCACATACACATCCACCGGCACGATACGGTCACAGCCTCGCACCACTGCATAGGAATAGTGATAGTAACCACCCCCATTAGCACAACTGCCCATGGAAATCACCCAACGCGGCTCGGCCATCTGATCGTACACCTTGCGCAAGGCAGGCGCCATTTTGTTCACCAGCGTGCCCGCTACAATCATCACATCAGATTGGCGCGGACTTGGGCGAAACACGATACCGAAACGGTCAAGATCGTAACGCGAAGCACCCGCATGCATCATCTCTACCGCACAGCAAGCCAAGCCAAATGTCATTGGCCACATTGAGCCGGTACGCGAATAATTGATGACCGTATCCAGCGTGGTGGTAACGAAGCCTTTTTCTAAAACGCCTTCGATGCTCATTTCAATCCCACTCCAGAGCGCCCTTCTTCCACTCGTAGACAAATCCCACGACCAGAATGAACAAAAATACCATCATGGCGACAAAGCCGAACAGGCCTATCTCTTTGAGCACAACCGCCCAAGGAAACAGGAACGCAATCTCAAGATCGAACAGGATGAACAAGATGGCAACCAGATAGTAGCGCACATCAAACTTCATACGCGCATCCTCAAAGGCCTCAAAGCCGCACTCATACGGCGAGTTCTTTTCGGTATCCGGCTTATTGGGAGAAAGGATTTTACCGAGGATAAGCGGCCCCAGGCCAACGCCCAAGCCCACCAGGATAAACATCAATATTGGAAAATAATTTTCTAGCACCTGCTAGCCCTATATCAATTGCCACAAGTTAAAAACAACCAGCCACAACCCACACCGCTTGACGAAACCGCCTTATTATTCCCTCTTCTTAAGCAGACCGAACTGCCGAACAAACTGTTATCAACACGCTTATTCAACATTTAGCTGTCAACTCGTTATTTTTCTTGTTTTTTCTTTCTTATTATTTTGGTGCCGTCGGCGAGACTCGAACTCGCACGACTTTCGTCACTACCCCCTCAAGATAGCGTGTCTACCAATTTCACCACGACGGCTCACTGCCGGGCAATGCCCCACAGTCAATTACTTCGGTACATCCTGTGCGCTACCGCCTTTATTAGCCGCTTCGGGTAACACTGTCGCATCTGTGACAGGCTTTTCGTCCATCTTGGCGGGCGCTGCCGTTGGTTTAATCACGCTACCAGAATCAGTGTGATTGCCGGCGAAATAAGCCAGCATCAGGCTGGTAGCAAAAAAAACCGTGACCGAAACCGCTGTAGCACGGCTCAAAAAGTTGGACGACCCCGTCACCCCGAACAAGCTGCCAGACGCACCACTACCGAAAGCAGCACCCATGTCCGCACCCTTGCCATGCTGTAGCAACACCAGACCAATCACCGCCACCGCCGCCAGCACATGAATCACTAAAACCAGATTTTCCATTATTCTGCCTAAATACTTTTTTAACTTGCAGAAGCAACCACCTGCTCGGCTGCCAGGCAGATTTGCCCGAACTCCTGCGCATTCAGCGAACAGCGGCCAATCAGGCCGCCATCACAATGTTTTACAGCCAGCAATTGTACCGCATTTTGCGGATTTACGCTGCCCCCATAGAGGATTTTTAGACGGCTCGCCGCCACCTCATCCAACGCGGCAATCCTGTCGTGAATGAACTTATGCATCTCCGTCGCCTGCGTCGGTGTCGCCGCCAAACCTGTGCCAATCGCCCAGATCGGCTCATAGGAAACCACCGCATCTGCCAACACCTGTGCGCCGTAAATACGGATAATGGTATCCAGCTGCTTGGCCACCACGCTCTCCTGCATGCCAGCCTCGCGCTCGATCAGCGTCTCGCCCACACACAGAATCGGCGTCAGGCCGTGCTGCTTCGCCACCATGAATTTCTGCGCGATGTTCTCATCCGATTCGCAATAAGCCGTGCTGCGCTCGGAGTGGCCGATAATGACATAAGTCGAGCCAAAATCCTGCAGCATCTCGGCGCTCACCTCGCCGGTATATGCCCCGCGCTCCATCTTGGCGATATTCTGCGCCCCCCAGGCGATATCCGTGCCCGCCAGCAGGCTTTGCAGCTGCGCCAGATAAGGATACGGCGCACATACCACCACTTGCGTATGCGGCAGATTATTCAACGTGCGGATATACGCCTCGAGCAAGGCCTGGTTCTGCTTGAGGTTGCCATGCATCTTCCAGTTGGCAACCACTATTTTCTGTGCGGATTTTTTAATCATAAGGTTTGGCGCGAATTCTACGCGCCGCCGCCCATGCGGTCAAACAAAAGAAATTTTCGCCTTATGCTTTCATTATGCAAAACATCGGCCTGGAAACCGCATCCAGACTGCCTCGCAGAGCAATGGTTTTGATAATGAACGCGCACGCGTATCACTCGATATGCCTAATGAGCAGCTGCACCGACTGCAAACCTTTATATTCATTGGTTTCCAGCGCGTAGACGATGCTGATGTTCTCGGGCAAATCATCGACGCAATTAAAATAAATCGCGTCAAAGCGCTTCCGGTCTTTTTCCAGCAGCAGTTTGGAGTGCTTTTCACCGACAATGCGCTGCTGCACCACGTGGAACGTATCGCAGAACAGCGGCTGCGGGAAGCCTTGACCCCATACGCCATAAGCCAATACCCGCGCAGTCTCCAGCCCCATTAAACTTGACTCCAGACTGCCGTCTGTTTCCATCACCGCTTCCAAGTCTTCTTCGGTCATCCATTCGGAAAGCACTTGTTCGAAGGCATCGGCGAAGCGCGTAAAATCGCTCTGCCGGATGCTCAACCCCGCCGCCATGGCGTGCCCGCCAAACTTGACGACGAGATTCGGCTGACGTTTGCTGACCAGATCGAGTGCATCTCTCAAATGCAAGCCAGGTACCGAGCGACCGGAACCCTTCAGCAAGCCATCTCCCGCATCGGCAAAAATGATTGTTGGACGGTGATATTTCTCCTTGAGGCGCGAGGCCAGAATGCCCACCACGCCTTGGTGCCAGCCCGGTTCAAACAGGCTGATGCTGTAGCGATTGGTCACATCCACATCGCCTAAATTAGCCAGCGCGCTGTCATGCATATCGGCCTCGATATTGCGGCGCTCCGCATTCAAACCATGCAGTGTTTGCGCCAGCACCTGCGCCGATTCTGCCGCTTCGGCCAGCAAACATTGGATGCCCAGCGTCATGTCGTCCAGCCTGCCCGCTGCGTTCAGGCGCGGGCCAACATAAAAACCCAAATCCTGTGCGGTGGCTTTTTGCGGGTTGCGGCCTGCCACTTCCAGCAAAGCGAGAATGCCCGCGGAGCCAATACCAGCGCGGATTCTACGCAAGCCTTGCTCGACCAGAATGCGGTTATTCGCATCCAGCTTCACCAGATCCGCCACGGTTCCCAGCGCAACCAAATCAAGCAATTCAGTCAAATTCGGTTCGTTTTTTTGTGCAAAGGCGCCGCGCTTGCGCAGCTCCGCACGCAAGGCCAGCAGCACATAAAACATGACGCCCACACCCGCCAGATTTTTGCTGGGGAAATTGCAACCGCGCTGATTAGGATTCACAATACAAGCCGCGTCTGGCGTGGCTTCTGCAGGCAAATGGTGATCGGTGACCAGCACTTGAATGCCCAAGTCGTTCGCGGCTTTAACGCCCTCCACGCTGGCAATGCCGTTATCCACGGTGATAATGAAATCCGGCTTTTGTTGTGCGGCCAGCGCGACGATTTCCGGCGTCAGGCCATAACCATATTCAAAGCGGTTGGGTACCAGAAAACCCACCCGCGCACCCATGTTCTGCAAGCCTTTCATCGCCACCGCCGTTGCTGTCGCGCCATCGGCATCATAATCGCCCACAATGAGCAGCTTTTTCCCGGCAGCTATCGCATCCGCCAGCAGCTGCGCCATTTCCGGCGCGTTAGTTAAAGTTTCCGGTGGCAGCAATTTGGCCAGGCTTGCATCGCACTCCTCCACGTTTTGTACACCGCGCGCCGCCAGAAGCCTTGCCAGTATTGGCGCTATGCCTTGCGCAATCAGGCGCATTTCTGCGGATGTGTCAACTGTTCTGGTAACGATTTTCATACGGATTGGCTCAGTCCATCAAACCATAGACTGTTAATCGGCAGTTCTCCGCGCGCCTCCCGCGCCGTATTCACGGGGTGATTGAACAACAGCATTTGAATCTCGTTAGTCAGTCTCGCCCAGTGCAGCGCGCCTTCGCCTTGCGGCAAGTACGGCGTGACATCCTGATCGAGCGCGACTTTCAGCCATGTCGTAGAAATGTTCGGGTCGGCATCCAGCCCCAAGAGCCATTGATTTTCTTGTACATAAAAATGCATCCCTTGCCCGGAGAAGTGTTGGTTAAGGCTTGCGATGATCACACCCGCATCATCGCCGGAAACCAATAAGGGTGAGGATTCTGGCAGCACAAAATAATCACGCGCCAGCAATAAATGTACGGGATGCGCAAACACCCAGAACGCATGCAACTGCGCGCCGCCAACAGTTTTCCAACGCTGCGCGGCACTCATGGACGCGGGCGCAAACCGGCCTAATAATTTGGAAAAAAAATCTGAAATAGACGATGAAGACACGCCCGAATTATACATCTTGCGAACATAAAAAAGCCGCAGGGCTTTCCTGCGGCTTAGTTACTTACAGCAATCTACCGTTACCAGTATTCGCGGTGATGGTGCTTGTTTTTCCAGTGCCCGCGGCCACGGCCTCTATGGTCGCCATCCCAGCGTGATTGCTGGTACACCACGTTGGTTACATAACCATTCGGCCTTACCTGCACGCTCACCGGGATATAACGACCCGGATCCTCGTTGGTCACCGTCGTGTATTGACGACCGTTGTACTCGTAATTCACCAGATAACCGGCAGGCACTTGGTGCCAATTATCCACAGTGACACAGCTTTCTACCGGGCGCGTCACGACACGCTCACGGCCGCCGTAATCACGGCCATTGTTATCCACACGATCGCCCACGATGGCACCGACACCAGCCCCCACCGCAGCGGCAGCTACCCGGCCGCTACCGCGACCTATCGTGCTACCCAGCAAACCGCCTGTCAGACCACCAATCACGGCACCGCCGATCGAGCGCTGTGGCTGCTCATAATAGCTTTCGCGCACATATTCGGTACGGCATTCCTGACGCGGCGTATTCACGCGCTCAAATTGTGGCGTTACTGAAATCACGCGTGCACGGTCTTCATAACGGTCGTCATCGCCACGATGATCGGCCAATGCCGGCATGGACACACTCGCGGTTAATAAACCCAACACTAACATTTGACGCATTTTAAACTCTCCTTGAGTAACTCTGCCTTTTATGTGGCAGATGAACACTTAAACGATGCGTCTTGATTGATTGACGACAGAAAATTGTAAATAAACTGTAACTCATGATTTTACTTAGGCAGAAACGCCCACAAAAAACGCTTTGTGACTCCTATCACTGTGCACACTCCTGTAGCAACTACAATGCCCCTCATTAGTCGCAATTACATTTGTAACTCTAAACAGGCGGCTTATTTTAATGATTAGGAGATATTGAAATGAAAACGTACCAACTGAAATCAATTGTTGCCGGCATGGGAATGTTGTTGAGCAGCTATGCATTTGCCGGAGAATTTGGCGACCACTGTACCACAGGACTATCAAAAGGTTCTATGGTAAAAACCAAATGCGAAATCAACGAGCTTCACAAAGGCAAGACCTATTGCTTTGGCAACAAAGGCGCACGCGACAGTTTCTTGCTGGATCCGGATACCACCATTGCCAAAGCCACAGAGTTCTATGCCCAACATGCCGAGCCGGAACGCGAGAAAATGACGCAGGAAGAAGCGCTAAAACACATTGCCAGCACGACATGCGACTTATCCAACCGTGATTTAGGCTATCTGGAGCTGGATGGCAAAGACCTGCGTCACTGCACCATGGTCAACACCAGCTTTTTTGGCGCCTACCTGCGTGGCGCAAACTTGAGTGGCGCCAATTTGCAAAAATCCTACCTCAATCTGGCGCGCCTGGAACATGCCGATCTAAGCAACGCCAACCTGAGTGACGCGACGATTTTTCAGGCAATCTTTGATAAAACCAACTTTAAAGGCGCTAACCTGACCAATGCACGCATGATTGGCACGCTAGGCAATGTGGACATGAGCGGCGCGCAAATTGGCAAAGGCAGATTTGGCCTGGATATTGGCAACCAGCCGATGGGAGCGATGCGCTTTGATGCGGAAGGCGGCAAATTCAGCGGCAGCGACTTCGAGGGTGCCGACATCAACCGTGCTAACGTGCGTTATGCCGATTTTCGTGGTGCTAATTTGCGCAATACCGACTTGTTCCGTGCAGATTTAAGTAAGGCTGACTTAACCGGTGCCGACATTACTGGTGCAAACCTGAACGAGGCTGTGCTAGATGGCACTGTCATGACCAACGTGAAAGGTCTAGAAGCGATCAAAGGCTATGACATGGCTAAAGGCAAATGCGTGGATTGCGACATCCATATGGCAACCAGCCAACCAGCTAGTGATCATGTACAGACCGCCAATGCGGACTATTCAACCGTACTGTGTCGCATCACACAAAAACACTAGCTATTGGCCAGCTTGGTCAGCTCGGCGCGATTGGCCAGATCCACCTGCCCGCGACCGAGCGAGACCCAGCCTTTTTGCTCAAAGCGTTTGAGCTGACGACTCACCACCTCACGTGCAGTGCCTAGCTCATCCGCCAATTGTTGATGTGTACGGCTGATGCTGTT
The DNA here is from genome assembly GCA_044222155.1 of Methylophilus sp. Taxonomy (GTDB): domain Bacteria; phylum Pseudomonadota; class Gammaproteobacteria; order Burkholderiales; family Methylophilaceae; genus Methylophilus. The sequence goes on from JBGANT010000009.1 coordinate 52,081, forward strand.
ATTGCCAGCATCCAGCAACAGCTTGGCCAAGCGAGCATCCAAACTGTGGAACGCCACTTCATCCAGTAACACAATCAAATCACTGATCAATGCGCCGTAGTTTTCCATGACAAACTTACGGAAAATAGGCGAATCAATCATTAACTGATTAAACGCAGGCGCAGGGATAATGACATCGCGAATCGGCTCCTCCACGATAGTAGAAGCAGGGTAATTGCTATTACCTAGCAGGCAAGTAGTGGTAATCACGCAAGTTTCACCCGCATGCACGCGATATAGCAAAATCTCGCGCCCGCCTGCTGACATCTTGTATACGCGCGAGCGGCCTGCCAGCCGCATGACATAAGCCCCGCAAGCACCGCCCTCCCGATAGCCGATCGTACCTACAGGCGCTTCTACGATGCGCGCGCTTTTTGCCAGCAGCTCACGCGCCTTGGGTTCCAGCTGCAACAATGCCGGAAACTGTGAAAGCCAATCCAGATTTTCCATGTACACCCCCAATACCAGCGTTATCTTTGTTATACATCTATTTTTTATACGGCTAACACTATCAGTCTAAGCAGCCGGATGCAAGAACCATGAGATGTCAAAGAGTAAAAAAGCGGCTACTAAGCCGCTTTGACGATGTGTCAGGCACAAACTAGCCTTGCGGTTCTTCTGGCACGCCACATTTACGGTTAGCTGGTACGGCCAGATCTATCATGCGCGGTTTGGGTAAATTCAGGTTAGCCATGATTTCAATAAACTCTTTACGCGTCTTGCCCGCAAGGCGCGGATTGATATCACGCTCCTGTGCAATGCAACTGACGCGTTTGCCATTGTAATCGTGCCCCGGGTAAACCAGCGTCTCACCCAACAGGGTAAAAAGCCGCTTGGTGATGCTATCGTATTGCGTACCTGCATCACCGCCCTGAAAGTCAGTCCGTCCACAGCCATTAATCAGTAAGGCATCACCAGTGAATACGCGATCATTCCATAAAAACGACACGCTTCCCGGTGTATGGCCTGGCGTCGCAATCACATGGATCGGCTGCCTGCCCAGATACAAGACATCACCATCCTTCAGCTGCACATCCGCAGCTTGCGCCCCGCAGGCTGCAGCGACAGCTGTTTCTATTCCCAGCCGCTGGCGCAATATGCCACTTGCCGTAATGTGGTCAGCATGCACATGGGTCTCCAGCGAATACTTCAACTTGCCTCCCACGTCCTGCAGCAGTTTCAGATAAGTTTCCACCTGGGTATCCACAGGGTCAATCAGCGCCGACTCCATGGTCTCGTCATCTACAATCAGATAAGTTAATGTCGAAGAAACTGGCTCGAACAATTGTTTAAACACGGCAATATCCTTTACGAAATGATTTTTGTGATATTATATATTTTTTTATATTATATAAATACATATATTATTAATTCAGTATCAAGAAAACTCCCAATCATCATGAGTAAAACCGATTTTAGCGAACTGCGCGCTTCTGCCGACAAAGCTACCAGCCTGATGAAAGCTTTGGCCAACCCGGATCGCCTGATATTGCTTTGCCAATTATCCGGTGGCGAAAAATCGGTCGGCGAGCTGGAATCGCTCTTGGACATCAGGCAACCGACGCTTTCTCAGCAGCTGGGTATCCTGCGCGATGCAGAGCTGGTGAAAACCCGCCGAGATGGCAAAAACATTTACTACAGCATCTGCAGCGAGTCGGCAATGGCTGTGATGCAGGTACTGCACCAGCAAATCTGTGGTGTGCGGCAAAAACCTACGTTGCACCCGCAAATGATTGTCGATGGCGTATGCGCAAATCCGCAAATCCGTGTGGAAGATGTGGCACAATTTGCCAGGCAGGGCTTCAAAACCATTATCACGTTGCGCCCGGATGGAGAAGGCGGCCCGGAACAACCCGGCAGCGCAGACATTGCAGCCGCATGCAAGGTATTCGGTATCGGGCATCACTACATTCCGGTGATTCCCGGCAACATCACGCCGGAAAACGTCGCGGCTTTCGAGCAGGCGTGCGCAGCAAGTGCCCGGCCCATACTGGCGTATTGCAAAACCGGTGGCCGTGCGACCAATATCACCAAATTGAGCAACTTAAGCAAGACCGCCTAACTAGGCAAACAGGTTCAGCCTGCTATTCAGGCTAAGCAACAAAAAACAACAAATAACAACTCAAATTCAGAGGACAGGATTAGGATGAAATCATTTGACATCGTCATTGTGGGCGGAGGCTCGGCCGGATGTGCCGTTGCAGCCAGCATTCGCAAGCGAGTGCCTAGGCTTAATATCGCCATTATCGAACCCAGCGAGAAACACTATTACCAGCCAGCATGGACGCTGGTTGGCGCGGGGGAGTTTGACGTCAACAAGACCGTGCGCCCCATGCAGGATTGTATCCCGCGCGGCATCACATGGGTAAAGGCGGCCGCCACACAGTTCAGGACGGATGAGAACATCGTGGACACCAGCAACGGTCCGGTACAATATCAACAGCTGATTGTAGCCGCAGGCATCAAGCTGAACTGGCAGGCGATTGAGGGGCTGGAGGAAACTTTGGGCAAAAACGGGGTGACTTCCAATTACCGTTTCGATCTGGCACCGTACACCTGGCAGCTGGTGCAAGAATTAAAAAGTGGCAATGCTATTTTCACCCAACCGCCAATGCCAATCAAATGTGCAGGCGCACCGCAAAAAGCCATGTACCTTTCCTGCTTTGAGTGGGAGAAACGCGGTCTGCTTAGTCATATCCAGGTTGAACTCAACAATGCAGGCCCTGCATTGTTTGGTGTCAAGGATTATGTCGAGCCGCTGATGCTATATATCCGCCGCTACAAGGCAACACTCAACCTGAGTACCACGCTGGTAAAGGTAGACGGCCCGAACAAAACGGCATGGTTCCAGCTAAAAGATGCCGAAGGCAATGTGACCACAGCCGAGAAGAAGTTTGACATGCTGCATGTGGTACCGCCGCAAACTGCGCCGGATTTCATCAGGCAAAGCCCGCTGTCCGACGCCAATGGCTGGGTGGAAGTCAACCAGCATTCCTTGCAGCATGTACGTTTCCCGAACGTTTTTGGGGTGGGCGACGTCACCAACACGCCAAATGCAAAAACAGCGGCAGCCGCGCGCAAGCAAGTCGTCATTGTGGCAGAAAATATCCTGGCCCTGCGTGACAACGAACCACTGCCATCCCGTTATGATGGTTACGGCTCGTGCCCGCTCACAGTGGAAAAAGGCAAAATCATCCTGGCTGAGTTCGGTTATGGCGGCAAACTGGTGCCCACCTTCAACTGGGATTCCACCTTGCCGCGCAAATCCGCTTGGCTGCTCAAAAAATACATTTTGCCCTGGCTATATTGGAACCTGATGCTCAAAGGCCGTGAGTGGCTGGCGCGCTGCGGTGCCTGCGGATAAATGACAGAAGCTTATGCCATGCCGCTAGTTCTGGGCGCCTGCATCGGCCTAGTGACCGGACTCACAGGTGCGGGCGGCACCGTACTGGCCGTGCCTCTGCTGACAATAGCATTGGGATTAAACATGCAGCAGGCTGCGGCAATTAGCCTGGTTGCCATTGCCTTGTCTGCCGGCATGCAAAGTATCCGAGGCCTTATGCATGGCGTTGTTCGCTACAAGGCCGCCATGCTGATTGCCGCGTGCGGGCTGCTTGCCGCGCCTGTTGGCGTCAGGCTGGCAGCGCACCTGCCACAAACCTGGTTAAAATTGGCCTATGCCGCGGTGCTACTGTATGTGGCCTTGCTGGCATGGCAAAGGCGCGTTGACACCCCCAGTGAACCCGTATCAAGCGCATGCCGGATTAACCCGGACACGTCGCGCTTCAACTGGACGATGCCCTGCACCCGCCGCATTATGCTAACCGGCGCAGGCGCAGGCTTGCTTTCCGGCCTGCTTGGCGTGGGTGGCGGCTTCATCATTGTGCCCGCATTGCAGCGCATCAGCAATCTGAATCACGCATCGATGCTGCACACCACGCTGGCAGCGGTCGCCCTGATCGCCATCGGCAGCCTGCTGCTACATGGAGCACATACTCCAGTTGACTGGGAAATCGCCTTGCCGTTCGTGCTGGGGATGATGTGCAGCGTGTGGCTGACAGGCCACTTCTTCCGCCAAGTGTCCAGAAAAATCTCTCAAAGTCTGTTTGCCGGACTTGCTTTGCTAGCTGCACTGGCCGTTTTAGTTGCTTAAAAACTCTACTTCTTTCATTATCAAAAGCACCTGCCCAAGAGGCTTATGCAGATTGGCTTCTAGGCCGATGGTTTTTGCAATGAACGCGTACGCGAGCGTATCAAAACAAGAGAAGCAACAGCGCGAGTGCAGCCGGTAGCGCTTGCACAAACAAGATACGCCGATTGGCAGTCAACCCGCCAAACACGCCCGCGATAACGACACAGCCCAGAAAGAACAACTTGATCTGTGTTCCGGCATCGCCTAGGGACAAACCCCACAACAGGCCTGCCGCCAGAAACCCATTATAGAGCCCCATATTGGCGGCCAGTACCTTACTAGCGCTCGCGGCCTCCCTGCTTTGCCTGAAGGTCTTCAACCCCAGCGGTTTATCCCATAGGAACATCTCCAGCACCAGGAAATACAGGTGCAATATTGCCTCCAGCAAAATCAGCAAATTCGCCATATCAGGCATCCTTTCTCTATTGCGACATCAGGCTTTTGATCATCTCCAGCCCAAAGCCCACGCCAAAGCCATTGACCGTGCTTTCTACCGCACCCAGACCGCCTTTGTGATTGGTGCTGGATAAATCCGCATGCACCCAGGCCACGTCGTTCTCGATGAACTTGCCCATGAAGCGTGCGGCGTGCATATGGTCGCCGCCGCCTTCCGGCGTGCATTGCTTGATGTCGGCAATATCGCTATCCAGGTCGCTATCCAGATCTTCTTCATATGGAAACGCCACGATACGCTCACCCGCTGCCGCACCTGCATCCACCGCCATCGCAGCCAGTTCCGGCCTGTTGGCAACCACCCCGCTCATGCGTTCAGTCACGGCGACAGCCATAGCGCCGGTTAGGGTTGCATAATCCAGAATCACGTCCGGCTTGGCGCGCGAAGCCAGTGTGAGCGTATCCGCCAGCACCATGCGGCCTTCGGCGTCGGTATGGATAATCTCAATCGTCATGCCGTTGAGCGCTTTGACGACATCATTCTGCTTGTACGCCAATGGTCCGATGTGGTTCTGCGCGATTGCCAGCCAGCAATCGATCCTGACAGGCAACTGCTTCTGCGTCGCCGCCTGCAGGATACCTAGTACGACCGCACTGCCGTTCATGTCCTCATGCATGTTGTACATATATTTCGCTGGTTTCAGGTTATGTCCGCCCGTATCGAAACATATGCCTTTACCCACCAGCGCGATGTGCTTCTTTGAAACTTTAGGCGCATAAGTCAGATGCACGATCGCGGCATCTTCCGGGTCGCTACCCTGCCCTACTGCCACAAACGCGCCTGCGCCCATCTTGCGGAGTGTTGCCATATCGAACTCTTCGCGCTGCCAGCCATACGCTTTGGCAAGCGCGGCAATCTTTTCACGATAAATGGTGGGGGTCAGCTGGTTCGGCGGCGTCATTGTCAGTGTGCGACACAAAGCATTGCCAGCCACCCTGGCATTCACGTCGCCGTACTGATGCTCCGCAGAAAACCCATGTATCACCATGTTTTTCAATGGCTTATGTTTGGTATCCTTTTTCAGGGAAGGCAATTGCTGCGCGTTCACCGCTGCCACATAGTAAGCTGCACATGCATGCGCTTCTCGTGTTTTATCATCCCCGAACACACAAATCGTCAACGTCTCGGGATGCTCACTCAGCAAAGGCTTGAGCGCTTTTCTAAGCAAGGTATGTTGCTGAAATATGCTGATATTGGCCTTCAGCACGACAAAACCAGCCAACGCCCCATTAGGCAATTCAACGGCTGCAGGGCTTTTTTCGATATCCGAGAACTTATCATGCCCCCGCTTCAGCTTGTCCAGCAAAAAACGCTCAAACGGATACCCGCTCTGCGTTTTCTCATCCAGCACCAATAAAACATGTTGGCATGATTTTAATGAATCTTCATTACATATCGCTGCAAATTGCTGCAAATTAATCGCCATTTTCCTACTCGCCACCCTTATATGAAATCTATTATCAATATATCGAATCTTGCAAAAATCGGCCGCCAAAACAACCGTTTAACTTGACCAAAACCCATAAAAACGCCAAACTTACGCTTGGATGAAAAAGCACTACACCCCACAATCACAAAGTTACATCACATTATAACGAGTGTAACTGCATTACGGAGATTTCCCCTGCATGGCATTTAATCCACAAACTGGAATCCAGGAAACCGATGCGCAAGAAACGCAAGAATGGTTAGAGGCACTCAGCGCCGTTATCGAGAACGAAGGCACAGAGCGCGCCCACTTCCTGCTGGAAGCGATGATCGACCAGGCAAGACGCTCTGGCGCCAACCTACCTTATAACGCCACCACGGCGTACGTGAACACCATCCCGACGCACCTGCAGGCCAAGCTGCCGGGCGACCCGGAAATGGAACGCCGCATTCGTGCACTGGTACGCTGGAACGCGGTGATGACGGTACTTCGTGCGAACGAGAAATCCCCAGGCGTAGGTGGGCATATCGCCAGTTTCCAGTCCGCGGCCACACTGTACGACACCGGATTCAACCACTTCTTCCGCGCACCGAACGAAAACTTTGGTGGCGATTGCGTGTATTTCCAAGGCCACTCTTCGCCGGGCGTCTATGCACGCGCCTTCCTGGAAGGCCGCATTACCGAGGAGCAAATGGATAACTTCCGTCAGGAAACCGGCGGCAATGGCTTGCCGAGCTACCCACACCCTTGGTTGATGCCAGATTTCTGGCAATTCCCGACCGTTTCCATGGGCTTGGGGCCAATCGCGGGCATCTATCAGGCACGCTTCCTGAAGTACCTGCATGACCGCGGCATCGCCGACACCAGCGACCGCAAAGTGTGGGTGTTCTGCGGCGACGGCGAGATGGACGAGCCGGAATCCCTGGGCGCGATCTCTCTGGCTTCACGCGAAAAATTGGATAACCTGATTTTCGTCATTAACTGTAACTTGCAGCGCCTGGATGGCCCGGTACGCGGCAACGGCAAGATCATCCAGGAACTGGAGTCCGATTTCCGCGGCTCCGGCTGGAACGTGCTGAAAGTCATCTGGGGCTCCTATTGGGATCCACTGCTGGCCATGGACAAAGATGGCCTGCTGAAGAAACGCATGGAAGAATGCGTCGATGGCGAATACCAGAACTTCAAGCAAAAAGGCGGCGCCTATACGCGCGAACACTTCTTTGGCAAGTATCCCGAGCTGAAGGAAATGGTCGCTGGCATGTCCGATGATGACATCTGGCGTCTGAACCGCGGCGGCCACGATCCACGCAAGGTGTTTGCAGCCTATCACGCTGCCGTGAATCATAAAGGCCAGCCCACCGTGATTCTGGCAAAAACTGTCAAAGGTTATGGCATGGGCACCGCTGGCGAGGCGCAGAACATCACGCACCAGCAAAAGAGCATGGATATCGCCTCACTCAAGAAATTCCGTGACCGTTTCGACCTGCCACTCACTGATGAACAAGTCGAGAACATGAGTTTCTACAAACCGGCGGACGATAGCCCGGAGATGAAGTACATGGCCGAGCGCCGTGCTGCCATGGGCGGTTTTGTGCCGCAACGCCGCCGCAAGGGTAACGAACTGACCGTGCCGCAACTTTCCGCATTCGAGAACATGCTGAAGGCCACCGGCGAGGGCCGCGAGATTTCTACGACGATGGCATTCGTGCGCATCCTGTCCACACTGGTGCGCGACAAGGAAATCGGCAAATATGTCGTGCCGATTGTGCCGGACGAAGCTAGAACGTTTGGCATGGAAGGCCTGTTCCGCCAACTGGGCATCTATGCGAGCCAAGGCCAGCTGTACGAACCGCAGGATTCCGATCAGGTGATGTACTACAAGGAATCCAAAGACGGCCAGATTCTGGAAGAAGGCATCAACGAAGCTGGTGCGTTCTCCAGTTGGCTATCTGCCGCCACCTCCTACAGCGTTACCGGCACACAGATGATCCCTTTCTACATCTATTACTCGATGTTCGGTTTCCAACGCATCGGCGACTTGGCCTGGCTGGCCGGTGACAGCCGTGCACGCGGCTTTCTGCTGGGCGCAACGGCAGGCCGCACCACATTGAACGGCGAAGGTTTGCAGCATGAGGATGGCCATAGCCACCTGATGTCCGCCACCATTCCGAACTGCGTTTCTTACGACCCGACTTTTGCCTACGAACTGGCGGTAATCATTCAGGACGGCCTGCGCCGCATGGTGCAGAATCAGGAAGACGTGTATTACTACATCACCCTGATGAACGAAAACTACAGCCACCCGGACATGCCGGCCGGCGCCGAAGAAGGCATCCTGAAAGGCATGTACAGCTTCAGAAAATCCAAAGCCAAGGGCGAGAAGGTTCAACTGATGGGTTCCGGCGTGATCCTGCGCGAAGTGATCGCTGCAGCTGAGTTGCTGGAAAGCGACTGGGGGCTTTCCGCCGACGTATGGAGCGCACCGAGCTTTACCGAGCTGCGCCGCGAAGGCCTGGACTGCGAACGCTGGAACATGCTGAATCCGGACAAGAAACAGCGCGTGAACTACGTGGCACAATGCCTGAAAGATGCAAAAGGCCCGGTCATTGCTTCGACTGACTACATGAAGAGCTTTGCCGAGCAGATCCAGCGCTTTGTGCCGAACAAATTCGTGGCTTTGGGAACTGATGGCTTTGGCCGTTCCGATTCCCGCGAAGCTCTGCGTGACTTCTTCGAGGTCAATCGCTACTACATCACCGTAGCGGCTCTGAAAGCATTGAGCGACGAAGGCAAGCTGGATGCGAAAAAAGTAGCCGAAGCGGTGAAGAAATACAAACTGAATGGCGACAAGCCGAACCCAGCGCACGTTTAAGGAAACAACATGGCATTACAAGACGTTCTCGTTCCCGATATTGGCAACTTCGATTCCGTAGATGTCATTGAGGTGCTGGTGAAGGCTGGTGACACGGTCGCCAAAGATGACTCGCTCATTACGCTGGAATCCGACAAGGCCTCGATGGACATTCCTGCGCCATTTGGTGGCGTAGTGAAAGAAGTCAAAATCAAAGTCGGTGATAAAGTTGCGCAAGGCGCGCTGATTCTCACGATGGAAGCCGGTGAGGCTGCCGCAGAAACCAAGCCGGCAGCCAAACCTGCCACCCCCGCGCCAGCACCGCAAGCCGAAGCGCCAAAAGTCGCCGCGCCTGAACCAACCCGCCCAGCACCAGAGCCCCCGAAAGTCATTCAGCCTGCACAACAACCATTGCCTGTAGGTGAAAGCGCTGTTGTCAGCACGGGCAAGCTATCCCATGCCAGCCCATCAGTACGTAAATTTGCGCGCGAACTCGGTGTGAATCTGGCCCTGGTCAAAGGCAGCGGCCCTAAAAACCGCATACTGCAAAGCGATGTGCAGGCTTTTGTGAAGGGTGAACTATCCAAACCACGTACTGAAAATATGGGTGCAGGCTTGGGTGCATTGGCCACATTGCCGATGCCGGTCATCGATTTCAGCCAGTTTGGTGCCATCGAAACCAAACCGCTTTCACGCATCAAGAAGCTATCCGGAGCCAATCTGCACCGCAACTGGGTCACCGCGCCGCACGTTACGCAGTTTGACGAAGCCGACATCACCGATCTGGAAGATTTCCGCAAATCCATGCAAGCCGACGCCGAGAAGCGTGGCGTAAAACTCACCATGCTGGCGTTCCTCATCAAGGCTTCCGTCAACGCACTGAAAGCTTTCCCCAACTTCAACGCCTCGCTGTCGCCCGATGGTGATAGCCTGATCTTGAAGAATTATTATAACGTCGGCTTCGCCTGCGACACGCCGGATGGCCTGGTGGTGCCCGTAGTAAAAGACGTGCAGCAAAAAGATGTGCTGGATATTGCCCGCGACTTGATGGATTTGTCCGCCAAAGCGCGTGAACGCAAGCTGAAAATCGAAGAGATGCAAGGCGGCTGTTTCACCATCTCCAGCCTGGGCGGCATCGGCGGCACCATGTTCACGCCTATCATCAACTGCCCGGAAGTCGCGATTCTGGGCGTCTCCCGCTCATCCATGCAGCCGGTGTACAACCCACAAACCAAGAGCTTTGAACCGCGCCTGATACTGCCGCTATCACTCTCTTACGACCACCGCGTCATCGACGGTGCAGACGGTGCACGATTCACCAGCCATCTGCGCATGATGCTGAGCGATGTGAGAAGGTTGTTGCTGTAATAAATCAAGTGTAGCGGCCAAAGCCACGACTATCTGAGCGCTGAAAACGCGAGTTCTGCAGCCCGACTCGCCATTAAAAGCCTGCGTTGCGCTAAGACCGAAGGATTAAAGCGGACGAACAGCCTCTCACGCATGCGCGCATTCATTGTAAAAACACCTGCCCTGCAAGCCAATCAGGATGCGGCTCTCAGGCCGATGGTTTATGTAATGAAAACGTTAGCTAAAACAACCCCATTTGCGGGCTATCCTGCCGAATCTTCCAGCCATCCGGCACTTTAAATTGCGTTGCATCCAGCCGCGAGCGTTCATGGTTGAATCCCAACCGTTCGCACGCAAGGTTGAAACGAGTAGCGAGCATATCCGCAAACAACCCCTCGCCGCGCATGCGTTTGCCAAACTCGCTCTGGTAGGCCTTACCGCCGCGGCTTTGTTTGACCAGGCTCATGACATGGCTGGCCTTGAGCGGGAAATACTGTTGCAACCAGTTTTCAAACAAATCCGCGAGTTCATGCGGCAGCCGCAAAAACACATAGCCTGCCCTGCGCGCACCGGCCTGATAGGATTTTTCCAATATCTGTTCCATCTGGTGATCGGTAAGCGCGGGAATCATCGGCGCGACCATCACCCCGGTGGGAATGCCCGCCTCGCTTAACCTGCGCACGGTCTCCAGTCTGCGTTCCGGTGCGGCGGCACGCGGTTCCAGCCGCCGGGCGATTTGCCTGTCCAGCGTGGTGATGCTGACATAGATGCTGGCCAGCCCTTTGGCGGCCATGGGTGCAATCAAATCAATATCTCGCTCCACCAGTGCGGATTTGGTCACCAGACTGAAGGGATGGTTACTCTCGGCCAGCACTTCGATAATTCTTCGCGTAAGTTGATACTCGCGCTCAATCGGCTGGTAGGCATCGGTGTTCATACCCAGCGCGATAGGCTTGCATTGGTAATTGGGCTTGGCAAGTTCGCGTTTGAGTATCTCCGGCGCATGACTCTTCATCAGCAGCCGCGATTCGAAATCCAGCCCCGGCGACAAGCCCAGATAGGCATGGCTGGGGCGTGCGTAGCAGTAAATGCAGCCATGCTCGCAGCCGCGATAGGGATTAATGGTACGGTCAAACGGAATATCGGGCGAATTCACGTAATTGATGACGCTTTTGGCGGCATCTTGCATCACTTCGGTGCGCAATGGTGGCGCTTCTTCATCCAGGCTGCCCCAGCCGTCATCTATCGCCTGCCGCGTATGCGCATCGAAGCGGCTGACTGCGTTGCTGCCAGCTGCTCTTCCTTTATAAATCAAAGGCTTATCGTAAATAAAAGTATCCATGCTCACCCCCATCTTAGCATAGGCAACCTGGCAGATTCGGGGATTTTTACCTGATTGGCGATTACATTTTTTTATCAAAAGCAGGCTAAAGTCAGCGCACAACGCGGGGCCGGAACGTATTTTAATGATAAAATCCTGTCATTACATGGATGACTTGAACAGAAAATTTTATGAGCAATATCGTTGAAGTTTTGGTGCCAGACATCGGCAATTTTGACAGCGTCGATGTCATCGAAGTGCTGGTAAAAGCGGGCGATACCATCGCCAAGGAAGATTCCCTGATCACACTGGAATCCGACAAGGCCAGCATGGACATCCCCTCCTCCCACGCCGGTGTGGTAAAGGAAGTGAAAGTCAAAGTGGGCGACAAAGTTGCCAAAGATTCGCTGATTTTACTGCTGGAAACCGCAGCTACAGCAAGCGCACCAGCCCCAGAGACGAATAAAGAAGAAAAAGCACCTGCGCCATCCGCTGCACCTGCAGCCGCACCAGTAGCGGCTCCCCAGCCTGCCGTTGCGACTGGCAACAACGATTTGACCTGTCAGGTCATGGTGCTCGGCTCCGGCCCTGGCGGCTATACCGCGGCTTTCCGCGCGGCGGATTTGGGGCTAAAAGTAGTGCTGATCGAGCGCTATTCCACGCTAGGCGGCGTGTGCCTCAACGTTGGCTGCATTCCTTCCAAAGCTTTGTTGCATACCGCAAAAGTCATTACCGAAGCGGAAGAAACCGCGCACCACGGCGTGGCTTTTGGCAAGCCAAACGTTGACCTTGACCAACTGCGCAACTGGAAAGCCAACGACGTGGTGGGCAAACTCACCGGCGGCTTGGCGCAAATGGCCAAAGCGCGCGGCGTAACGGTGGTGAACGGTGTGGGTAAATTCACTTCGCCCAATCAAATCGCCGTGACTGCGGCGGACGGCAAAGTCACCACGGTAGGCTTTGAAAACGCGATTATCGCAGCCGGCTCGCAAGCGACCAAATTTCCCGGCGCACCGGAAGACGAGCGCATCATGGATTCCACCGGCGCATTGGCGTTGGCAGATGTGCCGAAACGCATGCTGGTCATTGGCGGCGGTATCATCGGGCTGGAGATGGGCACGGTGTATGACGCGCTCGGCTCCAAAGTCAGTATCGTTGAGTTTATGGACGGCCTGATCCCAGGGTGTGACCGCGACTTGGTGCGTCCGCTGCAGAAGCGCATGGAGAAACGCTTTGAGACCATCATGCTGTCCACCAAGGTCTCGAAAATGGAAGCCAAGCCAGACGGTATCCACGTGAGTTTTGAAGGTGAGAACGCACCTAAAGAAACACAAGTCTATGACCGCGTGCTGGTTTCCATCGGCCGCCGCCCGAACGGCAAGCTGATTGGTGCCGAAAACGCAGGCGTCGCAGTAGATGACCGCGGCTTTATCGCTGTAGACAAGCAGATGCGCACCCGTGACAACCAAGGAAACGTGATTCCGCATATCTTTGCGATTGGCGACATCGTCGGCCAGCCGATGCTGGCCCACAAAGCCACGCACGAAGCCAAAGTGGCAGCCGAAGTGATTGCCGGGCACAAAACCGAATTCGTGGCGAGCGTGATACCAAGCGTGGCCTACACCGACCCGGAAGTGGCGTGGGTGGGCATGACCGAAACAGAAGCCAAGGCCAAAGGCATTGAAATCGAGAAAGCCAGCTTCCCCTGGGCGGCCAGCGGCCGTGCGCTCTCTATTGCACGCACCGAAGGCGCGACCAAGCTGATCTTCGATAAAGAAACACATCGCGTCATTGGCGCGGGCATTGTGGGTATAAATGCGGGTGAATTGCTGGCTGAAGCCGTGCTGGCGATTGAGATGGGCGCAGACGCCCACGATTTGGGCTTGACCATCCACGCACATCCAACACTTTCGGAAACCGTATGTTTTGCGGCGGAACTGAAAGAAGGCACGATTACCGATATGATGCCGCCGAAGAAACGGTAACCGGTAATAAAAAAGGCGCTTACAGCGCCTTTTTTATTACCGAATTCCTTTACTGGCAAGCAGCTGGAACAACATCCGTGCCCACAAACTCCGGTTTGATCTTTTGCAGTTCCAGTGCATTTTCTGCGCTCACGCCTTGAATCAGCATGCTGCTTAGCCCTTTACCGGGGCTGCGCAGTGCTTTAGTGGCGCCTTTCACGCCTCTGGCCTGCAAATCACTCAACAGATTAGATGCCAAATGTTCATCCGCAAAGATACCAAACGAGATGGCATTGCGCCATTGCGAATCCTGCACGATATACAAATCCTGCACGCCTAAAGCGCGAATTTCCTCGGCCTTCTGTTTAGCCAACTCGGCGCTTTTAAGTGGCGGGTAATACACCCAATAGCGGCGATCCTGTTGCGCTACGGTCTCCTGATGCATCGTAGCCTGCAGCCCCAGCCGCACCAGAACAACTTGCGCGGCAGGCAAATTGGTTGCACTGAAATTGCCCCAGCGATAACAGCTGGTCAGCGTCACAGGCGCTTCTGCCACCGGCATCGGTACTGGCTCCACCACTTTCTTGGGCATTGCTTCCAGCTCTTGCTGGCTCAATATTTTCAGCTTGTCTGCTGCAATCTCTTTTTTCGCGCGCACGGGCTGCGGCGGCAGAATCTTGTCCAGATTAAAATACGCCAGCAATCCAAGATTCAGCAACACCAGCAACCACACCAACCATTTCATACGATCTCTTTCTCCCACAATGCCAAGCCTTGCAACACCAGATTTTCCGTCATGATAACGCTTTTTACATGCAAATTAGCGAACGGCATTCTTTGCAATGCATTTTTCAACACCTCTGCATCGCCGCCACTCAGCACCAGCTCAGGCATGGTGTCGCAATGTTTTGCCAGATTCCCTGCCATCGCACCTATGGCTCCCACTGCGGCGTTCAGGCAGCCTGCGTAAATCGCTTCGGAGGTTTTATCAGGAAAGTCTTCTATTTCAATAGTCTTGATATCCACGTCCAGCTGGGCGGTGCTCGAGCGCAGCGACTGCATCATCAGCCTGAGGCCCGGTGTGATGGTGCCTCCCAAGAACTCGCCATCTGCATTCAGCGCATCCACGGTGATGGCCGTCCCAGCATTCACCACTACGCAAGGCGCGCGACGCATACCCCACGCACCCAGCAGCGCCGCCCAGCGATCCACGCCCAAGGTTTCAGGCTGCGCGTAGCCATTAAAAACGCCGCAAGTCTCAGCCTGCGCCTGCATTACATGTAGCGCGGTCTTTTCCGGGACAAGCGCCTTGAACTGCTGTAGCACGCCTTTGCCCGCCACGCAGGCCAGCACGATTTTTGTGGATTGCCCAATCATGGTTCGCAAATCTGCATTATTTGCGATATTCGCATTCTCGCAAGCATGCATCGGTCTCAGCGCGCCATTTTGCTGCTTGAGCGTCCATTTCGTACGGCTATTGCCAATATCCACCAGCAGCGTCATGTGCCTGTCCTCAAGCTGATCTCGCCTGCCGAGAATCGCTGCATCCCCAGCGCGGTCTCCACCAGCAAAATGCCATCCTCCGCCACATCGCGCACCGTGCCATGCACATCGCGGCCATCCGGCATCAGCATGCGCACCGGCCGGTTGTGGTAAACATGGTAGCTTAGCCATTCCGCCCGCAACGCCACAAAACCATCTTCCTCGAATGTGCGTAGCACTTCGGCCAGATGCCGCAGCAAAGTACCCAGCAGCTCGCCCTGGTTCACCCCTACGCCAATGCTGGCCAAATCAATCGCCGGCTGGTCGATGCGCTTCAGCACCTTTTCCGGCAGGCGCAAATTCACGCCCACGCCAATCACCGCCGCACTCGGGCCATCCATATCGCCCTGCAGCTCAATCAGTATGCCAGCCAGCTTTTTGTTGTCGTAAAGCACGTCATTGGGCCACTTCAGGCTAACACCCTGCACACCCAGTTGCTGAAAAGCCCGCATCAGCGCCACGCCCACCGCCAAACTTAAGCCGGAGAGCGCAGCAGCCCCACAGTTGAAACGCCACAGCAGCGAGAACGTCAGGCTTGCGCCCAGATGCGAAACCCAGATGCGTCCACGTCGCCCTTTGCCGCTGGTCTGGATATGCGCCGCTACGCAGGTGACATGCGGTGCGCCTTTGGCCGCCTGCTTCATCAAGTAACTATTGGTCGAATCCACCTCATCCAGCAACTGCAGGTTGAACCACGCGCGCTGCTCGCCGATAGCGGTCAGCACCACCTGTTCGTCCAGCATATCGACCGCCTGCGGCAGTTTGTAGCCGCGCCCGCGCACCGAGAACACCTCCACGCCCAGGTTTTCCGCATGCTGAATTGCGTTCCACACCGTGGCGCGTGTCACGTCAAAACGGTCGGCCAAATCCTCACCGGAGTGGAATTTGCCATCGCTCAACACTTGCAGAATCGGGAAAGTCAGCGCGCTCATCGGAATATGAGTTTAGCACACCTCACAAGCATGCGACTTCTGGCGCTAAGGTGTAAAATAGCGCCAACTTAATTTGATTGTTTGTTATGTCTACAGAAAAAGAAAATATCCCCGCCGCTTCCAACTTTATCCGTGCCATCATCGAGCATGATTTAGCCGAGAATAAATTCGCCAGCAAAAAATGGGCAGGCAGCCCGGGAGGCGCATCCCATCAGGCTTCCGGGCAGGTGGATTTCGCCAGGATACGCACCCGCTTTCCGCCCGAGCCAAACGGCTATCTGCATATCGGCCACGCCAAATCCATCTTTCTGAACTTTGGCCTGGCGCGTGATTACGGCGGCATTTGTCATTTGAGATTCGACGACACCAACCCGGAGAAAGAAAGCCAGGAATACGTGGACAGCATCTCCGAGATGGTGAGCTGGCTGGGCTTTGGTTGGCAAAATGGCAAAGAAAATAATCTGTACTTTGCTTCGGATTACTTCGATTTCATGTACGCAAGCGCCGAAGCCTTGATTCAAGGCGGCCATGCTTATGTGGATGCGCAAACCGCCGAAGAAATGCGCGTTAATCGCGGCACCTTGACCGAGCCAGGAAAGGATTCGCCCTACCGCAACCGCAGCATGGAAGAGAACTTGAATCTCTTCCGCGAGATGCGCGACGGCAAACACCCCGACGGCAGCCTGATTCTGCGTGCCAAAATCGACATGGCCTCGCCCAACATCAACATGCGCGATCCGGCCATCTACCGCATCCGCCGCGCGCACCACCACAACACGGGAGACAAATGGTGCATCTACCCCATGTACACCTTTGCCCACCCGATTGAGGACGCGCTGGAGCAAATCACCCACTCCATCTGCACGCTGGAATTCGAAGACCAGCGCCCGTTCTACGACTGGCTGATGGAACGCTTGGTAGAGGCTGGCTTGTTGGCGCAGCCCGTGCCGCACCAATACGAATTCGCGCGCCTCAACCTCACTTACGTCGTGCTTTCCAAACGCAAGCTGATTCAACTGGTGGAAGAAAAACACGTCAGCGGCTGGGATGACCCACGCCTGCCAACCCTAGCAGGCGCGCGCCGCCGCGGCTACACGCCGGAGGGCTTCAAGCTGTTTACCGACCGCATCGGCGTCAGCAAGGCCGATAGCTGGATCGAATACACCATTCTGGAAGACTGCATGCGCGAGGTGCTCAACGAATCCGCCCCGCGCAAGATAGGCGTGCTCGACCCGATTAAACTGGTCATCGACAACTATCCGGAAGGCACAAGCGAGGACTGCTTTGCGCCCAACCACCCGCAAAAACCGGAGCTGGGCAAACGCACCGTGCAACTCTCCAAAGAACTATGGATTGAGCGCGAAGACTTTATGGAAGAGCCATCCAAAGGCTATTTCCGCCTCTTCCCCGGCAATATGGTGCGGCTAAGATACGGTTACGTCGTGAAATGCACAGGTTGTGAAAAAGACGCGGCAGGCAACGTCACCGTGGTGCATTGCGAATACCTGCCGGACACCAAATCCGGCACACCGGGCTCAGACGCGGTGAAAGTGAAAGGCAACATCCACTGGGTAAGCGCCGCGCATGCCTACACCGCAGAAGTGCGCTTGTACGACCGCCTGTTCAGCGTGCCCAACCCGGGCAGCGGAGATAAAGACTTTCTGGAAGACATCAACCCGGATTCAGTGAAAGTGATTACCGCGCAGTTGGAACAAAGCGCGCAAGATGCCAAAGCGGGCGACACCTTTCAGTTTGAGCGCCACGGCTACTTTACGGCAGATAGAAAAGACAGCGCAGCTGGCAAGCCCGTGTTTAACAGGACTGTAACGCTAAGGGATGCGTGGCAAAAATAGAGAGCTCAATGAAACTTCCAATTCCAATTACTATTTCAGATGCGACTGGTAAAACATGGTCGTTTGATAGATTAGACTCTTTTAGAAAATTCGTTGAGGAAGAGGAAAGTTTTTGGAAGGAAAAACATACTGAACTTGGATTAAAAGGGCTTACTAACACATATTTAAATGTCTTTACTCAGTTAGCTTCCGTTATAGAACTAACAAAAGACTTAAAAACAATGCTATCTAGCAGCGATGAGTTATCGACAAAAGCTCATATAGCCAACTACCAGGCAGCACAACTCAATCCACTTAGTACTTCATGGGTTTGGAGTGGTCATACCTTTATCACATCTTGGCTTAACAGCTACAAGCTCTCTCAAGCTACGGGTGATACCTTTATTCAAATTATCTTAAGTAAAACTATTAGCTATCCTAGTTTAGCAAATTATGATTATTTCAAAGGTTGTCTTTTGGCTTATGAATATGACCTGCAAGATGAATCATTGATTACAAAACGTAGAGATGCTGAAACCGAGTCATTTAATCTGCTAAAAGATAGGCTTGTAACAGAAAAAAACGAGTTAGCTAGCAAAATTTCAGACTTCGAAACTAAAGCTGACAATGTAACAAAAACATACATAGACCACATGCGGCTCGAAGGCCCAGCAAAATATTGGAAAGACCGTGCAATTGAGTGCAAAGAAGAAGGTGATAAATGGGCAGGCTGGCTAATGACCACAATAATTGTGGCTATTGCTACATTTGGTAGCCTAATGGTTGCATGGCTTAATAAGTCTACTACAAAGTTAGACTTCAATAATTTAGAGGGTATAGCAATTATCATTATCGCTCTTTCTTTCTTCATTTTTGCTCTAAGGACGCTAGCAAAATTAACATTTAGCTCATATCACTTACAACGCGATGCCGAAGAACGTGAGCAACTTACTCATCTATATTTAGCTTTGGCAAATGATAGTAAGGTTGATGCAGAATCGAGGAATATTGTTTTACAGGCGCTTTTCAGTAGGTCGGAAAGCGGATTACTTTCAGGGGATAGCGGCCCAACTCTTCCAGTACAAGACATCGTGGGTTTAATCAAAAATCAAAAACCCAATTAATGATTAAAGCCGTCGAACTCAGCAAAGCCTACCGCCTCCTCAACCACGGCCCCACCGTACTCATCACTTCCACCCATAACAGCAAGCGCAATATCATGGCCGCGGCGTGGGTATGTGCGCTGGATTTTGACCCGCCCAAAATCACGGCGGTGATTGACAGAAAAACCTACACCCGCGAACTGATGGAAGCGGAAGGCACGTTTGGCATCAACATACCCTGCGTGGCGCAGCTGGACATGGTGCGCCAAGTGGGCACAACTTCTGGTCGGGATTTCTTGGCTGGCCGCGACTTTGCGGACACGGACAAATTTGCGAAATTCGGCATCGAGACCTTTGCCGCGCAGCACATTGCCGCACCATTGGTGAGCGGTTGTGTGGGGTGGCTGGAATGCAGAATCATCCCCGAGCCGCATATTCAAAACACCTATGACTTGTTTGTGGCGGAAGTAGTAGCAGCCTATGCCGATGAACGCGTATTTAGTGACGGCAGGTGGCATTTTGAAGGTCATGATGACCTGCGTACCATCCATCACGTCGCAGGCGGTGAGTTCTTTGTGACTGGCGCGGCTGTTAAATCCGCGATTTAGGGCTTTTCGAACGCTTGGCCGGGTCTCTGGTCAACTTGATATAAGCTAAAGAATCCCCATTTATCTTAATGAGCATGCTGCAAAAGTAGCATAATGTCTTTATCTGATTCCCAAACTTGAACATGCGACGCATTTTAATCATTCTCTTGTTGCTGGCGGCTGCGGGCACGGCGTTTTGGTGGTTTAACCGCCCCAAGCCAATTAGCGTGGCCTTGGTGGCCGTGGACAAAGGCAAGGTGGAGGCCAGCGTGGCCAACACACGCGCCGGCAGTGTGGAAGCCTGTTTGCGCACGCGGCTGTCGCCTATCATTGGTGGGCGAATCGCTTATTTAGGTGTAAAAAAAGGCGACCACGTGAAGAAAGGCCAGGTGCTGTTGCGCCTGTGGAACGAAGACCAGCAAGCGCAAAAGAACCTGGCGCAGACACAGGTGACCAGTACCAGCCGCCGTATTGCCGAGGCTTGCGCGCTGGCTGACAACGCCGAGCGTGAAGCCGAGCGCATGATTAAGCTGCACGAAAAAGGCTTTATCTCGCAAGGCGGCGAGGATAAAGCGCGTTACGAAGCGCAATCGCGCCGCGCCGCCTGCAACGCGGCACGTGCGGATGTATCACAGGCGCAGGCCCGTGTGACCGTGACCAAGGTGGAACAAGACCGAACCGTGCTGGTGGCGCCGTTTGACGGCATTGTGGCGGATATCGTGGGCGAACTGGGTGAATATACGACGCCCTCCCCACCCGGCGTGGCCACGCCACCGGCGATTGACCTGATTAACGACAGCTGCCTGTACATAGAAGCACCGATGGATGAGGTGGATGCGCCGAAAATCCATGTGGGACAAACGACCCGTGTCACCTTGGATGCGCTGCCCGGTAAAGTGCTGCCCGGCCACGTGCGCCGCATTGCGCCTTATGTGGTGGCGGTGGAGAAACAGGCGCGCACCGTGGATGTGGAAGTGGATCTGGAAAGCGCGGAGGATGCCAAGCAATTGTTAGTCGGCTACAGCGCGGATGTGGAGATTGTGCTGGACAGCCGCGCCAACACGCTGCGCATACCGACATCAACCCTGATGGAAGGCAACAAGGTGCTGGTTTACCTGCCAGCGAAAAAGACGCTGGAAGAACGCGTGGTGAAAACCGGCGTGAGCAACTGGGAATACACCGAGATTACAGAAGGCTTGCAACAGGGCGACCAGATTGTGGCATCGCTGGAACGCGAAGGCGTGAAAGCGGGCGCGCTGGTGACCCCGGAAGACAGCAACGGCAAGCCTGCGAAAGCGAAGTAAGCCTTGGCTGACGCAAGTCTTCAAGCCCAATCAAAAACCAGCCTGATTTCGCTGCAAGGCATAGAGCGCACTTTTTTGCTGGGCGACAGCAAGGTGCATGCACTGCGCGATGTGAACCTGCAAATCCAGCCCGGCGAATACATTGCCGTGATGGGGCCTTCCGGCTCGGGAAAATCTACCCTGCTGAACATGATAGGCCTGCTGGACAGGCCGGATGCCGGGACGTATCTTTTGGAAAACCGCGATGTGACCACGCTGGAACCAGACGAACTGGCCAAGGTGCGCAGCGAGCGCATCGGCTTTATCTTCCAGAGCTTTCACCTGGTGCCGCGCCTGACCGCTGCTGGCAATATCGAGCTGCCATTGATTCTATCCGGCATGCCTGCCGGAGAGCGCAGCAAACGCGTGGCGCAAGCCTTGAAGGAATATGGCTTGAGCGAACGTGCGCATCACCGCTCGAATGAGCTTTCCGGCGGCCAGCGGCAAAGAGTCGCCATCGCCCGCGCCACGATTCTGCGCCCTGCCGTGCTGCTGGCGGACGAACCGACCGGCAACCTGGACCGCGCCACTGGCGAAGAAGTAGTGCGGCTGCTGGAAGCGCTGAACGCGCAAGGCATGACGCTGATTGTGGTGACGCATGACCAGGCCTTGGGCGCACGTGCAAGGCGGCAGATTCGCATGGAAGACGGCGCAGTGGTGAGCGATGTGGTGAACGGAACGCCAAAACCCGCATGAAAATCACCGATACCTTTCGCTATGCCGCCCAGGCCGCCACCGGCACCCCGCTACGCACCGGTCTGCTGATGCTGGCGATGTCGATAGGCGTGGCGGCGGTAGTGATACTCACCGCACTGGGCGATGGCGCGCGCCGCTATGTGGTGGATGAATTCTCCGCCATTGGCACCAATCTGGTCATCGTACTGCCCGGCCGCTCCGACACGCGCGGATTCAACCCCGCTAATTTGGTGACCAGCACGCCTCGCGACCTGACGGTGAACGACGCCTCTGCACTGCTGCGCCTGCCCGGCGTGATGCGCATTGCACCAATTGTCGTTGCCACTACCGAAATCAATGCTGCTGGCAAACTGCGCGAGGCGATGATGGTGGGCACCAATGCCGATTTTATCCACGTACGCCAGCTCAAGATGGGCTTGGGGCGGTTTTTAAGTGTCAGCTCGATGGAACACGGCCCGGCAGAGGTTGTACTGGGCAACAAAGTGCGGCAGGATGTTTTTGGCAACGAAAACCCTTTAGGGAAAATGGTGCGTGTGGGCGACCGCCGCCTGCGTGTGGTGGGCGTGCTGGCGGAAGGCGGACATGGCATGGGCATGTCCACGGACGAGCTGGTCATCGTGCCGGTTTCGCTGGCGCAGGCGATGCTGAATTCCAATACACTTTTTCGCATTCTCGTCGAGGCGCGCAGCCGTGACCAGCTGGAAGAAGTGAAAGCGCGCGTGCTAAAACTGATTACGCAGCGACATGAGGGTGAGGAAGATATTACTGTCATCACACAGGATGCGGTGCTGCAGACTTTTGACAAGATTCTTGGCGTGCTGACGCTGGGCGTAGCAGGTATTGCGGCCATCAGTCTTGCCGTGGCGGGCATTCTGGTGATGAATGTGATGCTGGTCTCCGTGACCCAACGCACTGCGGAAATCGGCCTGCTGAAAGCGCTGGGCGCCACAGCTGGCGCGGTGCGGCAAATGTTTATGGTAGAGGCCATGCTGCTGTCGCTGGCTGGCGCGATGATTGGCATCGCGCTGGGGTATCTGGGTGCGGGCGTGCTGCGGCAGCTCTACCCGACTTTTCCGGCCTATCCGCCCATGTGGGCAGTATTGGCGGGCTTTGGCACGGCGATGGCCTCCGGCCTGATTTTTGGGGTGATGCCAGCACGACGCGCTGCTATGCTAGACCCGATACAGGCGTTATCGAAAAGGTAAGAAGGCCTAACCATGCTGCTTAAGGATGCCGCCAGATTCGCCTACCATGCCATCAATGCACACCGCATGCGCAGCTTCCTGACACTACTTGGCATCGCGGTGGGTATCGCGGCGGTCATCCTGCTCACCTCCATCGGGGAAGGCGTGCATCAGTATGTACTGGCGGAATTCACACAATTTGGCACCAATGTCATCAATATCGCGCCGGGGAAGGTAAAAACCGGCGGGCAGCCACCTTCAGGCATTCCAACCACAGCGCGTTTGCTCACAATGGAAGATGCGCAATCCCTGAAACAACTCCCGCAAGTCACAGGGGCTTCTCCTATGGTGTGGGGGAACTCAGAAGTCGAAGGTAACGGGCGATTGAGGCGCTCTACCATTTATGGGGTGGATGCAGACTTCACGCGTGTGTTCAGCTCCAAAGTACAGATTGGCAGCAGCTTGCCGCGCGAAGGAGAAGGCAGCTCACGCGCGCTTGTTGTGCTAGGGAGCAAGCTGCGCAATGAACTATTTGGCACCGAGAACCCACTGGGTGCGCGCGTACGCATCGGCGGGCTACAGTTTCGTGTGATAGGCGTGATGGCACCTAAAGGCCAGTTTCTGGGGATTGATCTGGACGACACAGCGTTCATTCCCGCACAGCGTGCGATGGAATTGTATAACCGTGATGGCCTGACGGAAATCCATGTCATGTATGCGGAAGGTGTTTCATCAGCCACGGTTGCAGAAGCAGTCAAGAAAAGGCTTACCCTGCGTCATGGCCATGAAGATTTTACGATCACTACGCAGGAAGACATGCTGGAAACACTTTCCAATATACTGGATGTGCTGACCATGGCCGTGGGCGCGCTGGGCGGCATCTCGTTGCTGGTGGGCGGCGTAGGCATCGTCACCATTATGACCATCTCCGTGACCGAACGCACCAATGAAGTGGGTTTGCTGATGGCGCTGGGAGCACGGCGCAGCACGGTGCTTGGGCTGTTCCTGAGCGAATCGGTCATGCTCGCCGCTGTAGGTGGCCTGCTTGGCTTGGTGCTGGGTGCAGGGCTGGCGCAGATGCTGCGGCTGGCCTTGCCCAACCTGCCTGTGCATACGCCCTGGAGTTTTGCAGCGGGTGCGATTCTAATGTCTGCCATCATCGGCCTGCTGGCGGGGGTGATGCCTGCCAGAAGCGCCTCGCGGCTGGACCCGATTGAAGCGCTACGCGCCGAATAACAAGCGCATTCGCCGACCAGCGTCAAATCGAGTAAAATCCACCGCATGCACCAACCTGAACTCATAGGCGTTGTCGCGATAGGCCGCAACGAAGGCGAGCGGCTTATCACCTGCCTGCGCTCGGCGCTGGACTGCTGCCCTAACGTGGTATATGTCGATTCCGGTTCTACCGATGGGTCTGTGGCGGCGGCCGAACGGCTAGGCGTCAACGTCGTGAACCTGGACATGTCCAAGCCCTTTACGGCAGCCAGGGCGCGCAATGCAGGCGCCCTGGCACTTTTGCAAAAACATGATCTGCAGTTCATCCAGTTTATTGATGGTGACTGTGAGTTTTTTGATGATTGGCTGAAAAAAGCCGAGCATTATCTGCTGCAGAATCCCTCTACCGCCATCGTTGCAGGCAGATTACGCGAACGCCACCCAGAAGCCAGCATCTATAACCGCATGTGCGACATTGAATGGGATACGCCTGAAGGCGACACCCAAGCCTGCGGCGGCATCATGATGATACGCAGCGAAACTTTCAAACAGGTCAACGGATTCAACGAAACGCTGATTGCAGGCGAAGAGCCGGAGATGTGCGTACGCCTGCGGCAAAAAGGCTGGAAGATACACCGGCTGGCGGATGACATGGCGCTGCATGATGCGGACATGCACCATTTTAGCCAATGGTGGAAACGCAGCCAGCGTGCCGGTTACGCCTATGCCGAAGGCGCCAGCCTGCATGGCGCACCGCCAGAGCAGCATTGGGTGAAAGAGCGTAACCGCGCCTGGGTTTGGGCTGTCGTTATCCCTTTGCTATGCCTCGCTTTAGCTTGTTACAAGCCATTGCTGGGTCTGCTGGTATTGGGCGTTTATCCCTTGCAGATCGTCCGTACCGCACGCCACTTCGCGCCCCTGGGCAGTTTCAAATGGACGCAGGCCAGTTTTTTGATGCTGGGGAAATTCGCTGAAATTACCGGGCAGTTCAGATTCTATAAAAACATCTTGTGCAACCGACAGGCTCCGCTTATCGAACACAAACGCAAAGGGCCTTAAGCTTTCATTGCGCATGCCTTCGGCCTGTAAGGCGCATCCGGATTGGCTTCCAGAGCATCGTTTCTTACAATGAATGCGCGCGCGTATGTATCGCCATGAAATTGTGTTTTAATAAGCGCATGGGCAAATCCTCTCACAAAAAATCCAAACGCATTACTTCCCGCAAAAGCCGCCTGCAGAAAGTAGGCTTGCCACCGGGGAGCCTCGTGTATACCGGCGAATCGAAAAACCAGCCGCCCATCATTACTGTGTTCGATTACGATGCGAAGCAGGTGCGCGAAGAAACCTTGTCGCCGGATCAGGTGCATGCTTTAAGCCTCCCCAAAAGCGGTGTTCGCTGGGTGAATGTGTATGGCGTACATGATATAGCGCTGATTCAGAAGATAGGCGTGGCGTTTCATCTGCACCCGTTGGTGATGGAAGATATCGTCAATACCAGCAACCGCCCGAAAGACGATGTATTCACGCACCAACTGTTTATTCTGGCGCAGTTCTTTAATTACGATTCCAGCGAACTGAACGTCACGCAGAACCAGGTTTCCATCGTGTTGGGCAAGCATTATGTGCTGACTTTCCAGGAGCATCAATCCGGCGCGTTCGAGTCGGTGCGCAAGCAACTGCGTGCCGAAGGCAGCCATATCCGCAGCCAGGGCGCGGATTACCTGGCTTACGCCTTGCTGGATAGTATCGTCGACCGTTATTTTCTGGTATTGGATCAGCTCAGCGATGACTGCGAGCGCATGGAGGATGTGCTGCTAACCAAGCCCACCACGAATACGCTCAACCAGATTTACCGCCTGAAGGGCGAGACCATGGAACTGCGCCGCAGCGTATGGCCATTGCGCGAGGTCATCAACCATCTGGTACGCAACGAGAACCAGTTTTTCAGCGAAAGCACGGTATTCTATCTGCGCGACGTATACGACCATACCGTGCATTTCATCGAATCGCTCGAGGCAATCCGCGACATGCTGGCCAGCATGCTGGATATCTATATTTCCACGCTAAGCAATCGCGTCAACATGGAAGTGCGCGCCTTGACCGTGGTCGCCATGCTCTTCATGCCTGCCACACTGATTGCCGGGATATTTGGCATGAACACCCAATGGCTGCCGTGGCATGACGATGTAAATGGCTTCTGGTATGTCATCGCCATCATGGTCGGCATCGCGCTGGTGATGGGGTTGATCTTCTGGCGCAGGCAGTGGCTGAACAAAAGCCGGATTTCAGACGACTAGATTTTGATCAATGCCGCATATTTCTGGCGGATTTTAGCTGCTTTGGGTGCAGCGACCGCTAGACAATACGGGTTCCCCGGGTTTCTGGCAAAATACTGTTGGTGATAATCCTCGGCCGGATAAAAAGGTGCTGGGGCACGCAACTGCGTCACGATAGGCGTTTCGAAGACCTGCGCGTTATTTAACGCATGAATCACCGATTGCGCGGTAAATAATTGGGCCTGATCCTGATAAAAAATGGCCGAACGATACTGCGTACCAACATCGTTGCCCTGCCGGTTCAGAGTCGTCGGGTCATGACTCACAAAAAATATCTCCAGCAATGTAGCATAGCTGATCTGAGCCGGATCAAACGTGATTTGAACAGCTTCCGCGTGCCCGGTATCGCCGTTGCAGATTTCCTTGTATGTCGGATCCTGCGTATGGCCACCAATATAGCCTGAAACAACTTTTTGTACGCCTTTCAGTTGGCTAAACACCGGTTCGATACACCAGAAACAGCCGCCGGCAAGAATAGCTGTTTCTGTTTTACGATGGCTTGAATCCTGCATGTTGTGACTCCTTGGTCAACCTTTTACAACAAGCTCACGTTAGTCAGCAAACAAGGTTAAAATATCCACCTACAACCGACGGGAGTGAGCATACTATGATAAATCGTTCCAAGCTGTTATTCCTTACAATCGTTGCTACACTGATTGCTCCGGTCTCACCAAGTGCTTATGCCGACCCACCACCCTGGGCACCTGCACATGGCTGGCGCAAAAAACATGACCCTTATTACATCGGTTATTCCGGCAGAAAATGGGGCCGTGATTATGGCATCATTAGAGGAGAATGTCAGTGGGAAACCATCGGTACGGTATTGGGCGGTGTAGTAGGCGGGACTATAGGCAGTTCGGTCGGCAAGGATGGTAACCGCGCTGTGGCTATCATCATCGGCGGCGCCATCGGTGCTGTGATTGGCAATCAAATCGGCAAAGCGATAGATCAGAATGACCGTGGCTGTATTGGTCATGCACTGGAGCTTGGCGGTGACCGACAGACCATTTATTGGCACAACCCGCAGGCGCGCGCAGATTATGAACTCACTCCCATCCGCGGCTTTAGTGCGAATGGCCAGAAATGTCGTGAATACGAATTGGCAACCATCGTAAACGGCAGCCGTGAAACCAGCGTACAAAAGGCCTGTCGTGCAGGGAACGCCACATGGAAGCCGTATCAGGACTGAAGAAGTTGAGTTAGTCCCAGCAGCAGCGTTTCAAAGGCTCGGTCTCTTTGCCGCGGCTCAACTCTTCGTCTCTGGCGCCACGAGACAACCCATCATCCACTATGCCACGCGTCAACTCCTCGTCACGCTTGCCGCGAACCAATAACGCATCCGGCTTACCATGTTCCAGTTCGACATCGCGCTTCCCGCGAGTCAACAAATTATCCATATTTCCACGTGTCAGTTCATCGTCACGCTTCCCGCGGTTTAATGGCGCATCAGGCATACCACGCTCCAAGCGACAGTCATCTTTGCCTCGTTTGAGCGGATCATCCGTATTTCCACGATTTAACTCGCCATCTCTCTTACCACGTTGCAGCAGCGCATCCGTTTTTCCGCGCTCCAATTCAGGTGTAGCGCACGCATCGCCTTTGCTTTTATCGTTTGAAACAACACCACTTTCCTGTGCAAATGCCAAGCTGCTCAGGACAAGAATAAAAACACATCCAAGGATAGGTTTCATCTGACTCATCATCTAGAAGGATGATGCACTATACAACGAATGTACCTGAGAACACAATTTATTCGCCTTAAGGGTTTGATAGGGTGCTACAAACCAATAAACCCTCCTTGTGAGGGTTTGTAAAGCAAAAGACCCAACTCTGGGTCGGGTCTTTTTAATAACAGCCTGGGGATGACCTACTTTGGCTTCGGCCGCTACGCTTAACATCGCTACGCGAGTTAGCCTGCGCCGCAACACTTCGCTAATTGTGGCTTCGGCCACATCGCTTCGCTCGTTTAACCTGAAGGTTAGCCTGCGCCGCAACTTCACTTCGTTCGTTGTCGTTCCTCTAGCAGGTCAACCATATCCCATTGATATAAATTAAAAAACCCCAGCTTTCGCTGAGGTTTTCTAATTTAAATAACAGCCTGGGGATGACCTACTTTCGCAAGCGAAGAGCTTACTATCATTGGCGCTGGTTCGTTTCACGGCCCTGTTCGAGATGGGAAGGGGTGGGGCCAAACCGCTATGGTCCCCAAGCATAACCGGTAATGTCATGCATGGCGCCGACTTGTATGTCGGCCTGCTTTAACAAATTGGAAGAAGTAAAGCTTCAGGGAGTGTTTTCTATTTCTAGATTCTTGATTGCCAAATCATATGCTTAGAACATACAACATTAATCATTTAGCCTTATTTAAAAGTCTAAGTCTTAAGGTTATAGGATCAAGCCTCACGAGCAATTAGTATCGGTCAGCTTAACGCATTACTGCGCTTCCACATCCGACCTATCAACGTCCTGGTCTCGAACGACTCTTTAGCTGGCTTAAAGCCAGAGGCAAGTCTCATCTTGAGGCGAGTTTCACGCTTAGATGCTTTCAGCGTTTATCTCTTCCGCATTTAGCTACCCGGCTATACCACTGGCGTGATAACCGGTCCACCAGAGATGCGTCCACTCCGGTCCTCTCGTACTAGGAGCAGGTCCCCTCAAACTTGCAGCGCCCACGGCAGATAGGGACCAAACTGTCTCACGACGTTTTAAACCCAGCTCACGTACCACTTTAAATGGCGAACAGCCATACCCTTGGGA
>JBGANT010000032.1:0-10773 GCA_044222155.1 Methylophilus sp.
GGTCAGCAGCTGCGGATGCTACCATTGGCATTGCAACGGTCATACCAGCAACCAAGCCCAAAGCTAACTTGATTTTGTTGATTTGCATATTGATCTCCAAAGTTATATTACTAAGGGTTAATTGTGAAAGTACACACAAAACCTTATGAGAACACCATCAAAACCAATTAAGCCCCCAATGGTTTTTATCACAGATTTGGCGCATACTTTAATTCACATTTTCATGTGAGGATTGCAATATAAAACAAGTCAATTCCAATTGCAACACTTTAGTTACAATTTATTTACAAATATTCAAATTTTCCCCGCCCCTCACATAGGGGCCTCAAGGGAAATAAGATTAATTACAAATTAAATCATATAGATATAAAAATATTAACGCCCCCATCGATAATGAACAACCTATATCCAGACATCGCTCCTTACAAGACTTCTTGGCTAAATGTTTCTGATTTGCATCAAATCTATTACGAGGAATGTGGCAACCCATCAGGCGTGCCGGTCGTTTTTCTACATGGTGGCCCAGGCAGTGGCTGCAATCCTACACAACGGCGCTTTTTTGACCCAAGCTATTTCCGCATTGTGCTGTTCGATCAACGCGGTTGTGGCCGCAGTACTCCTCAAGGAGAAACCATAAACAACACAACCAATGATTTGGTTACCGATATTGACGTATTGCGCAAGCATCTAGGCATCGCCAAATGGCACGTATTTGGTGGCTCTTGGGGCAGCACACTGGCGCTTGCCTATGCCATCGCATTTCCCGAGAACATCTTAAGCCTGACTTTGCGCGGAATATTCTTAAGCAGACAGTCCGAACTGGATTGGTTTCTAGGCGAGGTTAAAAGCTTTTTCCCGGAAGCGTGGCAGCAGTTGTGCGACTATTTACCGCAAGCAGAACGAGTCCAGCCTTTAATAGCATATAAAAAGCGGGTCTTCGATCCAAACCCGCAAATCAGCATATCTGCCGCCACACGCTGGAACGCTTTTGAGAGCAGCATCATGACACTGCTACCAAGGCCCGCGCCCACACAAACTATTGATGGCAATATTGAGCTGGCCAGAGCCAAGGTACAAATCCACTATATCCGTAACCAATGCTTTGTCGGGCATCGCGATTTACTGGAAGAAGCGCAGAATAAATTGCAGAGCATTCCAACCACCATCATTCAAGGCCGATATGATATGGTATGCCCGCCCATTACGGCATGGCGGCTGCATCAATCCTTACCACATACTCGACTGGTGATAGTGCCGGATGCCGGGCATTCGGCCATGGAGACAGGTATCGCGACCGCCTTAGTTGCGGCGACTAACGCATTAAAGGTTCCAACATAAACTTTAATTTGACGACATTGAACACACAATCAACACCGCCGCAAAAAACATCGGGGCTAAAAAAGCTGGCTACACACCCGCAAGTGCACAAATCACTGGATGCGCTTGCCCGGCAATCCTACAGCACACCTTTATTCATATTGCGCGAAGCATTAAGCGCTTTTACAAGACACAATGTATTTGGTCTAGCTGCCGGACTTTCTTTTTATGCGCTGCTGGCACTCATCCCGATGGTACTGCTCATTTTCTTCCTACTCAGCCATTTGGTGTTTTCTAGCGACTATGCCATCGTGAAACTAGCCATCCTCACTAGCAATCTGGTACCACAACTCAGCAACACCATCATGATCGAGGTATACAACGCTACGCAAACCAAAGCAGCCTGGGGTGTGCTGGGCGTATTGTTTTTGTTATGGAGCGTAACCCCGTTAGCCAGCGCGCTGCGCAGCACATTCTTCACTATTGCCAGCCTGGTTGAAGCCCCCTCATTCATCAGGCGCAAACTCAAAGATGTCGTTTCAGTGGTCGGCATATTGGCGCTTTTCTTCTTGTTTACCTCTGCGGGCTTTGTCATTGAAAAAGTGATCCTGTTTTTAACACCCCATGTCCCGATCATCATGACCCGCATCTTTGCCTCCTTGGGGACCTTACTGCTTACCGTCGCGCTGATCACTTTATTCTACAAAGCATTCTTTCCGATACGCACCGCACTTCCCCATCTATTATTTGGTGCATTTCTGATCGCTGCCCTTTGGATACTTATGCGACCTGCATTTGGGCTATTTTTATCCATGCATCATCATTACGGAGAGGTATTTGGAAATCTGAAAAACATCTTTGTTTCCATCACTTGGCTTTACCTGAACTTTGCCGTGTTCTTGCTAGGCACAGAACTGATTGCCACCTTACATAAAAAAGATGTACTCATGCTCAGGGGGCTATTCGATGGACTGCCCAATAAGCAGCGCTATATTCAGGCGCTGCTACAAAGATACGGATTGACGCTACGCAAGGGAGACTACATATTTGAACGAGGCAACACAGAACGCAATTTATATTACCTGGTCAGCGGAAAAGTTATCCTCTACAACCAAGGCAAGATTGTGCGCGAACTCAATGCGGACGATTATTTCGGGGAACTCTCCATCCTGACTGCCCAGCCAACGACTGCCGATGCGGTTGTGGCTTCCGATGAAGCGCAGTTGATTGTTATCTACGCCGAGCACATCGATACCATGTTGAACGACGACCCTAAAGTCACCATGCAACTGCTGAAACATCTGGCGAACCGCTTCCAAAACAATTATGCTTGAAAAATTTTCGAGTAGTGTGACAATAAAATAACTTAACTATGGCATCTAACCCCAGACCACAGGACATCCAAGCAGCGATTCAGGCATTGAACAGCGGGCAGTTCGCCAGCGCAGAAACGCTTGCCAACAAACTTATTCAGCAACATGGCGATGTGTTCGTTTTGTACCACATTCTCGCCTTGGTGCAAGACAGTCAACAGAAATATAGCGAAGCTGCCAACAGCTACCGCAAAGCCCTTCAACTGCAACCTGGCATTCCCGACCTGTTATTCAACCTTGGCATTGTGCTTGGTCACCTTGAACAATTTGACGAGGCCGAAAAAAGTTATCTGGAGGCTATACGCCTAAACCCTCGTTTCTTCGAAGCCTACGGAAACCTAGGAACCCTTTACCAGCGCCAGGGCAAACTGAATGACGCCATCCAGAACTACCAGAAAGGCTTGCAGATCAACCCACAAGATCCACGCGGACACTTCAACCTAGGCACAGCACTGCGCGACCAGGGTAAGCTGGATGATGCCATCTCGCATTTCCACGAAGCCATACGGCTATTCCCCAATTATGCCGATGCATACAATTACTTGGGTGAGTGCCTGCGCGACCAGGGTAACATGGAAGATGCCATCAAGTATTACCAGAATGCGCTGACCATCAACCCGCAACACGCGGGCGCCAACTACAACATGGCCGAATTTCTCTACCTGGCGCAACGCTTTGACGAGGCCATTCCACATTTCGAGGTTTCACGTCTGGATGACTGGCAGGAACGCAGCATGTATTGCCTGTACAAGGCAGAGCGTTTCGACGAATTCAAAACAAAACTGGATGAAATCGTCAAAACCACCAAACATACCGCTCCTTTCATGGCGACGCTCTCCAGTCACTATGCCACCAACTTTGGCGTGGAAGACCCATACAATTTCTGCAAGAATGGTTTCGATTTCGTTTACCAGAACGCCATTCCCGAGCTGGCAGAACCAAACAGTTCGCTGTTAGCGCAGTTGCTAGACGACATTGCCAATGTGGAGATTGAGGCGCGTGCGCAAGCCATGATCATCAATGGCAAACAATCCGCAGGTAACCTTTTCAAACGTCCAGAGAAGTCATTCAGAACATTGGGCGAACTGGTACGCCGCGAATTTCTGAAATACAAAGAGAAATATGCGGGGGCGGATTGCGAACTGATCAAATCCTTCCCTACGGAACTGGAGTTCACCAGTTCCTGGTACGTCAAGTTGCGCAAAGGTGGTTACGTAGACAAACATATCCACGAAATCGGCTGGATCAGTGGCGCAGTCTACCTGCAAATACCCAAACACAGAAAAGATCCGACAGAAGCCTGCTTCGAATATGGTTTACATGGGGACAATTATCCGAGGAAGCATGAAGACTTTCCTTCGGAAATCGTCTCCCCCAAACCAGGTGACATCGTACTGTTCCCTTCTTCACTCTTTCACCGGACAATTCCATTCAATTCGGAAGAAGAGCGGATTTGTGTAGCATTTGATTTAAAACCTGAGGGAGATATTTTCAGGCGCTCATCTTATTGAAAATATCCAGACATTGATAAATCCTACCATGTCACAGAAATGCCAAAATTCCACTAGTTTTTTACCGTCAATGTGTCAAAATATGACATATCGTTGACAAAGATTGGATATGTCGACGTCGAACAACAAAAACATGCCACACAAGATAACAATTAATTTTAAAAAATAGATTGCCTGTCAATCAATACACAAGAATTGAAATTACTGGGCATATGGTTGGGCTTCACACCAAGATCTTTCGTTAGCCTTAACTTTATTTCCGAGTAATCAACGTGATCCATATCTTAGCGGTCAGATTAGGAACCGAATGATCAATACGCAGTATTTCGATGATTGCACCGTACTAGTGGTAGATGACCAGTCCACAGGACGAACCATCTTGTCGCACATCATTAAAAGCATCAATCCCAAAATAAAAATCACCGAGAAAAACAACCCGGAACAAGCATTGGAATGGGCTACCCAACATACCGCTGACTTGGTATTTGTAGATTATGTGATGCCAGAAATGAATGGTGTGGATTTTGTGCGATTGCTCAAAACCTTGCCCAATTACGACACGGTTCCTGTCATCATGATCACCATCAAAAAAGATGCGGAAACCCGCTACGCCTCGCTGGATGCTGGTGTTGCCGACTTCCTTAACAAACCTGTAGACGTCTACGAATGTACTGCACGCTGCAAGAATCTGCTCACCATGCGTTACCAGACCCTATCGCTGCAGAATAAAAGCAGCTTACTTGAGGGGCTGGTACGAATCTCAACTGCCGAGATTCGCACACGCGAGAAAGAGACCCTGAAGCGGCTGGCGCGTGCAGGCGAATATAAGGATTTCAATACCGCCACCCACTTACAGAGGATGGCGTTGTACAGCCGTGCGATTGCCGTCGCAATGGGATTTAGTGAAGATGAGGCAGAAGCCGTCGAACTCTCAGCTCCACTACATGACATTGGTAAAATCGGTATTCCGGATTACATCCTACTTAAAAAAGAAACACTCACCGATGAAGAACTGAAAATCATGCGCACGCATCCTATCATCGGTTATGAAATTTTGCAGGACAGCCCTTCTAAATACCTGCAGATGGGAGGAGAAATCGCATTGGCCCATCATGAAAATTACAATGGGACTGGCTATCCTTACGGGCTCAAAGGCCAGGAAATCCCTCTGGTTGCCCGCATCGTAGCAGTTGCTGACGTCTTTGACGCCTTGACTACGGTAAGGCCATACAAGCAAGCCTGGCCGATGGATCAAGCCTTTAGCCTGCTTGCCGAAGAATCCGGGAAAAAGTTTGACCCCGAGATTGTGACAATCATGCTGTCCATCCGAGAAAAAATCGAACAAATCTATCATGCGCATGCTCCTGCTATCCACTAGGACATGTTTACAGCATGAAAGTTACCAGCATACGTAACGCTGCCAGCTTTAAGCAAACCGTATTGCTTATTGATGACCAGCCTACAGTTCTGGACATTCATGCCGCCATCCTAAAATCCCTTAAGGCAAACCTGAGAATCGTCACCATGACCAACCCGGAGGATGCTTTGGCATGGATGAAAAACAAACAAATTGATCTTGTCATCACAGACTATCGAATGCATCCCATGGACGGTGTTTCTTTTATCAAAGCCATCCGTCAGCATTCACACCAACCTCATACCTCAGTGATTGTAGTAACCATTATTAAAGACAAAATTGTGCTACAAGAATTGACTGCAGCAGGCGCTACCGCCTGCCTTGCAAAACCAGTTAACCCAGATGAGCTTAAAAAGTTGGCGCAAAGTTTGCTTGCAAAACACAGGCAATTAACAACTTTACCAACCGGACAAACGCAATGAATGCAGCAACTAAATTACGCAACTGGCTCAGGAGCACTACCAGCCAATGCGACAGAATCGAAATGGAGCAGGCCACCCTCAGGGTAGTAATCAGCTCGATATTCATGACCTATGTATTGTCCCACATGGTAACCAGTGACATAGTCACCCATGGCGAAAAAATTGGGCTTTACTACCTCATTACGTTCATCATTCTCGCGGGCATCATTCTCGGCTCAGTCATCCGCCACAAGAATAAGTCAGTTATCCGCAGATTGCTAGGTGCTTGGCTAGACGCTGCCGGAACAACATTATTTATGTCTTTAACCTCTGACATTGGGGTTGTACTAATCGGCGTTTACCTGTTTATTACATTTGGCAATGGCTTCCGTTATGGAAAGAAATATCTGTACCATGCTCAAATTCTTTCCATCATTGGCTTCGCCATCACACTAAAAGTAAGCCCCTTCTGGTCAACTCACCACACTA
Organism: Methylophilus sp.; assembly: GCA_044222155.1. Classification (GTDB taxonomy): domain Bacteria; phylum Pseudomonadota; class Gammaproteobacteria; order Burkholderiales; family Methylophilaceae; genus Methylophilus. The sequence continues at coordinate 6,509 of JBGANT010000032.1, forward strand.
TTGGCTTAAGTCTGATGACGATGCTTGTTGTCCTGCCACTCTATGTTGCACAACTCATTACTCGCCTGAACGATGCAAAACAAAAAGCAGAAGACGCCAGCAAGCGTGCTGAGGAAGCCAATCATGCGAAGACGCGCTTTGTAGCTAACATGAGCCACGAGATCCGTACTCCACTCAACGGCATTATTGGTATCAGCACTTTATTCAAATCCACCCCGCTGAGTTCCGACCAGAAGGATCTGCTCAAAACCTTGGAGAGTTCCTCCAAACTTCTACTCTCGATCCTGAATAACGTACTCGACTTTACCAAGATCGAAGAGCATAAGCTCAGCATCAACTTGGCGCCAATGTCTGTCGAAGAAACTGTCCAAGACACGTTGGAGATTTTCAAATCTCAAGCCGAGGCTAAAAACGTCAAAATCAATGCGAATATCTCAGACTCACTGGGGCTGGTAAAAGGTGATGTGGTGGTATTAAGGCAAGTTCTAGCAAACCTGATGGGTAATGCCGTTAAGTTTACCGAACAAGGAAGCGTCATTATTTCAGCAGTTCTGTTACATGGTGATGACGAAAGTTCAACCATTCGATTCTCTGTTGAAGACTCTGGTGTTGGAATTCCCGCCGACAAGCTCAGTAGTATCTTCGAGAGCTTTACACAAGCAGATGCGTCCACCACACGCAAATTTGGCGGTAGCGGTCTCGGCCTTACCATCGCAAAACACATGGTGGAAGCGATGGGTAGCAAACTGAATGTCCAAAGCACAGAGGGCGTGGGTAGCCGTTTCTGGTTCGACCTAACAATGCCAAAAGAAATTGTAGCCGCCCCCACACTTACCCCCATTGCCGCTGTCGAGCCTATTTCCAAAGCACGTGGCACGCCTATCTCCAAACCGCTAAATATTCTGATTTGCGAAGACGAAAGCACCAACCAGAAAATCCTGACTCGCTTGCTCGAGCTGCCCGGCCATCACGTAGATGTAGCCAGCAGCGCAGACCAAATGTTAGACATGCTGGAGCAACGCACTTTTGACTTGGTGATTACCGATCTGAATATGGCTGACATGAGCGGCACCGAAGCCATCAAGATTTATCGCTTTACCCGGCCAGACGACAAGTCCACACGATTCATCCTGTTTACGGCAGACGCGACCCTAGCCGCCCGTCAAGAAGCAAGCAACGCCGGCTTCGACGCCTTCTTGACCAAGCCTGTTGATGCCGCCACCTTGTTTAATACTATTGAAAAAATATTGAATCTTGCGCCTAATACCGCCACCATGTGGATGAATGCCGCGTTAAACAATAACCCTGTCAACATCCAAACAGATTTGGATCCTGATAATGTTTCACTCGACATTGAGACACTGATTGCATTGGAAAGAATCGGCTCCAATGACCAGTTGTTCATGCACCGGCTACTAAAAAACTATCTGGCAGACGCATTACAGCTGATTTATAAGATTGAAACTGCTGCCAAAGAAAGACATTACGGCGATTTGCAGGACTATTGCCACGCGCTCAAAGGTAACAGCCTCAGCGTTGGCGCATTACAAATGGCACGCACTATGGAAGAACTTGGGAAAATATCCTCAAACGTATCCGCAGCAGAGATACAGGAAAAGCTGAAAAAGCTGAACAGCCAGTTCGCTGACTTAACACTTGCAGTTGAAGACTACCTCAGGCGGCCCGAGGCAGTCTCCAGATCCCATTAGGCAATCTGCTTTTGTGTATGATGCTGGTCCATATGCGATAGGTCGCTGCCTACCTTGGCATTTTGAGCACGCACCAAGCGTTCCATTACTTTCAGATTACGTTCATCCAGACGCAACGCTGCATCTACCCATACTTCCGTAATTCTATATAGTTCATCATACATCAGCGGATTAATCATATGCTTGGCTCGGGTAATCGCTTGAGACGCGTTAAGTGACCGGTGATGCTTTTTCACCCAGTGCGTCAAGGTTACTTCGCCAAGCCCATCTTCTGCCAACACATCCACTACACCCATCCGATAAAGCTCTTCCCCGCTATAAACCTTACCTGAACGAACCATTTCTTCTGCCAATTGCATACCCACTTTGCGCGACAGGAAACTCAATGCACCCATGCCAGGGAAAAGATTAAACAACACCTCCGGCAAACCCATCATGGCACTCTTTTCTGCAATCAGCACATGTGCCGCCAAGGCAGATTCGAAACCACCTCCCATGGCTTGACCTTGCACAAGTGCCACTGTAGTTACCGGAGCTTGCATATTGTAAAAAGTCCACACATTGTCTACACACAGTTTTGCATACGCCAATAACGCCTCTCTTTTCTTGGCCCTAATCAGCTCTGCAAACGTATTCAAATCCCCCCCCAGGTTAAAAATACCCGGAACATCGGATGCCAACACCAGATAATCTACCTGTTTGATGGCGCCATTAATTACCACTTGGCCTTGCATACTTTCCAGCGTTGACTGGTTTTTATGCAACTCCGCCATACAAATTTTATTAAAACATGGTCTTGGTTCGGGATTCATGTAATAAAACATCGTACGCAGTTCATCGTCAAACCGTGTACGTACTTGGTTATTGATTACGTTATTTTGGTAAAAATCCACTATACTGTTCATAACTTCCCCCGCTGGCTTGTTGTTAACTATTAAATTGCCGACACATGCTTGGCATGGGAATCACTATATGCTCATTAAATAAGCGCTGCAAGTGATTGATTTTTGATTGTTTTGCTTTTTTAATGTTAATTTGGCAGAATATTTTTGCTAGAAATATATAATTAATTTTACATTTCACAATAAGATTGAACTTCAACCTATTGACAATATTTGTTTTTTTGAATTACCAATAGCTATTACAGGGAGATGGGGGCAATGTATAAAAAAATTTTAGCCTGTGTGATTTTTACAACACCAATAACTACGCAAGCTGCAGGTTTTGCATTGATTGAGCAAAGTGGTAGCGGCATGGGGAATGCCTATGCGGGCGCATCCGCCATCGCGGAAGATGCCAGCACGATCTTTTTCAATCCAGCAGGCATGACTTATATTCAAGGCACGCAAGCGGTTGGTGCGTTACATCTGATCAAACCTAATGCCGAATTCAATAACCAAGGCTCTGTTGCTGGCGCCGGGAAACCATTGGGAGATGAAGGCCCTAATGCGGGTGATTTAGCGCTTGTACCCAACTTCTATTTCAAAACCGACATTACGGATCAACTACAGTTCGGCGTCGGGGTAAATGTCCCTTTTGGTCTTAAGACAGAATATGATAAAGAATGGTTAGGTCGCTTTCAGGCAAATATGTCGGAAGTAAAAACCATCAACATTAACCCTTCTATTGCTTTTAAAGTAAACGATCAGCTTTCCTTGGGCTTTGGGGTTTCAGTCATGCGGGCAGAGGCGACGCTTACCCGCGCTGTAAATTTTGGGGCCGCGGGACAAGGCAGCGTGAAGATTGAGGGAGATGACTGGGGCTTTGGGTTTAATCTAGGTGCTATTTACCAGGCTACAGCAGATACGCGTATCGGAGTGGCTTATCGCTCAAAAGTGGAGCAACACTTGGAAGGCGATGCCAAGTTTAGGCGACCTGCAGGCATCCCATTCGCAGCAGCACCGGATGGTGATGTCAAAGCAGATGTCACATTACCAGAAAGCTTCTCTGTCAGCGCTTTCAGCCACCTGAACGACACTTGGGATTTGATGGCTGATGTGACATGGACACGTTGGAGCCAATTTAAAGAGTTAGCTGTTTATCGAGATAGCGGTGCACTACTGACCCGAACACCAGAAAATTGGGAAAATACGATGCGTTACTCGATAGGGGTCAGCTACCGCTACAGCGACGCATTAAAATTGCGTGCTGGGCTGGCTTACGATGAAGAGGCGATCAAAGACGAGTTTCGCACCGCCCGTATCCCTGGTAACGATAGAAAATGGCTGTCTTTGGGATTGGGTTATCAAATAACTCCTGCTTCGAAATTCGATGTCGGTTATTCTCATCTATTTATCAGCGATGCAAAAATTGATGACAATCAAATACTGTCTGGCAATGGTCGCTTGCGCGGTGACTTTGAAGGTAGTGTTGACATCCTTAGCTTGCAATATACGCACAACTTCTAAATCATCCTAACAAGCATGCCCCGGAAGCCAATATCCATGCGGCTTCCAGGGCATCCTAACATCCCCATTCAGTAAATGACAGAATTATCTTACAAAGTTCGTGATGGCTCCCGATTCCCTGTAGGCATTAGCCTTAAAGAAGACGGTG
>JBGANT010000010.1:0-65813 GCA_044222155.1 Methylophilus sp.
TCTTCTTTGTCATCAATAATATCGTCCAGAAAGTCGGTTTCCGCAGCAGCAATTTCAGCCCGCTCAATCTGGGAAAAACGGCGTGAAATCTTCTGGCTGCTGATATGCAATTGCTGTGTATTTTCATGCGCCTGGCGAATATTGTCCGCCAGCTTTTTCATGCGCACATCAAAGCGCTCAAAATCTTTCGCCAGTTTGCCAAGCTCATCTTTAATAATGTGTACCTGTTTACGCATTTCCACATCTTTTAACACGGCGCGCGCGGTGTTGAGTACCGCCATTAAGGTGGTAGGCGAGACGACCCACACGCGCTTGTTCATCGCGTAGTCGATAATCTCCGGGTGGTAGGCGTGAATCTCGGCGAACACGGCTTCTGCAGGGATAAACATCACGGCGCCATCGCTCGTCACATTCGGGATAATATACTTGGCGGCAATGTCATCCACATGCTTTTTCACATCCGCCTTGAATTGCTTCTCAGCCGCATTCTGCGCGGCTTCAGGCAAGGTGTTATCAAACATTTTGTGGTAGTTTTCCAGCGGAAATTTGCTGTCCACCGCAACTGTGCCAGTCGGTTCGGGCAGAAAAAGTGCGCAATCCACACGCGTGCCGTTCTCAAAGGTGTGCTGCATGGCAAAGCTGTTGGCTGGCAACACATTGCGCACCAGCCCCTCCAACTGCACCTCGCCAAACGCGCCGCGGCTGCGCTTGTCGCCCAGCAGTTCTTGCAAGCTGACGACATTGGTCGTCAGGCCGTCGATCTTTTTCTGGGCTTCATCTATGGTCGCCAGCCGCGCCATCACATTGGTAAACGTCTCGTTGGTTTTCTTGAAGCCTTCATCCAGCCGCTCACTCACCTTGCCGCTTCACGGTTTTTGGCCAGGCTCTCGGCTTGCGAAAGCTTCAGGCCGTGCATGGCATCGCGCGTCGCGTTCAGCTCCTGCGTCACACTATTTTTAAGCAAATCGGCACTGCCCTGAGAGGCAAGCTGGATGCGGTCTCCCAGCCGGTTCAAACCATCGTTTAAATCCAACAGCATCGCGCGATGTTTTTCTTCTAGACTCTGCAGCAATTTGGTTTCAGAAGTATTTTTAAAAATACGCCAGGCCAGCAAAGCTAAAATTACAACCTGCAAAATTGCAAGGGAAATAAGTAGATTCAACATGAAAGAATTATAACCGACCAAGGATAGCAAATAGGCAGTTTATCAAGCATTCTTCAGATATTTAGAGCACTCTCAAGCCATCATTTTGCAAGTGCATTTAGTACGCCATGACGAGCACTCACGATTTTTCTTGCGGCTTCAGTTTGCTCATCAAATGTACTTCTTGGGGCAATCGCATCCAACGGGCTACTCACCCCACGGCCGCCTTTGTTCAGCACATGCGTGTAAATCATGGTCGTACTCACATCGCTATGCCCCAGCAACTCCTGCACGGTGCGGATATCGTAACCGCTCTCCAGCAAATGGGTGGCAAAGCTGTGGCGAAACGTATGCGGCGTCGCTGGCTTGCTAATGCCTGCATCGCAGACCGCTTGGCGTACCGCACGCTGAACAGCCTGGTCTTGCACATGGTGTCGCCGCGTTTCACCACCGCGCGGGTCAACCGACAATTTTCCGGATGGAAAAACATACTGCCAAGCCCAATCTCGCGCAGCGTATGGATATTTTTTGGCTAATGCATTAGGCAAATACACCTCGCCATACCCCTTGGCCAAATCTGCCTCATGCAGGCTTTTAACCTTTTCCAAGTGTGCCTGCAAAGGCTTAACCAGCGAAACCGGCAACATGGTCACCCTATCTTTAAAGCCCTTGCCATCGCGGATCAGAATCTCCTTGCGGGAAAAATCAATATCTTTCACCCGCAGACGCAACGCCTCCAATATGCGCATGCCCGTGCCATAAAGCATGCTCGCCACCAGATGATTCGTACCTTCCAAGCGGCTTAAAATACGCATCACCTCGTCTTTGGAAAGCACCACTGGCAAACGTTTGGGCGTTTTGGCCTGCTGCACATCGCCCAACCAAGGCAACTCCAGCCCCAACACCTCTTTGTAAAGAAACAGCAACGCACTTTTAGCCTGATTTTGCGTGCTAGCAGCCACCTTGCCCTGCACCGCCAAATGCGTCAAAAAAGCCTCCACCTCCCGCGCGCCCAAGTCCTTGGGGTGTCGCTTGTCAAAATGCAAAATAAAGCGTTTAATCCAATCTACATAAGCTTGCTCGGTGCGAATACTATAGTGCTTTAAGCGGATTTTGCCGCGCACAATATCCAGCAGTTTGGGTGATTCGAAATTTGATGTATATTCCATAATGTTTTAGGATATACTAAAAATAATTAACCATATGAAAACATTAAAAACAGTCTACATTTTTTCAACAAAAAAAGCACCTTTGACGGAAAACTTTCCGTCAAATAGGATGCCTATTTTACGTTAGGAGTTAACTCCCCATGAGCCTTTCTCAAAGCCTCAAGTTGGCGATCAAGTCGTCTGATTTGCCAATCCGTGAATACACTCGCAATCTCGAACTTCAAATTGTGCAGTTGCAAAAGAAAAATGTGAAACTTGAGTGCAACGATTTGGCGCAAAAGACCCAAATCTCGGCTCTCAAAAAGCAAGTGACGGCATACCATAAAAAAGGACACGTTACTGTTGTCGTCAATCGCGGTCTTAAATCGTAATCTCATGTCTATCCCTCCTAACCTTTCATTCAAGCGGGACGCTTAACAGCGCCCCTTAATTCTACGTTAGGCAACTATGTTTAAATACGATGATGGTACGGATGTTTTAGTTGGAGATAATGTTCTTATTGAGAACGGTAAAACGCCTGGCATTGTTGACCTTATAATCACCACCGAAGAAGAAGCAAAAAACATTAACGTTGATGAGGTTGGAATTATGTTGAAATCGCCACCTTTTGGTCTGGTTTATTTTTCTAAATTTTGGTTAGAAAAAGACCCACTGAGGTTTGTTTCCCGTGCAAAAGCCTAACCCATCATTCAAGCGGGACTGGCTAAAGCCAGCCCCTTAATTCAAACGTTAGAAAGCAATAAATGACACCTCATCAAACACTTGCCGCAACAGTTCGTTTGTTTGCTATTTGGCTGTTTCTCTACTACATTTCAACAACTGTAGGTACTTATCTGCAACTCCGCAAATACAGCCCTGACGACACACTGTTACCTCTTTTTATAGGGTTTGGTAGCACCTTAGTTATTTGTACTTTATTGTGGTGTTTCCCTACGGTTATAGCTAAAAAGATTCTTCCCAATACAAGCAGTAGTGAAAACAATCAAACAAACCTTTTTGACAGTTGGTTCTCTGTTGGCTGTAGTCTTATTGGTGTGTGGGTTCTTGCAAAAGCTCTACCTGCATTGGTAAGTTACATCACCAGTGACTACATTGGTCAAAAAATCTACCCTGAAAATTATGTGCAAAACCCAGACTGGTTGTTAATGTTATCTTTCAATATTTTCCAGTTGTTGTTTGGTCTTTGGTTGTTTTTAGGTGGCAAAGGCCTAAAGAAAATATTGTTATGGGCTTAGTATGCTTAGTTTGCTTTCTAACCCGTCATTCAAGCGGGACGCGCTAAAGCGCGCCCCTTAATTCTGCGTTAGGCGGCACGACGTAAGCCGAGTTTTTTATTGGGTGTTGCATTAATCAATCTAGGAGCAGCAATGAGCGCGTACGTGATCTTCGACGTCGAGATTCGGGACATGAACAAGTACCAAGAATTCATAAAAGGGGTCAAGCCTGCCATTGAAGCAGCGGGAGCCCGCTACCTGGCACGGGGCGGAGCGCACAAGGTCTATGAGGGCGACTGGGTGCCAAGGCGAATCGTCGTCCTTGAGTTCCCGTCGGTCAATGCTTGGGAGGCCTTCTACAACGGTTCGACCTATCAAGGCCTGAAAGCCGTTCGCGACCAGTGCAGTTCCGCCAGACTGGTGTCTGTCGAAGGCCTTGAACCCTAGTGAATACGCCCCACGGTGACGCCTAGGACGGCTTCGCCGCCCCTTATGTCAAACGTTAGGCTTCAAGAGAGCATCAATGTCTGAATCGGTTCAATTCATTAATGCTACGCCAGTACTGGCATCGCTGGATATTCGGCGCAGTGTAGGTTTCTTTGTGTCGAAGCTAGGCTTTGCCGAGGTGTATGCCGTACAAGGAGAGTATGGTATTGTTAGTAACGGTTCCGTGGGTATTCATTTCTGGGCATGTTCCGATTCAAGCATCCCAAAGGCAACTAGCTGTAGAATCGAAGTTAAGGCCGTAGGTCAGTTATATCAGCATTGCAAGTTGCTGGGCATCGTTCATCCGAATGCGCCGCTTGAAGCCAAGCCTTGGGGCAACAATGAGTTCGCCATCCTCGACCCAGATGGCAATTTGGTCACTTTCTATGAGTCTTCAGGGGTATAGTGGGCACTAAACAACAGGCTGTGCGCCGTATTTTAAACAAGTCGTTTTTGGTCTGGCCTAACATGGCAGTCAAAGGGACGCGCCGGACGCAGGCGCTTTTAAAGGTTGGTAGCTTATTCGGGTTCGTCGGTTTCGGTTTAGTCCTGCAACCGGCGCGCCCCTTACTTTTACGTTAGACATCATATTAACTCTTGATTTTAGTGTAATAAAGGTATATTTTATATACCATGATTGCATTTGAATTTGACGAAACTAAAAGTCAAGCTAATCTTTTGAAGCACGGCATCAACTTCATTGATGCACAACTGCTTTGGAATGACCCGATGTTATTGGAGATTCCCGCTAAAACTGAAGATGAGCCGAGATTTCTAATGATTGGCCTAATTGGTACAAAACATTGGTCAGCAGTTATCACTTACAGAGGCGAAAATATTCGACTTATTTCTGTTCGTCGCTCACGCACCGAGGAGGTAGCATTATATGAAAGCTAAAAACTTTGAAAAACAATTTGACGAGAATGTTGATATTACGTCTTCACTAGACATTTCAAAGGCGAAGCGCGTATTACAAGCGCAAAAACGCGTGAATGTTGACTTTCCAACATGGATGATTGAATCTTTAGACCGTGAAGCTGGAAAGCTCGGTGTTACTCGACAGTCAGTCATTAAGGTGTGGCTTGCCGAGCGCCTGGAAAAAATTGCCTAATCTATCATTCAAGCGGGACGCCTAACGGCGCCCCTTATGTTAAACGTTAGACATCAAACTCTGTTTTCAAGCCCGACCTATCGAAATGCGCTGCAATAACGCTTGACCGGACAGCGCAGTCCCCTACAATAACGCCATGACCAAACTCAAGCTGATCATCGGCCAGTGGCTGGCCAACCTCACGCGCAAGCTCAAGAACAACTTCTATATCTACCTCGCTGCGCTGTTTACGGTGTTCGTGCTGCTGGATGCCAGCGCTTTCCACATTGGCGAGAACATGCGCGACAAAGCATTCGACTTCATGGTCAAACGCCGCATCCTGGTGCCCAAGGCGGACTCGGACATTGTCATTGTGGACATCAACGAGGCCAGCCTGGCCGCGATGGCCAAGGATTATGGCCGCTGGCCGTGGCCGCGGCAGGTGATGGGCGAGTTTGTCGAGAATATCCAGGCGCAAAATCCCAAAGCTATCGTATTTGATATTCTGTTCAGCGATGCCGACGTGTATAACGAGGACAGTGATGCCTATTTCGACGAGGTCATTGCCGCGTGCGATAACTGCTTCTTCCCCATTCTGCGGCTGGATGCCTCGCAGGACAGGCTGAGCCAGTTGAAATATGCCCAGATTCCCGGTTTGACACATGCCCTGCAAGCCAATCAGGACGCGGCTTCCGGGGCAGATAAAAATGCAACGGTCGCAGCTGTGTTGCCCTATTTCAGATCAGCCTTAAAGCCCGGCAGGATAGGCACGCATAACGTTTACCCGGATAACGATGGTATCGTGCGGGAATACCGGCTGTGGCACGAGGACGCTGGCTGGAAGCTGCCTTCTTTGCCCCTGACGGTGGGTGAATTCGAACAAGCCAGCAGCTACGCACTGCCGCAGAACATGCTCATCAACTGGCGCGGCAAGCCGTTCAGCTACACGTATGCCACCTTCAGCGATGTATTCACCGACATGGCGCGCAAAGCCAAACAGCGCCCGCAAGACGAGTTTACCGGCAAAATCGTCATTATCGGCTCCACCGCGCCGGGTTTGTTCGATATAAAACCCACCGCGATGGACAAGCAGTTTCCGGGGGTGGAAATCCTGGCGACCGCAATCGATAACGTCAAACACAACGATTACCTGAAAGTCTGGCGCGGCAAAATTCCGTATATTTTGATGAGCCTGCTGCTGATATGGGCCACCACACTGGCGTTCTATTTCAATGTCGATCGCGACCGCTTCAACACGCTGTTTACCGGCAGCCAGATCGGCCTGCTGGTGCTTTCCTATATCGGCATCAATCTCAGCAATACGTATTTCGACCTGACCGCGCCCATCACCTGGGCAGTCGCGTTTTTCGGTATCGCCAAAGTCTACGCACTGGCTAACGACCGCGCCCTGCAACGCTGGCTGGCATTCGGCGTCAAATCCGGCGATGCCACCAATGCCGTGCTGATGATGCCCGTATTGATTGAAAGCGCCGAAGCGCTGGATGACGGCACGCTGAAAAAACTGCGCCGCGCCATTGAACTGGGCAGCCGCACACCCAATAGCATCGAGTTCATCCACGGCACACAAAGCGGTATCTGGGGCCTATTTGGCGATTTGCTGGTAGTCAGCTGGCTGTATGCAGACCATCACGCCGAATATGCTGATGCCGCACTGGCAGATGCAAAAAGCATCGCGCAACAATTGCCGCAAATCATCGCACATGTCGGTCTACCCAATGGTACCGCCACGCGTTATAGCCTGCATGCAGGAAAACTTAACAGCCAAAGCGATGTCGTAAGCATGGCATCGCAATGGCGCAGCCTGTTTGCGCAGGCGGTGCTTAAACTGGAACACCCGGAACAATAAGGAATTTGCATGAATACTCGACTTTTGCTGGGCGCAATCGCGCTCACCGCCTCGCTGCAAGTGCTGGCAGAACCAGGCACCGCACTTAAGGCCGATAGCCTGCGGGCAGAGCCATTTGCGGATGCCAAAACAACCGGCACGCTCAACAAAGGCGATAGCGTAGACATCCTCAACAAGAAAGGCGCCTGGCTACAGGTAAAGAAAGGCAGTAGCAGCGGCTGGGTGCGCCTGCTCTCGGTCAAACGTGGCACAGGCAGTAGCAGCGGCTCCGGCAAAGGCATTGTGGATGTCGCCACCGGTCGCGCGGGCACTGGCAAGGTCGTCTCGACGACCGGGATTCGCGGCCTGAGCGCCGATGAATTGAAAGCAGCCAAATTCAACGAAGCCGAAATACAAAAGATGGAAAGCTACGCAGTTAGCTCCAGCGACGCACAAAACTTCGCCAGTGCAGGCGGCCTGAGCGCCAGCAGCATCAAATACCTGAAAGGAACCCCATAATGCGCAAGCCTATCATTCTGTCCATCTGGATCGTGCTGGTCGCAATTGCCAATACTCCGGCCTACGCGCTGGATTTGGGCGAAGCACTGAAAGACGCCGCCAAACAACAGATTGAAAAAGAGCTGGGGACTGATAAACCCGCGGAACCCACGCCAACGCCTGCACCCGCCCCGGCGACCACCCCGACTCCATCACCTACTCCGGCTGCAAGCGCCGAAGCTGTGCCAGCCACTCAACCTGAAAAACCGGCCATCAACTGGAAAAAACCCAGCCGCGAAGAGGAAATCACCATCGGGCGCGAGGTTACCGGCAGCATTCTGGGCGCCGCGCCATTGGTGAAAGACGATGCGCTGCAGCAATATGTCAACAAAGTGGGCCGCTGGGTGGCCAGCCAGTCGGAACGCGCCGACCTGCCATGGAAATTTGGTGTGATTGACAGTGCCGACATCAACGCTTTCGCCGCACCGGGTGGCTACGTGCTTATCACCAAAGGCCTGTATGTCAACTTGCAGAACGAAGCGCAACTGGCGGGTGTTTTAGGCCACGAAATTGCGCACGTAGTGAAAAAACACCAACTGAAAGTGATGCAGAAACATCAATTGCTGAGTGCAGGCACGGACTGGATCAAGGAAAAATTTGGCAAGAAAAACAAACTGGCCGAAAAAGCCATTGGCACCGGCGCGGAAATCAGCGCCCGCGGCCTGGATAAGGATGCCGAATTCGAGGCCGACCGCATGGGCATGATCCTCGCGGCGCGCGCCGGTTACGAGGTGTATGGCTTATCGGAAGTGCTGCAGACCATGGGGCAAATCAAACCGGGTGACGACAGCGTGGCCTTGCTGTTCAAAACCCACCCAGCGCCGGACGAACGCCTGGCCAAGCTGGGCGATGCGGCAGGCAGCCAACTGGACAACCTGAAACCGGGCAAAACGCTGGAAAATCGCTTGGTCAAAATCAAATAAGCCTACCATCTAGCCCAATCACCCCTGTGCGAGCCTAAATGCCGCATGGATACTGACTTGCAGGCTTATTGTTTGCCGCTTAAATCAGATTGCGCTGCCTTAACTCGCTTTTGATATACGCATAATAAACAGGGGCGGCCACCAGCCCGGGCAGGCCAAACGCCGCCTCCATCGTCAGCATCGCCACCAGCAACTCCCAGGCGCGAGCGCGAATCTGCCCGCCGACAATGCGCGCATTCAGGAAGTATTCCAGTTTGTGAATGATCACCAAGAAAGCGAGCGAACCGATAGCCACGCCTAGCGAGTGGCTCATGCTGACCACCACGATGACGGTGTTGGAGATGAGGTTGCCAATGACCGGCAGCAGGCCGACGATAAAGGTGATGGCGATCATGGTTTTAGTGAATGGCAAATGGATGCCCATCATCGGCAACACCAGCGCCAGATAAATGCCGGTGAATGTGGCGTTGATGGCGGAGATACGCACCTGTGCGAACACAATGTTGCGGAACGCCTCGCCAAACAGGCCAATACGCTGCACCAAGGCGCGCGCAAATGGCTTGAAATGGTCAATCACGATCGCCTCCCGCAGTGCCAGCATGCTGCCTATCACCATGGCAATCAGGATATGCGCAGCATGCCTCCCGGCCTGTGTGCCGACAAATTGCAAATCGGCAGAATGATCACGCAACCACTGCGTGACGGCCTGCTGCAGTTTCACCGCATTCTCCGGCAAGCGCTCATCTATCCACTTGGGCAGAATCTGGCGCGAATCCTCGATAATCTGCGCCATTTGCGAAATCAACCGGCTGAGCCCGCCCGAATCAGATCCAAAAAGTGCCGCCAGCCCCATACCCAGTAACACGATAAGACCCACCACCACCGTGGCCAGCAAGGCGACTGCCACCAGTTTGGCCCCTCTGCCCGGCAATTTACGTGCGATGAAGGGTGTGATGATGTGCACCAACTCAAACACCAGCAACCCTGCCAGCAGCGCCGGCAACAAGTGCGTGTACAGTACGAACACCATGGCAAAAGCCATGAATAGCCATGCCGCGATGTTGTATTTGTCTTTTTGCTCGATCATATCTGTCATTATACGAACCTATTGAGTAAAGCCTGACCATGCTGTGCCGGCAAACTCACCCGTACGCGCACTGCCGCGTCGAACGCTTTGTCCAGCACCACCCCTTGGAATTGCGACACCGCGCGCATCAGTTCATCCAGCCGTTTGTAATCCACGCTTAGCTGAAGTTCCAGCATTTCCACGAATGGCACAATCTTCCCGGCTTCCAATGCCTCTTTGGCTGTTCCGCCATATGCGCGCGCCAGGCCGCCTGTGCCCAGGTTGATACCGCCGTAATAGCGAATCACGCCCACACCAACATTGATGAGGTCGCGCGCTTCCAGCATCTGCAGAATCGGCTTGCCCGCCGTGCCGGAAGGCTCCCCGGCATCGGAAAAACGCGCGACGATGCCATTGGGCGTTTTCACGCGATAGGCATATGCCAAATGGCTGGCGTTACTGTAGTTTGTCGCCAGACCGCGTAGCAATGTTGCCACCTCGCGCTCGGTATCGCAGCGCGCGGCAGCGGCAATGAAACGCGACTTGTTGATGGTTTGCTCGGCAAGGCCTTGACTGCTAATAGTTTGCATGCCCGCATCATATCACCAAACTTCCTGGATGGCTCAGGACAGGCCGGTGATGCGCCCTTCCGTCACATCGATGTGCGCGCTGGCAGGCACTTTAGGCAAGCCCGGCATGGTCATGATATCGCCACACAGCACCACGATGAAACTTGCCCCTCTGGACAACCGAAAATCGCTCACTTTCAGCACATGCCCGCTCGGCGCGTTGCGCAATTTCGGGTCGCACGAAAAGGAATATTGCGTTTTGGCGATGCAAATCGGCAGGTTTGGGTAATCGCGGCCCAATACCTGCAATTTCGCACTGGCCTGTGCGCTATATTCCACGCGGCTTGCAGCGTATATGCGGCTGGAAACCGCATGTATCTTGGCTTCCAGGGCATCATTCAAATCGTAGCTAAATCGCAGCGGTGCAGGCGGTCTCTCCGTCAATTCCACCACACGTTTTGCCAGCTCTTCCGCACCGTGTGCGCCTTGCGCCCAATGCTTGCACAACACCGCTTCGTGCCCCATCTCGCGCACGACTTGCTGAAGCGCGGCGATCTCACGCGGCGTATCTTGCGAGAAATGGTTGATTGCCACAATGACCGACAACCCAAAAACCTCATGTAAATTATTAATATGTATTTTTAAGTTATTGATTCCTTGTAAAAGATAATCCACGTTCTCATGCTTAAATTCCGCCAGCTCGCAGCCACCGTGATATTTCAGCGCACGTATCGTCGCCACCAGCACCACCGCGTCCGGCTGCAGCCCGGTCTTGCGGCATTTGATGTCGATGAACTTCTCCGCACCCAAATCTGCGCCAAATCCCGCTTCCGTCACCACATAATCGGCCAACTTGAGCGCGGTTTTGGTGGCAATCACCGAATTGCAGCCGTGCGCAATATTGGCAAAAGGCCCACCGTGAATGAGTGCGGGCGTATGCGCCAGCGTCTGTACCAGGTTGGGCTGGAAGGCATCTTTCAGCAATGCAGTCATTGCGCCTTGTGCTTGCAAATCGCGCGCCAGTATTGGCTTTCCAGCCACATCCTGCGCCACCTGGATATCACCCAGACGTGCTTTCAAGTCGTCCAGATTCTCGGCCAGACAGAAAATCGCCATCACTTCGCTGGCCACAGTGATGTCAAAGCCGGTTTCAGTCACGTGGCTTTTCTGCGCGAGCGTGGCGTGCCGCAGCATACGGTCATTCATGTCCATGCAACGGCGCCAAGTGATTGTTCTTACATCGATATTCAGCGCATTGCCTTGATGAATATGGTTATCGATCAAGGCTGCCAGCAGATTGTTAGCTGCGGTAATGGCATGGAAATCGCCAGTAAAATGCAGGTTGATGTTTTCCATCGGCACCACCTGCGCGTGGCCGCCGCCCGTGGCGCCACCCTTCATGCCGAATACCGGCCCCAGTGACGGCTCACGGATGCACACTGCGGCTTTTTTGCCGATGCGGCACAGCGCATCCGCCAGGCCAATCGTGGTGGTGGTTTTGCCCTCGCCCGCCGGTGTCGGGCTAATGGCGGTCACCAGAATCAGTTTTCCCTGGGGCTTGTCTGCAAGACTGGAAATTAATACCGGGTTGAATTTGGCGATGTGCGGCCCGTAAGGAATGAGATGCTTGGCACTAACGCCTAAACGCTTGGCGACGCTTGAAATGGACTTGAGCTTGGCGGCCTGGGCAATTTCAATATCGCTACGCATGTTTCACCTTCAGCGTTTGCCGAACAACGTTCCCAACACACCCCTCACAATCGCGCGCCCAAGCTGTGAGCCTGCCGCTCTTGCAACGGATTTCGCGGCGCTTTCCAGCACGGAATCTGAGCGTTTGTTGCGCCCGCCCAGCATATCACCCCAATCGAAGCCGCTATCAGCTTCTGCTTCCTTGGCGGCTGCAGCCTCTTCCTCCGTGGCAGATTGCTCGGCGCGCTGTTTCAGCAGTTCATAAGCCGATTCACGATCCATTTGTTTCTCATACACGCCGCTGACCAGCGATGCGTTCATCACCGCGGCACGTTCGGTATCTGTGGCCGGACCGATGCGGCTTTCCGGCGGGATGATGAAAGCGCGCTCCACCGGCGTGGGAATGCCTTTTTCATCCAGGAAAGACACCAGCGCCTCACCCACGCCCAGCTCAGTAATAGCACTCACCACGTTAACTTTTGGATTCGGGCGGAAAGTCTCGGCAGCGGAGTTCACTGCCTTCTGGTCGCGCGGGGTAAAGGCACGCAAGGCATGCTGCACGCGGTTGCCGAGTTGCCCCAGCACGATGTCCGGCACGTCCAGCGGATTCTGCGTCACAAAATAAATGCCCACGCCTTTGGAGCGAATCAGTCGCACCACTTGCTCGATCTTGCGCATCAGCTCAGACGGCGTGTCCGTGAACAACAGGTGCGCCTCGTCGAAGAAAAATACCAGTTTTGGCTTTTCCAGATCGCCGACTTCCGGCAGCTTCTCGAACAGCTCGGAAAGTAGCCACAGCAGCAGCATGGCGTACACGCGCGGCGAGTTGAACAACTGGTCGCTGGCGAGGATATTGATGACGCCGCGGCCATTGCCGTCCGTCTGCATCAGGTCGTCCAGGTTCAGCGCAGGTTCGCCAAATAGCCTCTCGCCGCCTTCGGTCTCCAGTTGCAGCAAGGCACGCTGAATAGCGCCGACACTGGCGGAGGAAATATTGCCATATTGCGTTTGGTATGTCGCGGAGTTATCGGCGCAATATTGCACCATCGCCCGCAAATCTTTCAAATCCAGCAGCAGCATGCCATTGTCGTCAGCAATCCTGAAAACAGCATTCAGCACCCCGCCTTGCACATCGTTCAGGTTCAGCATGCGCGCCAACAATAGCGGCCCCATCTCCGCAATCGTAGTGCGCATCGGGTGGCCTTTGGCGCCGAACACATCCCACAGTGTCACAGTAGCTGCCTGCGGCTTGAAGTCTGTCAAGCCAAGCTGCGCCACGCGCGCATCCACTTTGGAATTACCGCCGCCCGCCTGGCTCAGGCCGCTCAGGTCGCCCTTCACGTCCGCCATAAAGACTGGAACCCCCAGGCGCGAGAACTGCTCGGCAATACTTTGCAGCGTGACCGTTTTGCCTGTGCCGGTCGCTCCGGCGATCAGGCCATGGCGGTTGGCCATCTTGGGCAGAATGTAGAGGAAGTCTTGGGATTTTGCGATGCGAACCGGGTTTGCCATATTGGAAGCCGTAAGTAAATGAACTGTAGTTGATTTCCAGCCAGTATAAACCAAGCATGCCGGTTTGGCAGCCCCTCGTGCGCGCATGCGTTCATTGACAGAACAGATGCCACCAAATCCAGTCTGTATGCGGCTTGCAGGCCGGCGGTTCACACAATGAAGAATCAGGCGCTTAGATGTCGCCTTTACTGGCTTTGCCCATCAGCTCGATCAGCTTGCTTTCCAGCTCTTGCGCGGATTTTTTGGCACGCTCGGTGGGGTTCCTGATGTTCTTCAAATCGAAAGTTGGCCTATCCAGCCCAAGGAACAGCTTGCCCTGCTTTTCATAAAGCGCGAGTCGGCACGGGGCAAACACAGTAAATTCAGGGTGATCCAGCATAATCTCAATGCCTAGACTCAGATTGCAAATGGCATACACCTCTTTCACGCCCTGAGGGTCTATATCGCGTTTTTTTATTTGCTCGGCAATGTTGAAATTGGCGGCAGTGACGAAATTCATGCCTTGTGAGACGCTTTTCAGGCTATCCACCACATCCTGATGACTCAAACCTGCGTTCACCGGCACTTCATAGATCGCATTATCCGGATCAAGCGGCGGCAAGCCATTAGGCATCTCGACCAAGCGCGATTGCGGCGTGTGCGCGCAACCCGCCAACAGTAGCAATACGGCAACACATGTGTTCTGAAAACGCATCACCTACTCCAGGAAGTTAGTATATACCCATCTTAAATGGGCGCATCACCCCGGCCAGTAACCCAAGTCACACAAAGCCGCGGCTGATCTTGAAAGCTTCCTCCACCGTTTTGCGGGTGTATTTTGGCGCCAGCAGCTGGATGAAGCCGTACATATAACCGCGCAAAAAAGCATCTTTACGCACACCAAGGTAGGTCGTGCTGGGCGGGAAGAGATGGCTGCAATCCAGGCGCACCAGCTCGGTGTCACGCGCCTCGTCATAGGCCATGTTGGCGATAATGCCCACACCCAGCCCCAAATTAACATAGGTCTTGATCACATCGGCATCAATTGCAGTCAGTACGATATTGGCCATGACACCCGCGTCATGGAACACTTTGGTCACCGCGCTGCTACCTGTAAACGTGGCATCATAGGTAATCAGCGGATAACTTGCCAAACGCGCCAATGTGAGCGGATTGGCTTCGACCAGCCTGTGCCCCTTCGGCACCACGGCACAACGATTCCATTCGTAGCATGGCAGACATAACAGATGCTCGCTCTGGCTGATCTTCTCAGTGGCAATACCAATATCTGCATTGCCTTCCACTACCTGTGCGGTCACCTGTTCCGGCGTCCCTTGATGGATGTTGATTTTGACGTGGGGATACGCCTCCATAAACAGTTTGATCGCATTAGGCAACGCGTAGCGTGCCTGCGTGTGGGTAGTGGCAATGGTCAGGATACCGCTCTCCACCTTACTGAACTCGTCACCGACACGCTTGATGTTCTGCATCTCCAGCATTACGGTAGCCGCCAGCTTGATGATATGCTTGCCAGGCTCGGTAATCCCGGTCAGGCGCTTGCCGTTACGTTGGAAAATTTGCAGCTTCAACTCATCTTCCAATAATTGAATCTGTTTGCTGACACCAGGCTGTGAGGTATGTAACGCCTCAGCTGCAGCCGAGATGTTGAGGCCTTGCCGTGCAACCTCATGCACGTATTTTAACTGGTGCAGTTTCATAACGTGGTTCCCTTGTTTTCTTATTAGGCTATATCTAGCTTTTATAACCAAATCATATACCAAAATAATCAATAAGTATTAAATAATTATATAAATTTCTGCTATATTTGCCGCCTATTTTTACTTGGCAGCAAAATGGATATTGGCTTTATCATTTCAGGGTTCGCTGTTGGTCTGCTGGTGGGTATCACTGGCGTTGGCGGCGGCTCGCTCATGACGCCGTTACTGGTATTTCTCTTCGGCTTCAAACCCGCGGTTGCCGTGGGTACCGACCTGCTCTATGCAGCAATCACCAAAACCGGCGGCGTGCTGGTCCATCATAATACGCATAAATCGGTGGATTGGCATGTAGTAAAATGGTTGGCACTGGGTAGCCTGCCTGCTTCTGTCGCGACAATTTTTCTTATCAAGCATCTACTGAAGCTGGAAAAAGACATTACCGGCATAATCACTTTCACGCTGGGAATCGCACTGATCCTGACCGCAATCGCGGTATTGATCCGCTGCTACGTGACGCGCAAGCAAATCCGCGAAATCGAAGATAGCCTGATCAGCAGCGGGCGTTTCCGGCAATTGCAGATTCCAGCCACGGTATTGGTAGGGGTTATCTTGGGCATCCTCGTTACTATTTCCTCGGTAGGCGCCGGCGCGTTGGGTACCGTAGCCATCCTGTTCCTTTACCCCAAAATGAGCACATTAAAAGTGGTGGGCACCGATCTGGCACACGCCATCCCGCTCACCGCTGTTGCCGGCCTCGGTCATTGGACGCTGGGACACATTGACTTCATGTTGTTAGGCACGCTGCTGATCGGCTCCCTGCCAGGCATCTGGATTGGCAGCCATGTAAGCGCAAAGATTCCGGAGAAGACATTGCGGCCTTTATTGGCTTCACTGCTACTCATTATCGGGCTAAAATTTGTGTTAGCTTAAAAACCAATTAAAATCAAAATATTATGTATAAATACGACAAAATAGACCAACAGATTATTGATGAACGTGTGGCGCAGTACCGCAACCAAGTGCGCCGCTACCTGGCGGGAGAATTATCCGAAGATGAATTCCGTCCCTTACGCCTGCAAAACGGTCTGTACATCCAGCGCCATGCGCCTATGTTACGCATTGCCGTACCCTATGGCCTGTTAAGTTCAAAACAGCTGCGCAAGCTGGGCAGCATTGCCAAACAATACGACAAAGGCTACGGTCACTTTTCCACACGCCAGAACATGCAACTGAACTGGCCAAAACTGGAAGACACGCCGGATATTCTGGCCGAACTTGCCAGCGTGGAAATGCACGCCGTGCAAACCTCCGGCAACTGTATCCGCAACATCACCACCGACCAATTTGCAGGTGTCGCCCCGGATGAAGTGATAGATCCGCGCGCCATCGCTGAAATCATGCGCCAATGGAGCACTTTCCACCCGGAATTCGCCTTGCTGCCGCGCAAATTCAAAATCGCAGTTTCCGGTACCAAACAGGATCGCGCCATCGTGCAAGCGCACGATATCGGCCTGGAGTTCTACAAAGATGCACAAAACAAGATCGCCATCAAAGTCTGGGTGGGTGGTGGCTTGGGCCGCACGCCTATCTTGGGCACCGTCATCCGCGAACATCTGGAATGGCAGCATGCCCTCACCTATTGCGAGGCCATTATCCGCGTCTATAATCTGCATGGCCGCCGCGACAATGCCTACAAAGCGCGTATCAAGATTCTGGTGAAGGCCTTGGGCATCGACGAGTTCAAAAAGCAGGTCGAGGCCGAATGGACATACTTGAAAGATGGTCCCAATACCATTACGGAAGCTGAACTGGCGCGTGTTGACCAGTATTTCGAACCTATGCCATATGAAACCTTGCCAAACAATGATGCCGGCTTCGATACGGCGATTGCCAGCAATCCGGTCTTTGCTGCCTGGGTCAAACGCTGCGTGCATCCGCACAAGCAACCGGGCTATCGCGCCGTGACACTATCGCTGAAGCCGCACGGACATCCGCCGGGCGACATTACCAGCGAGCAGATGCATGTGGTAGCCGATTTGGCCGATCAGCACAGCTTTGGTGAGCTGCGTTCATCGCACGAGCAAAATCTGATTCTGGCTGACGTGAAACTAGGCGATTTGTTTGCAGTCTGGGAAAAAGCCCGCGCCGCTGGCCTGGCAACGCCCAACATTGGCCTGCTGACCGACATTATTTGCTGCCCCGGTGGCGATTTCTGCAGCTTGGCCAATGCAAAATCCATCCCGATTGCCGAAGCGATTCAACTGCAATTCGACAATCTGGATTATCTACATGACATCGGCAACATTGAGCTCAATATCTCAGGCTGCATGAACGCCTGCGGCCACCACCATGTCGGTCATATCGGCATTCTGGGCGTGGATAAAGACGGTTCCGAATGGTATCAGGTCACCATCGGCGGCAAACAAGGCAATGACGCCAGCATCGGCACCGTGATCGGGCCATCCTTCAGCGCAGAGGAAATGCCAGGTGTAGTGCAAAAACTGATTGATGTGTACCTGAAACAGCGCACCGATGAAGAACGCTTCATCGACACTGTACGCAGGGTTGGCGTAGAGCCTTTCAAAGCTCACGTCTACGCAAAATAGGAAGCCAAATGAGTCAACTGATTGAATTGAAAAACGGAGTAGCCAGCGTCATCGCAGACGAGTGGACATTGGTAAAACTGCCGGAAGCACAAGTAGAAGAGCGCAAGCAGGCGGGCAAAGTCGTATTGTTCAAGCTCACCGGCGAACAGACAGTCACCGCTGAACAAATTGCCAACACGGTCATTCCAGCCAGCGGCAAGATCATTCTGCCACTAAGTGTGTTCCTGGCGAATCTGGAAGCATTACAGGAACGCATCGCAAAAGGCGAAATCGGCGTTTGGCTAGCCACGCACGAAGTACTGGAAGGCTTGGCCGGTGAGGTGCAAGACCTGAATTCTTTACCGATAATCGCGATTTTCGTCGAACGATTCGCCGATGGCCGTATTTTCTCTTTGGGTAACTTACTGCGCACACGTTACAGTTACAAAAACATCCTGCGCGCATTTGGCGATGTACTGCGCGACCAACTGTTCTTCCAGAAACGCTGTGGGTTCGACCAGTTCGTCATTCGCACTGACCGTTCCGCACAAGATGCTATTGCCAGCCTGAACGACTTCACTGCGCCATACCAAGGTGCTGTGGATGAACCTCAACCCGTGTTCAGGCGCTACCATCGAGGTACATGATGGCTGAATTCGATTCTGGTGTCACCATGCTGAAACCCACTGTAACCAACCCGGCGACACGCCCGGCATTGACGGATACATTGGTCGCGACAGTTAACGAAAAAACCAGCGAGGTGATAGTGTTGCTGCTGCAGGCCAATAAGGAATTGGAGGCGGGTAACATTACTTTCGCCAACAGCTTTGGCGCCGAAGATATGGTGCTCACCGACATTATCCAAAAGAGCGGTACTGACATCGAAATCTTCTCACTGGATACCGGCCGCCTGCCTGCGGAGACTTACGATTTAATGGGTGAGACCGAAAAGCATTATAATATGAAGCTTAAGGTGTACTTCCCGAAGCTGGAAGCCGTTGAAAGCTATGTACGTACACACGGCATCAATGCGTTTTACGAATCCGTCGACCTGCGCAAAGCCTGCTGCCATATGCGTAAAGTAGAACCTTTGCAGCGTGCGTTATCAGGCAAAAAAGCATGGATTACCGGAATGCGTGCAGCACAGGCGGTAACACGTGCCAGCCTGCCAGTACGTGAGTTTGATGAAAGTAATAAGCTGGAGAAGTTCAACCCGCTAAGCAGTTGGACTGAGCAAGAAGTTTGGGCGTATATTCGTCTACACAACGTCCCTTACAACAAACTACATGACCAGTTCTATCCTAGCATCGGCTGTGCACCCTGTACACGTGCGGTTGCTATGGGCGAGGATGTGCGTGCAGGCAGATGGTGGTGGGAAAACCCGGAAACCAAAGAGTGCGGGCTTCATTTGAAAAAATGAAGCCAAACGAAGTTTCTGGGTTTCAATGGAGCGCGATAACATTACGGAATATCGCGCGAAATTAAAATTCAGACAACGATGCGGATTAAACGTCAAGAAATAATTAAAGTTTTAGATTAAATTAAAGTCGTAACTTATTGAAATGTCAAAACAACCTTTATCCCATTTAGATTGGCTAGAAGCCGAGGCGATTCACATATTGCGAGAAGTCGCAGGCCAATGTTCTAATCCAGTACTTTTATTTTCTGGCGGAAAGGATTCTCTCTGTATCCTGCGCCTGGCTGAAAAAGCCTTCCGGCCAGGCCGCTTCCCATTCCCGCTGATGCACATCGACACTGGTCATAATTATAAGGAAGTCGTCGATTTTCGCGACCAGCGGGCTGCTGAGCTTGGCGAGCGTCTGATCGTACGTTCTGTAGAAGACTCCATGAAACGCGGTACCGTCGTGCTAAAAACCCCTGACGAGCCGCGCAACAAACACCAATCTGTCACCTTGCTGGAAGCTATCGAAGAATTTGGTTTTGATTGCTGTATCGGTGGTGCACGCCGCGACGAAGAAAAAGCGCGCGCAAAAGAACGTATCATGAGTTTCCGCGATGAGTTCGGCCAATGGGATCCGAAAAACCAGCGTCCTGAACTATGGAACCTGTATAACGCCCGCTCACACAAAGGCGAAAATATCCGCGCTTTTCCGATTTCCAACTGGACGGAAATGGACGTATGGCAATACATCGAACGCGAGAATCTGGCGCTTCCAAGTATCTATTTCGCCCATCAACGTGATGTAGTGATGCGCAATGGTGCAATTGTGCCAGTGAACGTGCCGCTCGCCAGCGGCGAAGTGATTATGCAGCCTAAAGCCGACGAAGCAATCATCAACATGCAAGTGCGCTTCCGCACCGTGGGTGACATTACTTGCACTGCGCCTGTTCCATCCGACGCTGACAACGTAAGCAAAATCGTACTGGAAACCGCCACAACTACCATCACCGAGCGCGGTGCGACGCGTCTGGACGACCAGACCAGTGACGCCAGCATGGAACAGCGCAAGAAGGAAGGCTACTTCTAATATGACGACACAACACAACGACTCCCTCCTCCGCTTCATGACCTGCGGCAGCGTAGACGATGGCAAAAGCACGCTCATCGGCCGCTTGCTGTATGATACCAAAACGATCTTGGCTGACACGCTGACACAGATCGAGAAAACCTCCAAAAAACGCGGCATGGAAGCGGTAGACCTATCGCTACTCACCGACGGCCTGCAAGCCGAGCGTGAGCAAGGCATCACTATCGATGTAGCTTATCGTTACTTCAGTACCGGCACGCGTAAATACATCATTGCTGATGCCCCTGGTCACGAACAATACACTCGCAACATGGTGACTGCAGCCTCTACGGCGAACCTGGCAATCATCCTGATTGATGCGCGTAAAGGCGTATTGACGCAAACCCGCCGCCACTCATATCTTGCGCATCTGGTGGGCATTCCACACATTGTAGTCGCCATCAACAAAATGGACTTGGTCGATTATGATCAAACCGTTTTCGATAAAATCAAAGCCGATTACACTGCGTTCGCGCAGGAAATCGGGTTGGCTCAGGCGCGCGATATCCGCTTTATCCCGATGTCAGCCCTCAATGGCGACATGCTGGTGGATAGACTCGACAGCATGCCTTGGTATAAAGGCGAAACCTTGCTGGAGATGCTGGAAAAAGCGCCCGCCGCGCATACCGAACAATCCGAGGAATTCCGTTTTCCCGTGCAGTTCGTGTGCCGCCCGCACGCCTCTGCAGACCATGATCTCCACGACTTCCGCGGCTTCATGGGTCGCGTTGAAAGTGGCGATATCGCCGTGGGTGATGCAGTCACTGTGCTCCCTAACGGTTACCAATCGAAAGTAAAACAAATCCTGCTAGGCGAAACGCCGTTGCAAAGTGCGCAAACCGAGCAATCCATCACTTTGCTTTTGGAAGATGAAATCGACACCTCACGCGGTGACATGATTGTGAAATCTGATGCAAACGTAGCGCCCGTCAAACAGATTGAAGCGCATGTTTGCTGGCTTTCCGAGACACCACTCTCGACTTCTAGAATGTATGTAATAAGACACACGACACGCGAATCAAAAGCCAAAGTGGGTACAATCAGTTACAAGGTTGACGTCAACACGCTGGAACAGCAAGCGACCGCCGACCTGAAAATGAACGATATCGCACGCATCAGCTTTAAACTCGCACAGCCTTTGATGGTGGACAGCTACGACAAAAACCGTGCAACTGGCGCCTTTATCGTCATTGATGAAAGCACCAACAATACGGTTGGCGCAGGCATGATTATTTGATTCAAGATAAAACACAAATCATGCGTGTCTGCTAAATTTCGAATAAAATAATGTTTTAGCTTCAAGCTGATTAAGGAATAAAGAAATGACTTATGTAGTAACCGAGAATTGCATTCAATGCAAATACACCGACTGTGTAGACGTCTGCCCGGTAGATTGCTTCGTGGAAGGCCCTAACTTCCTTGCCATCAACCCGGATGAGTGTATTGACTGCACCCTGTGTGTAGCAGAATGCCCTGCTGAAGCGATCTTCGCGGAGGATGATGTTCCGGCAGATCAGCAGGAATATATCGAGCTAAATGCGCGCTTGGCCAAAGTATGGCCGGTGATCTCGGCCCGTAAAGAAGCGCTGCCTGACGCAGATGCGATGAACGGCGTACCCGGCAAACGCGAACTGCTGATTGAATAGTAGCTACTTAGATAAAAAGGAGGCATCGCCTCCTTTTTTATTGCCAAAAATCTCACTTATGCTAATTTAACACTCTGGATTCAAGACTATGGATGCGATTTCTACATTGGCGCTGGCAAGCGGCCTGAGTTGGGCTAGCGGATTAAGGCTCTACCTGACCGTATTTGCCGTAGGCATGATGGCTAAGTTCGGCGTCATTACCCTGCCCGATTCGCTCGCGATTCTCACGCATCCTGACGTCATCGCCGCATCCGGCCTGCTTTCCGTCATCGAATTTTTGGCAGATAAGATTCCCTACATCGATAGCGTCTGGGATTCCATCCACACCTTCATCCGCATTCCTGCAGGCGCATTGCTGGCCATGGGTGCCATGAACACCAGCGACCCGGCCATTGTTGCCATTGCCGGACTTTTAGGTGGCTCTTTGGCAGGCGCCACGCACATCACAAAAGCGGGCAGCCGCGCTTTAATCAATACATCTCCAGAGCCTGTCACCAATATAGCAACCTCGTTTGGCGAGGAGAGCGCGCTCATCACAGGCGGTTGGCTGGTTTTCGCACACCCCATGGTGTTTTTAGGTGCGCTGGTGCTATTTATCCTGATAATGATTTGGCTTATCCCAAAGGTATGGCGAGGCATCAAATCGGTTCTGGGGAACATTGGCAGGGTAACGCGAGGCTAGGTTAAAGATACTTAGCAATAAAAATGCTGTCAGGCCGTATAATCAACACCCTTTAAATTAGTTCCCGAATATGCCTTACATCACGCTCGATAACGCCTGCCTTGCCTTTGGTCACCACGCCCTGCTCGATCACGCGGCTTTTCAGTTGGATGCGGGCGAACGCGTAGGACTCATTGGGCGCAACGGTGCGGGAAAGTCGAGCTTGTTAAAGGCCATCGCAGGCACGATCAAGCTGGATGACGGTACAGTGTGGCGCGCGCCCAATGCACGCGTAGTGTATGTACCGCAAGAGCCGGAGCTGGATACCGCGCACACCATATTTGAAGCGGTTGCCGAGGGCTTGGGCAATTTGCAGCAAATCATCATCGATTATCACCAAGTGACGCACGACATGGGCATGCTAGATGCCGATATGGACGCATTGATGGCCAAAATGCAGCATTTACAGCACGAGCTGGATGCACAAAACGGCTGGGCAGCGCAATCGCGGGTAGAAACCGTGTTAAGCCGCCTGAAGCTGGATGCTGACACTCTGGTTTCCACGCTCTCCGGCGGCTGGCGCAAACGCGTGGCGCTGGGACGCGCGCTGGTGGCCGAGCCTGAGGTACTATTGCTGGACGAACCGACCAACCACCTGGATTTGGAAGCAATTGAGTGGCTGGAGGATTTATTGTTAGCATTCAAAGGCAGCGTACTGTTTATCACGCATGACAGACGCTTTCTGGACAAGCTCACCACTCGCATTACCGAGCTGGACCGCGGCAAACTGACCGATTTTGTCGGCAATTTTTCACAATATCAGGTGAAAAAAGAAGAACTCCTCGCCGTGGAAGAAACCCACGCTGCCAAGTTTGACAAAGTGCTGGCGCAGGAAGAAGTGTGGATACGCCAAGGCATCAAGGCGCGCCGCACCCGCAACGAAGGCCGTGTGCGCAGGCTGGAGGCACTACGCCTGGAGCGTGCCGCACGGCGCGAGCGCCAGGGCAACGTAAAACTGCATCTGGATGCTGGCGAACGCAGCGGAAAACTGGTGGCTGAGCTTGAGAATGTATCAAAATCGTACGGCGATAAAGTCCTCATCAAGAATTTCAGCACGCGCATTTTACGTGGCGACAAAATCGGCTTGCTCGGACCCAATGGCATTGGCAAAACCACGCTGCTCAAACTCATTCTGGGCGAGCTGGAACCCGACTTGAATGAACGAAACCCCGGCAAAATCACGCGTGGCACCAAAATCCATGTTGCCTATTTCGACCAGATGCGCGAGCAGCTGAACGAAGAAGCCACATTGGCCGCCACGATTAGCCCCGGCTCGGATTTTGTCGAAATCGGCAACGAACGCAAGCACGTCATCAGCTATCTGGAAGACTTTTTGTTCCCGCCGCAGCGCTCGCGCTCACCTGTAAAATCGCTTTCTGGTGGCGAGCGCAATCGCCTGCTGCTGGCGCGGCTATTTGCACGCCCCGCCAATGTATTGGTGCTGGATGAACCCACCAACGACCTGGATATCGACACGCTGGAACTGCTGGAAAGCTTGCTGCAAGACTTTAGCGGCACGCTGTTTTTGGTGAGCCATGACCGTGCGTTTTTAGAGAACACTGTCACGCAAGTCATCGCGTTTGAAGGCAATGGGGTCCTTACCGAATTTGGCGGCGGGTACGATGACTGGCAACGTTTTTCAGCGTCAAAAAATCAAAAGGCATCTGTGCCCATCAAAACACCTGCACCAATCAAATCACCCACCCCAGAAGCCAATATCCATGCGCCTTCCGGAGCATCCAAATCAGACTCTAAGCCAGAGAAACCCGCAAAACTAAGCTTTAAGGAACAAAAAGAGCTGGACGAAATTCCCGAGAAAATCGAACAGCTGGAAGCCGAGCAGGTAGATATTAACCATCAACTGACCAATGTGACGCTGTATAAAACACAACCCGAGCGCGTAAAAACACTGCAAGCAAGGCTGCTTGAGATTGACAGCCTGCTTGAAAGCCACCTTACCAGATGGGAATTACTAGAGGCACGTAAAAGTTAGTCAGCATTTATTACGTATGACTTGTTTACACGCAAGCTAAACCAGGCTGTAAAAATTTAGATTTTGCTGCTTTCCCAAAACCTGGTTTGTTGTATCGCCAACGCGCTTACCAGCCAAAACGCCAGCATCGCGCTTGCCAAGCCAAACACGCCGCTCCAAACTAACGGCACGACAATGCCTGCGGAAACCGTGGAGAAGAGCATCTGCACAAAGGCTTGCCCGGAAGCCGCCGTGCCGCGGATTTTGGGGTGCCTGTCCAGCGCAGCGATGGAGATGATGGGCATGACCAGACCCATGCCGATATTGAACAGGGCGACGGGCAGGATGTTGAATACAGGCTTGACAGGGAACAGATAACAGATCAACAGGTTCAACGACACGATGGCGAACATCCACGTGTAGGCGACGCGCAACACCTTTCTGGCCGGGTATCTGCCTGCGGCGCGCTTGGATAAATAAGAACCGATGACCATGCCAGTGACGGTGGAAACAAAGAAATAGCCATATTGTTTCGGCGCAAAGCCAAGCAGTTTGCCCAAGAATTGCGGGCTGGCGAGCACGTACACAAAGAATGCTGCAAACACCGCTCCCAGTGCGACGCTGAGTTTGGCGAACTCCATATCGCTAAAGATGATTTTGTAGCTATGCAGCACGCTTTTTGTAGAAAGCGGGATGCGCTTTTGCGGCGGCATGGTTTCAGGCAGGTAAACAATTGCCGCCCACAAGCTCACTGCGGCGTACAGTGCCAGAAAGATAAAGATGGCCTGCCAATGGAAGCCCAGCAAAAACCCGCCGATGATAGGCGCCACCGCAGGTGCCAGACCAAACAGCATTTGCACGGTGGCCATGACACGCTGCGCTTGCGGGCCTTCGAACAGATCGCGTACCATGGCGCGCGCGACCGTGTTGCCCGCCCCGCCGCTTGCGCCCTGTAGCGCGCGGAAGAACCACAGCGTTTCCACGTTAGGCGCAAACGCACAACCGATGCTGGCCAGCACAAAGATGCCTAGCCCCCATTTGATAGTGGTGATGCGCCCGATAGCATCGGAAATCGCGCCATGCCAAAGCGTCATGATGGCATAAGGCAACAGATACACCGCCAAACTTTGCTGAATATGCAGGTCGGTTGTGCTTAAATTTGCCGCCATGACATGAAAAGCCGGCAAATAGGTATCAATAGCAAACGGTGCCAAGGCGGCCAGAGCGGCCAAGACTAGGACGACGAGATTTTGGCTGCTGATAGCGATATTTTTTGATGCGTTAGACACTAGGGTCAGGGTAACGCCCCATGCGCGCGACCTCTACTTGCGGCAGTTTACGCATCACAAACTCAATTGCGCACTCCCCCACCGGGGTTAGCGTCTGGTCGAAGCGCGGCAATCCGTATCTGAACGTCGCATCCAGCAGTTCGATTTTCAGAATCTGGGCAATACTGCTGAAATCAGCCAGCAGACTCATCAAGCTGATGGATTGTGAAGACCAGCTATTCTCTTTAAATATAGTGAACGTCCATTTGTGGTCATCATTGTTGGTGGAAGGAAAAACACCTTGCTCATACAGATCCTCATCGGGAATCATCACTATCAGATGGCCACCTGGCTTCAATACGCGCAGCCAATGATATAACGCCTCTTGTGGATTCCACATATGTTCAAGGCAATGGCTTGAATGGACGAAATCGAAAGTTTCGTCTTGAACAGTTTCTAAAAATTGCGCGTCGCCGTCCGGCAAATCCCAATTACGGCAACTTTGCATCAAAGGGAATTGCTCACGATAGTTAAAGATGGAATCCGGGCCACAGCCAATATCGATGCCGTTCCCGACCAAGTAGCGCGTTGCAAACCGACTATCATGCAAACGCCGCATGACAGATTTACTGGACTCGTGCATCCACTGCCTCCGCTTAAAAATCGCCTAAACAGGCATACTACGGCAAGGCATGGAACTGTTCAATACGCTCTTTATCGCCTTCCACATATTTTTTGGAGTTTTTATCGTTGCGGAAAATAATAGGTTGCTCGCGTAAGTGTGGGTTCTGTGCATCCGCAATCGCCTCGTCTATTAAATGGCGGTGCGGGGATTTGGTGCAAACCGGGTCTGCGGCCTCAGCATCACCTGCCAGCAAGTATGACTGGCAACGGCAACCACCTAAGTCTTTCTCTTTCTCGTCGCAGCTACGGCACGGCTCTTTCATCCACTCCATACCACGGTATTTATTAAAGGCTGGACTTTCGTTCCATGCCCACTCCAGGCCATTCTCACGCACATTGGGGAATTCCAGCCCTGGTAGTGAGCGGGCAGAATGACATGGCAGCACATCGCCGTTTGCCGTCACGATCATGAAGACCTCACCCCAGCCATTCATGCATTTTTTGGGTTTGTCGTTAAAATAATCCGGCACCACGAAGAAGATTTTCATCTTGCTGCCAACGCGTTCGCGGAACTCATTGGTGATTCTTTCTGCCTCGTCGATTTGTTCTTTAGTGGGCATTAATTGGCTGCGGTTGACCAGTGACCAGCCATAATACTGCGTATTCGCCAACTCGATGTAATCCGCCCCCAGCGCATCTGCCATTTCGAGGATTTGCTTCATGTGGCCAATATTGTAGCGGTGAATCACCACGTTCAGCACCATCGGGTAACCGTGGCCTTTAATCATCGCAGCCACTTTTTGTTTAAGCTTAAACGTACTGGTATTGGTGATGAAGTTGTTAATCTCTTCGGTAATATCGTGCATCGAGAGCTGGATATGGTCCAAACCGCCCTCTTTGAACGCTTGGATACGTTTCTCGGTCAAACCTACACCAGAAGTAATCAGGTTGCTGTAATAGCCCAGCTTATGCGCCTCAGCGACGATTTCTTCGATATCGTCGCGCAGCAGTGGCTCGCCGCCGGAGATGCCTAGTTGAATCGCACCCATTTTGCGCGCGTCGCGCAAAGCGCTTATCCACTCCTTGGTACTCAGTTCATTCTTGGTGTGCTTGTCATAATCCGTCGGGTTATAACAAAAGGCACAATGTAACGGGCAGCGATAGGTCACCTCCGCTAGCAACCACAAGGGCTGCTTACGCGTAATGCTGGATGCCACACCGTTGTTCACTTGTGCCATGTTAATTCACCTTCCTTAACCAACCCTTACCTACGGCCAATTCGAACATGCCGAGAATATCGTTTTCGATGTCTTCCGCATCGGGAAATGTGGCCTTCAAATCCGCCACAACATCGCTCACGGTTGCTTTGCCATTGACGCGCTTGATGACTTCACCTGCGCCACCATGCAGCTTGACCATACCTTCCGGGAAAAGGATGACATAGCTCTGCTGCGCCTCTTCCCACTGAAAGCGGTGGTGCAAGGCGATAGCATAAACGTCAGAATGCTGTATGTTATTTTCCATAATCACTTAAATTTGATCACCGGTTGGCGGGTGTAATCTCGGTCTTCCACCTTGACTTGCGCGCATGCCAACATAATCGCATCCGCCATCACCCACAGCACGTCCAGCTTGAATTGCAGAATATCCAGTGCACGTAACTGCATCTCACGGCTTTGGCTAAAATAGTTTAGCGTAATATCCAAACCTTGTTCCACATCACGGCGCGCCTCGGTCAGCCGTTTCTTGAAGTAAATGAAACCTTCCTCTTTTACCCATGGATACACACTAGGCCAAGCACTGATGCGCTGTTGGTGAATATGCGGGGCAAACAACTCGGTGAGGCTGGAGCAGACGCTTTCTTGCCATGGGCGCTGGCGCGCAAAATTGACGTAAGCATCCACTGCAAAA
Organism: Methylophilus sp.; assembly: GCA_044222155.1. Taxonomy (GTDB): domain Bacteria; phylum Pseudomonadota; class Gammaproteobacteria; order Burkholderiales; family Methylophilaceae; genus Methylophilus. Next base: position 28,219 of record JBGANT010000010.1, read on the forward strand.
CGCACGCCCGGGCTCACCATCTCTAGCGAAGTGACTTGCTCGCGCGTCAGCCCTACGGCTTCGCCAAGCTTAACCCATGCCTCAATACCGCCTTCGACGTTGTCATAGCCATCATGATCGGTAATGCGGTGTATCCAGCCTTTGCGTACCTCTTTATCCGGACAGTTGGACATAATCGCCGCATCTTTCTGCGGAATCATGATTTGATAGTAATAACGGTTGGCTACCCAGCATTGCAATTGCGCTTTGCTGAGTTTTCCCTCATACATCAGCACGTGAATGGGATGGTGAATATGGTAGCCCTGTCCTTTTTCGCGTAGCTTTTCTTCAAACTCTGCGCGCGACCAAGGTAAGTTATCAGTTGTCATTGCATTCATATTCGCTCCTAAAGAATAATATCCATACCATCATAAGCCACTTCAATGCCATGCTGGGTCAAAATTGTACGTTCAGCAGAATCTTCTCGTAAAATAGGGTTGGTATTATTAATATGAATCAATATCTTACGAATTTTTTTATTCTGACCGAACTTATCCAGATCCTCAATCATGCCGTTTGGGCCGGACTGCGGATTGTGGCCGATACTGCGTGCTGTCTTGGTCATCAAGCCCATGTCGATCATTTCGGTATTCGTCCAGAATGTACCATCCACCATAATGCAATCTGCTTGATGCATTAAGCCTGGCAAATGCGGTTCAATCAACTCCAAACCGGGTGAATACCAGCATTTCTTGCCAGTTGAAATCTCCTCGATCAACACACCTATCGTATCCCCGGGCTGCGGGTTGTTGCGGTGTGGGGAGTAAGGCGGTGCAGCGCTTTTGAGCGCAACCGTAGTAAAACGCAAATTTGGCACATTGGGTATTTCAAAACTGGTTTTTCCATCAATTGGCACCTGATGGTGATTGATGCCGCAGTAATGACCAAGAATATTCAGAATCTGGTTTCCCGAGGTCAAATCGCCATACACCATGTCGGTGCAGTAAATCTCACGTTTGACAGTCCCTTCACGCAACATAAACAAACCAGTTGTATGGTCAATTTGGGCATCAATCAGAATAATTGCCTGAATGCCGGTGTCGCGAATCGCGCGTCCGGGTTGCAATGCCGGAAAATCCTGAATCTGCTGTAATACATCCGGCGATGTGTTAAACAACACCCAATTGACGCCATCACTGCTCACGCATATGGATGATTGGGTGCGCTTGGTTGCCTTAATGGTACCCTTGCGCAAACCATCACAATTGAAACAATTACAGTTCCATTGAGGGAAACCGCCGCCTGCGCCGGAGCCTAATACATGAATATGCATACTTCTGTTTTCTTTATCTTAGAATCTACTAATGGGTGTAAAAAAAGCTGCCTTGCGGCAGCTTTTTCCGCGTACGCAATTATTTATTCATTACGTACATGGTTACTTCGAAGCCGAAGCGCATTTCAGTAGCAGCTGGTTTAGTCCACATGATTTATCTCCTTATCAAAGTACAAGCATCGAATTGATGTGCTTGTATGACTACCACTATACGCGTTGGTTTTACGGGAGACCTGCGGGCAATATGGAATGCAGGCTAGTGATTTTCATGATGCACGCATCATGAAGCTAATATCAGCTCCATATTAGAAGTAATATTCCAAGGTAATCCCGCCTCCGACATCGGAACTGGCGTTCGACAAACCAGAATAAACCACCCCACTTAATTTGTAGTGATCATTGATTTTGTGTGAAGCATAAAATGAAACTTCTTGTGGTTTGGACGCACCATCTACGGCTGCGGTAGCCCAATCGTAAGAAACTCCAATAGTTGTCTGAGAAAATTTGTAACCGCCCCCGAGTGAGCCATACGCTACATTGTCATAATCTACACCGCTCGGCTCACCCAACCATTTATAGCCTAAACCAAAGTTGGCAAAAGCCGCACCAAAATACTTATCTACATTAGCCTGGACTGCATAGTCGGTTTTGCCTGACCCCAACCTTTTAGACTCACTCGCCGTAGGCAATTTGACTCGCGCTCCAACGTCCACTATCCAATCATTATTGTCCAGCACATTATAGCTAGCGCCAAGAACAATATCTCCTAGCCCTGATTCAGTAGTTCTGCGACTAGAGCTAGTTGTAGTTGTTGTGCTAGAAGAAGCTACGCCTGCGCACGGACCATCATCTTCAGGCTTGCTGGCTCCTTTTCGGCTATCCACGGCACATCCAAATTGACCAATGCCACTGCCGCTACCAGCACTACCAATACCGGAGCCAGAGCCACCTAAGCCCCCAGGGACAATGTTGCCAGGCCCTGTTACCCGAATCCAAGGAATTGTTGCCCTGAAAGTAAATGCTCCAGTTTCATAGCTGCCAACAAACGGTACATAATACACATCCGTCGATCTGCTGCCTCCATATTTTCCCGTCGAGTAGTCTGTGCCTACCGAAGCACTAAAACCATCCGCATACACATTAGATGACCATAAGGTTGCCATCAACAATGATATAAGTAATTTATGCACATCTTCCTCCCAATGATTTTTTGATATGTCTATTTATTTTTCCCGCCATGCGAACTGCGCCTACCTGATTCCTTTGAGTCAACCCTGTCGGATAAGCCGTGTGAACGTTCTGATTGCCTGGACGAATCCATGCGGGAAGAGCTGGAACGATCTTGCCTGCTATCTATATGACCATGATGCCCCGATTCATCACGGCCACCACCGTGCTTTCCACTACCATCGTCACGACCACTATCTAAACTATCTCCATGCCTTCCGTCCGAGTCCTGCCTGCTACCACCCTTACCAGACTCTTTGTCAGCTTCCTCGTCATGACTACGATTCTCTAACCGCTGGTTGAACATCGCACCCTCTCTTGGCTCGATAATGCCACTCACCCATTCGCCTTTGTCATTGCGTTTGGCTTCTATCCTGACAACCTTCCCTTTTAACTGCTCCAGCTTGTCATCTTGTCCATCGTGCCGGACGGTTATTTGTGTACCTGCAACACTTGCAAAACCCTTCATCCCGGAATATGCATAACCCTCGGCAAGCAACTCCCTTGCGCTCGCCAACGCATTCCTTGTTGGCTGCAATTCAATATGTCTTGCCAACAATATACCTTTCTCGGCGTTTCCTGACACATGAACTTCCATTCCGGGTCTGATATTAGCAACCTGTTGTTTTTCTATTACTTTTACACGAGTGTTATTCACACTAAACCCGTCAACATGCATCTTCGTTACTACACCTAAAGTGTTTGCTGACTGTGCGGTCGCAGCCCTGTCTACACGCGTAGCTATCACTTCGCCAGTGTCGATGCGATGCCCACTTACACGCACCTGTGTACCTGGCAACAGCTCTTTTGTATGTAGCATACTTTGCGCGTCAAGGCGTACCATTTGACCCAGCACCTGCACTTGCCCTCGACCAAAATCAACACGTTCTATCGGGCCAGTAACAGCATGGAACATACCTACAGCCTTGGCAACCAGACGACCGCCTGTTCTATCTGCCTTTAGCATCACGCTCTTGCCTACTGCCAGATCAGCTAACTTGGCCTGTTGACCGCCATCGAAAATCGGAGTGCTGTTGTCATAATGCACTTCTACACCATCCACACAGATACTCGCAAATCCGGTAATAACCCCAATTACCACAATGTCGCCATCAACTTGCGGCAACAGCGCGTTAACTTTCGTAGCATCTCCCGTGCCGCCAAAACCACCCTTCGCAACCGGGGCACCGGTACCACCAATACCTTTATGCTCGATCGGCGCACCGGTACCACCTATTCCCCCATCAATGGCGGGATTTACCAACGATGCGGTAGAACATACCGCATCGTTGGCGCTAGCATACAATCCGTATACCAATCCTAAGCAAAGTAACAGTCCACGAATTAACCCGGTGACAAGCTTACTCATCGTCAGCGTTGCCTTTGATGTTCTGCATTGGCTCTTGGTAACAATAGATACCATAAGTCAAACGCATATTCTGTTTTGCGTCGGTAGGCTGTGCTTTGGCAAGCTTGTCGGTAACTTTATACATCTCTTGCAGGTTTTTCATACCGATTTTTTTAGAAAGTTTTGCGATTTCCTGAACGCTCTCAACGCTTAACTCATCGTAATGTACACAACGTTCGAAGAATGCAGGCTGTTGACCTTGCATATTCGACACTGCCGCCTGGGCATGGTCATGCAAATTATGGCCGAAGTAATATGCCATCTCCTCCATTCCTTCATTGGGGATAAAGGCATCGGAGATCAAGTGCACGAAATTTTCTTCATCTAAGGTAGCAACGCCCAATCTAAGCCACTCGTCCAAAACGGCTCTAGGATGAATATCTGTACTGACACTCCGCACCAAGGACTCGAAAGAATCTATGTCGTGAGTTGCCAGGCGTGCCAATGCTTTTGGCAAGCCATCTTCTCTTAAATATTTGGCATCTGTTGTCCAAACTGCAATGATCTGCGAGCCAAGGGAAACATTTTGCGGAACAACCTCTTCCACATCTGGTAAATATTCACGCAAGCGACGCACATCTTTACGATGCACACCGCTGATCAGACTAATCCTTGAATCGGTCTGCGCCTTGCTTTTCAATGCAAAATCTTTTTCTGCTACTTCGACAAATAACGTTTTCAGCAAATCGATGGCAAATGTATAGGTAAGCTGATTCGCAAGCATTAGCTTGACTATAGGCCGTAGTACACGTTTAACCGCGATGGCAATTAATTTTTGTTTCGTCGATATATTTTCACCCATACTGTTATTTTACACAGCAATTCTAAAAATGCAAAATAAATGGGATTTTTTTCCATTTTTATATTGACATGGGAAATTTTCCCTTTTATTATGCTTCTAACGAGATAAGCTCGTTGATCTAAAAGTCCATTCAAGGAGAAAACCATGTTTAAGCAAAGATTATTGTTGAGCACGATTGGCGCGGCGTTATTACTGACTGCGAGCACTGTCATTGCCACACCAAGCCTTTCAATTGAGCAAGTCATCGCACGTGAAGCATCCGAAGGTCCTCGCGGTGGTGATAATGAGCGTCCAGGCGATCGCCAACGTCGAGGCGGCCGTGTAAGTGAAGATGCTGGTGATATGATTATAGTGCGCCGTGGCGCTGATGATCCTCCAGGTACAGAACGTCCAGGCGATAATCATCGTCAACGTCGCGGTGGCCGCAACAATATCGAAGCCAATGATTTTATTTTAGCCACGGTTGTTAGCGGCATAGTAGCGCGCGAAGCTTCCGAGCCTCCACGCGGACAGGACAACGACAACCACCGTCAACGCCGTCGTGGCCGTGGTGCATAACAAACAAGAATAATTCTACAAAAAGCCGCACTTAAGTGCGGCTTTTTGTATACCTTATTCCTCATTCAAGCGATTGGCCCTGCGCTTACGGACTGCCTCCGCGAGACCATCAAGCACCGGCACTGTGTCCTCCCAGCTCAGGCAGGCGTCGGTAATGGATTTACCATACTCCAGCGTGCAGCCGGGTTCATGATCCTGCCGTCCTTCCTTCAAGTGGGATTCCAGCATCACGCCGATAATACGCTGATCACCGTGTGCCACCTGTTCTGCAACGCTGCGTGCCACTTCAATCTGTTGCTTGTATTGTTTACCGCTATTCGCATGACTACAATCAATCATCAATCTGGGCGCCAACCCTGCTCCTGCTAGACTGGTGCAGGCTGCATCCACGCTGGCAGCATCGTAATTGGGCATTTTTCCGCCACGTAAGATGACATGACAATCTTCATTCCCAGAGGTGGAAATGATGGCTGACTGCCCTTCCTTGGTTACCGACAAGAAATGATGCGGACTGGAGGCAGTCTTAATCGCATCAATCGCCACGCGCACATTGCCATCGGTACCATTTTTAAAACCAACCGGACAACTTAGGCCAGAGGCTAGTTCGCGATGCACTTGGGATTCGGTAGTACGCGCACCAATCGCGCCCCAACTTACCAAATCCGCCGTGTATTGCGGTGTAATGGTGTCAAGAAACTCCGCCCCTGCGGGCATACCAATCTCATTGACATCCAGCAAGAACTGGCGCGCCTTCTGCAAACCTTCGTTGATTTCGTAGCTGCCATCCAGATCCGGGTCGTTAATGAGCCCTTTCCAGCCTACGGTAGTGCGAGGTTTCTCAAAATAAACGCGCATCACAATCAGCAAATCGGCAGCCAAACGCTTGCGCGCATCCAGCAACAGCCGCGCATATTCCATCCCGGCCTTGGTGTCGTGAATGGAGCACGGGCCGACAACGACCAACAGCCTGTCATCAGCATGATGCAATATCTGGTGAATCGCCGAGCGCGTCGCCAGAATGTTTTGCGTCGTTTGCGCACTTTCTTTCAGACTTATCAATAGCTCCGATGCGGGAACCAGCGGCTTGATTTCACGGATCCTGACATCATCCGTTGCGAGTTTTTCGTATGTGGTCATGCGTTTATTTCTAAAATCTTTTCCAAAGCCTGTAGGAACTTGGCGTTCTCGCTGAACAATCCAACGCTCACGCGCAAATAATCCGGCATTTCGTAATTGGCCACGGGCCTAACAATGACGCCGTTTTTCAGCAATTCATGATTCACTTGCGCGGCGTTTTTTACCTTAAAGCTGACAAAGTTACCATATGAGGGGATGTATTCTAACCCTAATTTGCGTAAACCCTGTGTCAACTGAGCCATTCCGGCCTGGTTAGCGGCATAGCTGCGTGCGACGAAATCATCATCTGCAAGCGAGGCCACTGCCGCAGCTTGCGCAATGCTGTTCACGTTGAACGGCTGTCGCACGCGGTTCATGATATCAGCTATTTCTGCCTGCATCAGACCAAAGCCGACACGTAATCCAGCTAGACCATACGCTTTGGAAAAAGTGCGCGAGATGATCAAATTGGGGTATTGCGCCAGCCAGCTAATCGCTTCGGATTTATCCGTCTCGTTCAAATACTCGTCGTAAGCCTCATCCAGCAAAACCAGCATATGCTCGGGAGCCGCATCCAGAAAGGCTTTCAGGGCATCCTTTTTAATCAGCGTACCAGTCGGGTTATTGGGATTGGCAATAAAAACCAGTTTGGCCTTGGGCGTAATCGCCTTTAAGAAGCCATCCAGATCATGCGCATATTCCTTGGCAGGCACAACCACGCCTTTTGCACCAACAGCCTGCGTTACCAATGGATACACGGCAAATGCGTGCTGTGAATAGATGGCTTCATCGCCCGGCTGGAGAAACGCGCGCGCGGCCAATTCCAGAATGTCGTTGGAACCATTTCCAAACACAATCTGGCTGGCTGCCACGCCATATTGGCGGCTTACTGCCTCGCGCAGTGCGAACGCATTGCCGTCAGGGTAACGCGCGATGTCCTCAATTGCACCTTCCACGGCCATCATCGCTTTCGGACTCATGCCCAACGGATTTTCATTAGAAGCCAGTTTAACAATATCGGCCTCGTTCAGGCCCATCTCGCGCGCGAGCTCGCTAATGGGCTTTCCGCCTTGGTATGGTGCAATAGCACGAATATATTCAGGGGCTAAATCACACAGACTCATGATGTAAAATATTGATGGTAAGATTCAAATGACGGCTGCCGGGTACGACCCCAGCACTTTTAACCAGGATGCACGTTCGTGCAAATCATCCAGCGCAGCCTTCACGGGCGTATCGGTCATGTGCCCTTCGACATCCACAAAGAACACATAATCCCATAAGCCCTGTTTGGATGGCCGTGATTCGAACTTGGTCATGCTCACGCCATGCTTGGCCAGCGGCTCCAGCAAGTCTACCATCGCACCGGGCTTATTTTGGGTCGCCATCACCAGAGAGGTCTTGTCCTTGCCTGAAGGCGCCACATCCTGCTTGCCCAGCACCAGGAAGCGTGTGGTGTTGTTAGGGTCATCTTCGATGCTTTCCGCCAGCACGTTGAGGTCAAATAGCTCTGCAGCACGCTTGCTAGCGATTGCTGCCGCAAACGTACCTGGCGTGGACACTAAATCATGGATCATCTTGGCGGCATAGGCGTTGCTGGTCACCGCCTCGCGCTGCGCCTTGGAGAGGTTTTTGTTCAGCCATTCATGGCATTGCGACAACGACTGTGCGTGCGAGAACACATGTGTAATCTGGCTAATATCATCTTGCTTGGAAAGCAGGCAGTGGTGAATTGGCAACATCACTTCGCCACACACCTTCAACGGGCTTTCCAGCAGCAAATCCAGCGTCAGGCCAATTGCGCCTTCGGTGGAATTCTCCACTGGCACCACGCCATAATCCGCCTGACTGGACTCAACCGTACGGAACACCTCATCTATGGTACCGCATACTACTGCAGAGCGGCCTTGTCCGAACTGTTTGAGCGCTGCCTCTTCGCTGTATGTGCCTAATGGCCCAAGAAAAGCGATGGAAAGCTCTTTTTCCAGTGCGCGACAATTCGCCATCACTGCACGGAATATCTGGCTCACGCCTTCATTGGACAATGGTCCGGCATTTACCGCCTGCAAGCGGCGCAACACTTGCGCCTCACGTTCAGGACGATAAATCACTCCGTCTTCTTTCAAGCCGCCAATTTCGCGAGCGAGCTTGGCGCGCTCATTGACGAGAGTAAGCATCTGCTCGTCAATCGCATCAATCTGACTACGAAGCTTTTTCAGCATATCGCTCATTACTGGTTATGACTCCTGCCTCTTTGGCAATACACGTACATTCATCACGCCTTCAATCGCACGGATTTCGGCAAGTGCCGTTTCTGGTGCCGGGCTATCCAGATCCAGCATGGTATAAGCAATATCACCTCGCGATTTATTGACCATGTTATGGATATTGATCCCCGCCTTGGCCATCGCCGTAGAAATCTGCCCCACCATATTGGGAATATTGGCGCTGGCAACAGCCACGCGATGCGCCGCCTCACGCGGCATCATCACCGCAGGGAAATTGACCGAGTTACTGATATTACCGTTTTCCAGAAATTCGCGCACCTGATCAACCACCATCACAGCGCAATTGTCTTCTGCCTCTTGAGTGGAAGCCCCCAGATGCGGTAATGCCACTACACCCGGGTGTGACTTCATGCGCATGGTCGGAAAGTCACACACATAGGCGCGCAGTTTTTTGTTATCCAGGCCATCTAGCACTGCCTGCTCATCAATCACACCTTCACGTGCAAAATTAATCAGCACGGCACCATGCTTCATCATCCCGACACGTTCTGCATTGACCAGATGCCGCGTCGCGTCGATCAGCGGTACGTGCAGTGTAATAAAATCACTATGTTTGAATACATCGTCCACGCCGTGCACACGCTTGACCTCGGAAGACAAGCGCCAGGCCGCATCCACTGTGATTTCAGGATCATAGCCAAGCACTTTCATGCCCAGTTTAAGTGCGGTATCCGCCACGATACCGCCAACAGCACCTAGCCCAATAATACCCAGCGTCCTGCCAGGAAGTTCAATGCCTGCAAAGTGTTTTTTGCCATCTTCAACCAGTCTGGATAACGTTGCATCATCCCCTTCCAGTCCTTCTACAAACTTTATCGCCGAGCCAATATTCCGCGCCGCCATCAGCATGCCCGTCAGCACCAGCTCCTTAACCGCGTTGGCATTGGCGCCCGGCGTATTGAACACTACCACGCCGCGCCTGCTCATATCGATAACCGGGATGTTGTTGGTACCAGCGCCGGCGCGCCCAATGGCCTGCACACTTGTAGGAATCTCCATGTCGTGCATCTTAGCTGACCGCACCAAAATCGCATCAGGGGTTGCGCACTCGCTGCCAACTTCATATTCATCCGTTGGCAAGCGTTTGATCCCTAGCGCCGAGATCTTGTTAAGAATAAGTATCCGCTGTTTATTCAAGCCGCCCCCCTTTTTTCAAGCGCATTTAAATGAACTCGAAACGCCGATTTTAGTAATCGCCTAGCTGTTGTTTTTCTCAAAATCCTTCATGAACTCTACCAACACCCTTACGCCTTCCAGCGGCATCGCATTATAAATTGAAGCCCGCATACCGCCAACCGAACGATGGCCTTTGAGCTGTACCAGTCCACGCGCTTTGGCTTGTTTGATAAACTCATCATCCAATGCCTCATTCTTCAGCGTAAACGGAATATTCATACGCGAACGGTTTTCTTTCGCTGTAGGGCAGTGATAAAAGTCCGTGCTATCCAAATAATCATAAAGCATGTTGGCTTTAGTGATATTGGTCTTTTCCATTGCTGCCAGGCCACCGTTAACTTTCAGCCACTTAAAGACCAGGCCGGCGACATAGATTGCAAAAGTCGGCGGCGTGTTATACATCGATTCGTTTTCAGCATGAATTTTATAGTCATACATACTCGGCGTGCCTGCAATGGTTTCACCAATCAAATCGTCACGCACAATCACTATTGTTAAACCTGCCGGGCCGATATTTTTCTGTGCGCCGGCATAAATCAGCGCATGTTTGGCAACATCCACCGGACGTGACAGAATGTGCGATGACATATCCGCCACCAGTGGCACTTTGCCTACATCAGGAGTCCAGAAAATCTCTACGCCGCCTATCGTTTCGTTTGAGGTGTAATGCACATAAGCCGCGTCAGGATTAAGTTTCCATTGATCCATTGCAGGCGCATAGCTGAAATTCTTGTCAGCAGAAGTTGCGACTACATTCACCTCACAGTATTTTTTTGCTTCACTAATGGCTTTTTTTGACCATTCGCCAGTATTAAGATAATCGGCTGATTTTTTGCCACGCAGCAAGTTCATTGGAATCATGCTAAATTGTGCCGAAGCACCACCTTGCAGGAACAGCACTTTGTAGTTAGCCGGGATGCCCATCAACTCGCGCAAATCAGCTTCAGCCTCGGCTGCAATGCTGATGAATTCCTTGCCACGATGACTCATCTCCATCACCGACATGCCAGCGCCGTGCCAATCCAGCAATTCGGCCTGCACCTGTTGTAATACCTCTTTCGGCAACACTGCAGGTCCAGCGGCAAAGTTATAAATCTGTGTCATTACCTCAACCCCCTTAATGTAAGTTATTCGTCGTCTGTTTCAACAATTTTTTCCAGGCCGGAAAGCTTCTCACCTTCACCCAGATTGATGAGTGTCACACCCTGAGTTGCGCGGCCTAGCTCTCTAATTTCTTTGACGCGCGTGCGGATCAATACGCCACCCGTCGTAATAAGCATAATCTCGTCGTCTTCACCTACCAGCTTGGCCGCGACAGCAACGCCGTTCCGCTCACTAATAGCAATCGCTTTAACGCCTTGCGTACCGCGGCCGGAGTGACGGAATTCGGCCAACACGGTACGTTTACCATAGCCGTTCTCGGTTGCCACCAACACGGATTGCTGGTCATTCTCGGCAATCAGCAGGGACAGCACTTTTTGTTTTGACCCAAGCTTCATGCCGCGCACCCCACGGGTCGCACGACCCATCGGGCGCACATCATCCTCAGTGAACCAGACGGCCTTGCCGCCATCGGAAACCAGTACGATGTCATTCTTGCCGTTGGTGATCTCGGCGCCAATCAGGTAGTCGCCGTCATCCAGCTTAATCGCGATAATGCCGGATTTCCGCGGGTTGGCAAACTCTGTTAGGGCGGTTTTTTTCACTGTACCTTGTGCAGTTGCCATGAAAATATAATGGTTTTCGTCAAACTCTTTCACTGACAAGATAGCGTTGATCTTCTCGCCCTCTTCCAACGGGAACAGATTCACAATCGGCTTGCCACGCGATATACGGCTGCCTTGCGGCACTTCATAGACTTTCAACCAATATACTTGGCCAAGACTACTGAAGCACAAGATATAGTCGTGCGTATTGGCCACGAACATCTTGTCAATGAAATCATCTTCCTTGGTCGCAGCAGCCTGTTTGCCACGGCCGCCGCGACGTTGCGCGCGATATTCATCCAGCGGTTGCGATTTGATATAGCCTGTATGCGACAAAGTCACCACGACATCTTGCGGCGAAATCAGGTCTTCCAGCGACAAATCTTGGCCGTTTACCACGATCTCGCTGCGGCGTTTATCGCCAAATTGTTGCTTGATTTGCGCCAACTCCTCGACAATGATTGCCGTCACGCGCTCCGGTTTCGCCAGAATATCCAGCAAATCGGCGATAATATCCATTACCTCTTTGTATTCGCTAACAATCTTGTCCTGCTCAAGGCCAGTCAAGCGTTGCAGGCGCATCTGCAGGATTTCCTGCGCCTGGACATCGCTTAATTTGTAACCATTCGGTGTCAGGCCAAAATCCACGCTTAGCCCTTCCGGGCGCGCCGCCTCCATCGCAGCGCGCTTGAGCATTTCCTCGACCACCGGCGAATGCCAGGTTTTTGCCATCAAGGCAACCTTGGCTTCCGGTGGCGTTGGAGCAGCCTTGATGATGGCAATCATCTCATCCACATTGGCCAGCGCTACTGCCAAGCCTTCCAGCACATGGCCGCGATCACGCGCCTTGCGCAACTCGAACACCGTGCGGCGTGTCACCACCTCGCGGCGATGGCGCAGGAAAGCCTCCAGCATCTGCTTCAGGTTTAGCAAACGCGGCTGACCATCCAGCAAGGCCACCATGTTCATACCAAATGTATCCTGCAGCTGCGTTTGCTTGTAGAGGTTGTTCAAAACCACCTCGGGAATCTCGCCCCGCTTCAGCTCAATCACCACGCGCATGCCGGATTTATCGGATTCATCACGCAAATCAGAAATGCCTTCGATTTTTTTGTCGTTGACCAGCTCGGCGATTTTCTCGATTAACGATTTCTTGTTCACCTGATATGGCAGTTCGTCGATGATAATAGCCTGGCGATCGCCCTTGCCAATATCCTCGAAATGTGTGCGCCCGCGCATCACTACACGACCGCGGCCAGTGCGATAACCTTCTTTAACGCCAGCCGTGCCGTAAATAATGCCTGCTGTTGGAAAATCCGGCGCAGGCACCAGTTCAATCAGCTCCTCGATACCGATTTCCGGGTCTTTCAATACGGCAAAGCAAGCATCCAGCACCTCGTTCAAGTTATGTGGCGGGATATTGGTCGCCATGCCCACCGCGATACCGGAGCTGCCGTTGATAAGCAGGTTAGGAATGCGCGCCGGCATGATGAGCGGTTCACTTTCTGAACCGTCGTAGTTAGGGCCGAAATCAACAGTTTCCTTGTCAATGTCCGCCAGCAGTTCATGGGCGATTTTCGCCATGCGAATCTCGGTGTAACGCATTGCCGCCGCATTGTCGCCGTCCACCGAGCCAAAATTACCTTGGCCATCCACCAACATATAGCGCAGCGAAAAATCCTGTGCCATACGCACGATAGTGTCGTATACCGCCGTATCGCCGTGCGGGTGATATTTACCAATCACATCACCTACAATACGCGCGGATTTTTTATATGGTTTATTATAGTCGTTGGAAAGCTCATGCATCGCGTAAAGCACGCGTCGATGCACAGGCTTCAAACCATCGCGCACATCAGGTAGAGCACGACCTACAATCACGCTCATGGCGTAATCCAGGTAGCTCCTGCGCATTTCATCTTCAAGGCTGATGGGGAGTGTTTCTTTTGCGAATTGTTGATCCATTTTCTTGAAATTTGGTTAAAAATTATCCTTGGAATTTTACCATGAGACGCCATATGAAAGCGCAGGCTTTTTACGTTTTATCGTCATTTGCCCAACCTTAGTAAATTAAATTAGAAATAAATCTATGTTTAATTTAATATATTAAAAATTTTACGAACCCAGATAATTTTTAAGGAGAAATCAATGGCCGTTCTAGTCGGAAAACCAGCACCAGACTTCACCGCAGCAACAGTAATGGGCGACAATCAAATTCGAGAAGATTTTCACTTAGCCTCATACATCAAAGGCAAGCCAGCTGTCATTTTCTTTTACCCACTCGACTTTACTTTCGTATGCCCTTCCGAACTGATCGCGTTCGATCATCGCTTGAATGAATTCAAAAAACGCGGCGTGGAAGTGATTGGCGTCTCGATCGACTCACACTTCACTCATTTGGCGTGGAAAAACACCCCGATCGACAAAGGCGGCATTGGCCAAGTCGGTTATCCGCTGGTCGCGGACATCAAACACGACATCTGTAAAGCCTATGACGTTGAGGCAGATGGCGGCGTTGCTTATCGTGGCTCATTCCTGATCAATAAAAATGGTGTAGTTGTCCATCAGGTAGTAAATGATTTGCCACTGGGTCGCGACATTGATGAAATGTTGCGTATGGTAGATGCGCTGCAATTCTTCGAGCAGCACGGCGAAGTTTGTCCAGCCGGCTGGAAAAAAGGTAAAAAAGGCATGAATGCCTCTCCAGCAGGCGTGGCAAAATATCTGGCAGAAAATGCGAAAGACCTTTAATTTCTGCTTGCTTGACCAAAACAAAACGGGGCAATTGCCCCGTTTTTTAATGCCCTAAAACATTTTAAGCAAGCTGCTTGAGTAATGCCAGCATTATGCTGGCAACCGCCATTGCAATAATCAAATTCAGCGTATATTGCATGCCTTTCATACGCTCCCGCATGCTATTGGACAGCAGCGCCTTGGCATGCGTATATCGGCCGTAGACAAATGCAATGCCCAGCATATGGATCAACAAAGGATGCAAGCCATTATATTCCAGCAAAAATAGCAGGATCAGCGCAATCGGAATATACTCGCTGGCATTACCGTGGGCGCGAATCGCCAACTTTAAATCGGCTTGCTCACCATCCCCAAACTTCACGCGCTTTTCCCAGCGCAAGGCAATGACGCGCATTGCCAACCAGATCATCAGCAACGCAGACAAGCCTGCATAGACTGCGGTAATCATCGCCTATCCAGCCAACTGCAAATCCGCTTTCAGGTCGTCCACATGCTCCAGCCCAACCGCAATCCTGACCAGATTGTCTCGAATGCCCGCCTCGGCACGAGCTTCCGGCGTGATACGGCTATGCGTAGTGGTCGCCGGATGCGTGATGGTGCTCTTGGCATCGCCCAGATTGGCTGTGATCGAAATCAGTTTAGTGGCATCGATCAATTCCCAAGCCGCTTCCTGCTCCGTCTGTCCGGCTTTCGGCTTGATTTCGAAACTGACAATGCCGCCACCATTACTCTGCTGGCGCATCGCGATGCCGTATTGCGGATGAGACTGCAAGCCTGGGTAATACACGCGCGCCACTCTTGGCTGTGCCTCCAGCCATTGCGCCAATTTCAAAGCGTTTCTGGCATGCGCTTCCATACGTACATGCAATGTCTCCAAGCCTTTCAGAAACACCCAGGCATTGAATGCACTCATCGTTACACCGGCTGTGCGCAAATAGCCATAAACTGGTTCCATCAGCGCTTTCGAACCCAGCACAGCACCACCGAGCACTCTGCCCTGACCATCAATATACTTGGTGGCAGAATGGATGACGATGTCCGCACCCGACTCCAAGGGCCTTTGTATCGCAGGTGTGCAGAAACAGTTATCCACCACTAGATGTGCATCATATTTGTGTGCAATTTCGGCAAGCACTGCAATATCGCATACTTCTGTGAGCGGGTTGGAAGGCGTCTCAACAAAAAACAGCTTGGTGTTCGGCTTGACCGCGGCCTGCCATTGCTCTGGCTCTGTCAATGACACCAATGTCACCTCCAACCCCCAGCGTTTCAGAATATTGGTCAGCAATTGTATGGAAGTACCGAAAATGCTGCGCGAAGCCACCACATGGTCGCCTGTGTTGCACAACCCCATGATGCAAGCCAGAATTGCCGACATGCCACTTGAAGTCGCCACACACTGCTCCGCGCCCTCCAGTGCAGCCAGTTTGTCCTGAAACATCGCCACGGTCGGGTTGGTAAAGCGTGAGTAAATATTACCGGGCTCCGTGCCGCCAAAACGCGCAGCAGCCTGTGCCGCATTCTTGAAACGGAAACTAGAGTTCAAAAACAATGCTTCGGAGTTCTCGCCCAGCTCGGTCATAAAGCTACCGGCACGGACGCCCAAGGTTTCAGGATGATATTTCTTTGTCATATTTCACATTCCCGGGCGCATATTCCTGCCCAATAAAAAACCCGTTTTAGCCACAACTAAAACGGGTTTCGCTTGGTCTTCCAAGCTGTCATTCGCTTTAGCTGTATTTATTTTGCGCTCGCAAGCTGAATCGGCTTTGTTTAAGGTTGGCCCATCAAATCAGCGCACTTTTATCATAGGCTTATTCGCCATTTAAGTCAATCGCTCATTGTTCCACCATTTCATCCAACTGCTCTCCTACTAGGTTTAAATCCAGCTGTGTGCTGCTATTGGAAGGCTTCTGTTTTTTATTGGCATCGCCGCGCATCGCCTCGATCCGGTTGAGGTAAGCTGCATCCACATCACCAGTGATATATTTGCCGTCAAAACAACTGCAATCGAACTGCTCGATGCTGGGGTTGCTGAGTCGAATATCGCGCACCAGGTCTTGCAAATCCTGATAAACCAAGGCATCCGCACCAATTGCCTGACAGATTTCCTCATCGGTGCGCCCTGTTGCCAGCAATTCGTCACGACTAGGCATGTCAATACCATAGACATTAGGGTAACGTACTGGTGGCGCAGCAGAAGCGAAAAACACCTTGCTGGCGCCCGCATCACGCGCCATCTGCACGATTTGCTGCGAGGTGGTACCGCGTACAATAGAATCGTCTACCAGCAGCACGTTCTTGCCTTTGAACTCCATACCAATCGGATTAAGCTTTTGCCGGACAGATTTTTTACGCAAAGCCTGTCCCGGCATAATGAATGTACGGCCTATATAGCGATTTTTAATGAAGCCTTCGCGGTATGGCACACCTAGAGCAGTTGCCACCTGTAGCGCGCTTGGGCGGCTAGTATCCGGAATAGGTATCACCACGTCGATCTGCAGGTCTTTCCATTCGCGCTTGATCTTCTCGGCAAGGCTGTTACCCATATCCACGCGTGTCTGGTATACAGAAATGTTATCAATCACCGAATCCGGACGAGCCAGATAAACGTATTCAAAAATACATGGCGTAAGCTGTGGCTTATCGGCGCACTGACGGCTAAATAAGTTGCCGTCCATATCAATGAATACAGCCTCACCCGGCGCCACGTCGCGCACCAACTTAAAGCCCAGTACATCCAATGCTACGCTCTCGGAAGCCACGACATATTCCGTACCTTTCTCGGTCTCGGCTTTACCAATCACCAATGGCCGGATACCATGCGGATCACGGAATGCCAGCAAGCCGAAATTGGCAATCATCGCCATCACTGCATAAGCACCCTTGCAGCGGCGATGTACGCTAGCCACTGCATCGAATGCCATATCGGTGTTCAAGACTGCATTCTTGCTGGTCTTTTCAATCTCATGCGCCAGCACATTCAGTAACACTTCAGAATCAGAACTCGTATTGATATGACGCAGATCCTGACGGAACATCTCGGATTTAAGTTGTTCAGAATTGGTCAGATTACCATTATGTCCCAGCACAATACCAAAAGGTGAGTTGACATAGAAAGGCTGTGCTTCGGCAGCACTGGAAGAACCTGCTGTCGGATAGCGCACATGCGCGATACCGGCATGACCCATCAGGTTACGCATATGGCGAGTATGAAAAACATCCTTCACCAAGCCATTATTTTTATGCATATAAAAGGTATTACCATCGCAAGTCACAATGCCGGCGGCATCTTGCCCGCGATGCTGGAGCACCAGCAGCCCATCATACAATAGCTGATTGACCGGGTTCTTGCCTACAATACCGATAATGCCACACATAGATAAATCGCCTTTATGCAGAATACTATTTAATCATAATTGAGATGCTTTGCAACACTCGGTGGCAACCATGGCTGCACTTGCTTCACCAGCGCCTCCAAAGGGGCGCTAAACATTGCGTTACTCCAGCGCGGATCTTTGGGTAAGCTGGTGAACCCTGCCAAAAACACCAGCACACATACAATTAATACCCCTCTCGTAAGCCCAAAGAATGCCCCCAACCCACGGTTCAACCAATTCAAGTTCAATTTTCTGATCAGGCCCGACAAGGCAATTGTGACAAGGCTGGTAAGCAGCAGTACCGCCAATATCAATATGATCATCGCGGCCAGTATTTTCAATGGTTCCGTAGGAATACCTTCCGGCAGCAAAGGAATCAACTGGTTTGCGTAAGTTCTGGCTACATAAAAGGCCAATATCCAGCCAACAACTGCAAGCACCTCTTTAACAGCACCACGCATGATACTGATCACGACAGAGATACCGATAATCAGCAGTGTGGTGTAGTCAAAGGCCGTCATCGGATTACTGGCTGACTACCATACCGGTTAAACCGGCATCCTTAATGTTCTGGAGCGCGATTGCCGCCTCGTTTCGATCAGCGAACACCTGTGTTTTCAAACGGATTTTCTGCCCGGCAGGCGTATTTACTTTTTCGGTCACGGAAGAGTAACCCAACTCGTCCAGTTTAGCCTGCAACCGTTTTACATTTCCCGCGTCTGAAAACACGCCAACTTGTACGTAGAATTTTTTGCCCTCTACCGACTGTAGATTCGTTGTTTGTCCCGGCTCTGCTGCAGGTTGAAGTGGCGCTGTGTCCAATTGCTTATGCTGTGCAATTCCTTGTTCCTGTGGCACTATCTCTTGTGCAGTTTCACCAGAGGTGACACTTGAGTCGAAATCGGGCATTCTCTCATTGCTTGGGGGCAAGGGCTCAGGGCTAACAACATCTTCAGGCAAGTTGATCTTTACATGGTCTTCCACCTTCTCCTGAGAGCGATCCTTTAGCACCATGGGTAGCACAGTAACCATCAACACAACCAGCGCAATCGCACCTACCAGCCGTCTACGTGCGCGTTTTTTCAGCATGAGTTCTTGATCTGATGCAGAAGTGTCTCTTTGCATGCGTTTCCCTGTTATTTAGCGTGTATTGCTTGTATTTTTCTGCAAGTACGTCATCGCGGCTGCTACCGTATAGAAGGAGCCAAATATGATTATTCTATCATTTTCGGTCGCTACCCGATAGGCAGCCAGCATGGCTTGTCCGACATGATCATAAGCAGACACTTCGGCTCCGAACGTTTGCAGACGCTGCTGAAGATTGTATGCATGTTCGCCTCGTGGCGCATCTATGCTGGCCACAAACCAAATCGACACTTGTGACAACAAGGCTTGTATCACCCCACCAATATCTTTATCGGAAAGCATGGCAAATACCGCCAGCGTTCTGCCATCACAAGCGTGCTGTGCCAGATTATCTGCAAGTGTACGCGCAGCTTGAGGATTATGCGCTACATCAAGAATTATCTGTGGTTGCGATTCGACCAACTGGAACCTGCCTGCAAGACGCACAGACCGCATCGCCTCTTGAATATGAGCTTCAGATACAGGTAACTTTTGATTTAGTTGCAACACGGCTCGTATAGCACATGCCGCATTGTTAAGCTGGAAATCCCCCCACAGGTTTGGCATTGGTAAACCTAAATTGATATTCTCATCTCGATATTGCCACCCTGTTCTGACTTTGGTTATCAGCATTGTCTGGCCGACACGTTGTAGCTTCGCACCAATTTCGCTGGCATAATCCAATAAGGATTGTGGGGGCTGTGTGTCCCCGCAGATAGCGGGCTTAGCTGCACGAAAAACCCCCGCTTTTTCCAAGCCGATCTGCTCTCGCGTAGACCCAAGGTAATCCATATGATCAAGATCAACGCTTGTCACAATGGCGCAATCCGGCTCAAACACATTCACTGCGTCCAACCTGCCTCCCAGCCCTACCTCCAGAATAGCCACATCAACCTGCTGCCAAATGAAATACCACATCGCAGCCAGCGTCCCCATCTCGAAATAGGTTAACGGTACATCATTGCGTGCTTGCTCTACCGCAGCAAATGCCTGAATCAAAGCATTATCTGCGGCTTCAATATCATTGATTTTGACTCGTTCGTTATACCGGAGGAGATGCGGAGAGGTGTAACAGGCCGTCTTGTACCCAGCCTGAATGTAGATTTGACTCAGCATGGCGCAAGTGGAACCTTTGCCATTGGTGCCGGTTACGGTGATGATCGGAAATTTCGGGTTAAGATCCAGGCGCCTTGCTACTTCACCCACACGACCCAATCCCATTTCGATGGTTTTGGGGTGCAGCGCCTCAATGTAGGCTAGCCAGCCGGATAATGTATCAGGAAAGGGGGCTATTTCTGTCACAAGCTGAAGTTGGCAACCTAAGCTACACTTGGTAAGCGCATCAGGTTTGATAGCAATTCGGCAAGTTTCTGACGCATCTCGCGGCGATCCACGATCATATCTATCGCACCGTGCTCCAGCAGAAATTCGGCTCGCTGAAAGCCTTCCGGCAGAGTCTCACGCACAGTCTGCTCAATCACGCGCGGCCCAGCGAAGCCAATCAAAGCATTAGGTTCGGCGATAATCACGTCACCCAGCATAGCAAAGCTCGCAGAAACCCCCCCCATGGTAGGATCGGTTAATACCGAAATGTATGGCAGTCCAGCTTCCGACAACTTGGTAAGCGCCGCGCTGGTCTTGGCCATCTGCATCAAGGACAGCAGCCCTTCTTGCATGCGCGCCCCACCGCTAGCAGAAATACAAATAAATGGGGCATGCTGCTTAATAGCCGTTTCGACCCCTGCAACGAATCGCTCACCGACAACCGACCCCATGGAACCACCCATGAATTTGAACTCGAAAGCCGCCGCGACTACCGGAATCTGCATGATGCTGCCTTGCATCACCACCAGCGCATCTGTCTCACCGACATCTTTCTGAGCGGCCTTGATACGTTCAGCATAGCTTTTACTATCCTTGAACTTCAGCGCGTCCACCGGCTGAACATTAGCACCGATTTCCTTGCGCTTTTCAGTATCCAGCAATACATTCAACCGGGCCCGTGCGCCGATACGGTTATGGTAACCACACTTGGGACACACTTCCGCATTGGTTTCCAGATCCGTCCGGTAAAGCACTGTCTGGCAAGCGTCACATTTGCTCCAGAGGCCCTCCGGCACCACGTTTTTTCTGGTCGTACCTACCGCATGTTTAATCTTCTGTGGAATCTTGTCTAACCAACCCATGATTACTCCTCCTTAGCCATCGATCGCCGTACGCAATTCCTGCATCAGCGTGCTTATATTAGACAGCAAATTCTCGTCTGTGGATTTTTCCACCTCCAGCACCATACGGCTACCCACTACCACTGCGTCGGCGATTGCCGCCACTTGTTTGGCCGTGGCAGCATCGCGCACACCGAACCCTACGCCAATCGGCAACATAGTCTTGGCGCGAATCTCTTTCACACGCTGCGTCACCTCGGCAATGTCCAGATTCGCCGCGCCAGTCACGCCCTTGAGTGAAACATAATAGATAAAACCGCTCGCCTGTTTGACAATCAGTTCCGCACGTGCAGGTTCGGTAGTCGGGGAAAGCAGGAAAATACCATCCACGCCAGCGACGCGCAAACCAGCGATAAACGCTCCGCACTCCTCCGGCGGATAATCTACCGTCAACACACCATCCACACCCGCCTCTCGCGCCGTTTGAATGAATGCCTCCTGCCCCATCGCTTCAATCGGGTTGGCGTAGCCCATCAGTACGATCGGTGTTTTGTCATCTTGCTGGCGGAACTCTTTCACCATCTGCAACACATGGCGCAAGCCTACTTTGTGCACCAAGGCGCGCTCGCTGGCGCGCTGAATCACCGGGCCATCCGCCATCGGATCGGAAAATGGTACGCCCAATTCAATCAAATCGGCGCCGGATTGAACTAATGCATGCATCAGGTTCACCGTATGCTTGGGATGCGGATCCCCAGCAGTAATGTAGGGAATCAGCGCTCTTTTGCCTTGTTGCTTGAGAGAAGAAAAAACGGTTTGAATACGGGACATGTGATTGATTTAATGATTTTTTATAAGGTTATATTTGCAAGTCTGGCTACGGTGTTAATATCTTTGTCTCCCCTGCCAGACAGATTCACCAGTACGATTTCATCTTTGCGCATATCACGCGCCAACTTCTCGGCATATGCCAGCGCGTGACTGGATTCCAGCGCCGGGATAATGCCTTCGGTACGACACAGGTTGTGAAATGCCGCCATGGCTTCATCATCGGTAATCGCAACATATTCGGCACGCTCAATTTCTTGCAGCCAAGCGTGTTCCGGGCCGACACCAGGGTAATCCAGGCCTGCGGAAATCGAGTGTGTTTCTGTGATATTGCCATCTGCGTCCTGCATCAGACGCGTGCGGTTGCCATGCAGCACGCCGACTGGGCTATGCGCAGTCAGCGGCGCAGCATGCATCCCCGTGGCAAGGCCGTGCCCTGCCGCTTCTACACCTATCAGGCGCACATTTGGCACGTCAATATACGGGTAGAAAATACCCATCGCGTTGGAGCCGCCGCCCACACATGCAACCACGGCATCTGGCTGGCGACCTACCATTTCCTGCATCTGCTCGATAGCCTCCTTACCGATGACCGACTGGAAATCGCGCACCATCATCGGATACGGATGCGGGCCAGCCACGGTGCCGATGATATAAAACGTATTGGAAATATTGGTCACCCAGTCACGCATCGCTTCGTTCAGCGCGTCCTTGAGCGTTTTGGAACCACTTTCTACCGGCACAACGGTCGCGCCCAACAGTTTCATACGGAACACGTTAGGCGCTTGGCGTTTCACATCCTCGCTGCCCATATACACCACGCATTCGAGACCCAGACGCGCGGCAATCGTCGCTGTTGCTACGCCATGCTGCCCCGCGCCAGTTTCCGCGATCACGCGCGGCTTGCCCATACGGCGCGCCAGTAGCGCTTGGCCAATGGTGTTGTTCACTTTGTGCGCGCCGGTGTGGTTCAAATCCTCGCGCTTCAGGAATATTTGCGCGCCACCAACTTTTTTCGTCAAGCGCTCAGCAAAGTAAACCGGGCTTGGGCGGCCAACAAAGTGTTTTAAATCGTAAGCAAATTCAGCCAGAAACTCGGGATCATTGCGATACTTTTCATACATGGCGCGCAATTCTTCCAGCGCTTCAACCAGCGTCTCCGCCACGAAAGTTCCGCCGAACTGACCAAAGTGGCCACGTGCATCCGGCATATCATACATCTGCATATTCACCTTCCATTTCGCTACAAAATCACTTCCATTTTGTTGACGAAATTATCTTTTCAAATTAACTACTGCGCGTTATTTACTGCTCGCATGAATGCCGCAATCTTTGCCGCATCCTTAATTCCTTTGGCTGCTTCCACGCCACCGCTCACATCCACTGCGTAAGGCCGCACCTGCTTGATTGCCGCGCCCACATTTTCCGGCGTAAGACCACCTGCAAGAACAACCGGCTTGGGCAAATTGGCTGGAATCAGCGTCCAGTCAAAGGTTTGGCCGGTGCCACCATAAGCCGCACTGGAATGCGCATCCAGAAGCAATCCCTTGGCATCGGCAAAATCAGATGCGTATTGTAACAAATTTGTCTCATGCTGAACGCGAATTGCTTTGAAATAAGGTCGTGAGAATTGCGCACAGAATGCAGGCGTTTCATCGCCATGAAACTGCAAAATATCCAGCGGAACTTCAGATATGACTTCTTGTATTTCAGATACTTGTGCGTTAACAAATAAGCCTACCGCACTTATGAATGGCGGTAAAACCGTGACGATTTCATGCGCCTGCGCAATACTTACACAGCGCGGACTTTGCGCATAGAACACCAGTCCAATTGCATCTGCGCCGCTATTGACAGCCGCCAGCGCGTCTTCCGGACGAGTAATACCACAGATTTTTACGCGAGTTCGCATCATACTATTCTATCATTTAAGCGTGAATAAACTGCGCTGTGTAGATGGCAAACCCCATTGAGGGTCATACCGCACTCCTGCCAGATACAAGCCGTGAGGCGAAAATGTTGGCGGCGCAAGTTTCCTATCCTTTTGTAGTAATAAGTTTCGTATAGACTCCGGCGGTTGCTTACCGTTACCCACATAAATCAAGGCACCCACCATATTACGTACCTGATGGTGCAAAAAAGCATCCGCCATAAATTCGAAAATGAACGCCTCTCCATGTTGCATCACCGTTGCGATTTCCATGATTTTGATCGGAGATTTCGCCTGGCACTCGCTAGCCCGGAAGGCGCTGAAGTCATGCTCGCCAAGCAAATACTGGATAGCTTGCTGCATTTTTTGCAAATCCAGCGGCAAATGGTACCACCCAGTTTGCAGGCGCTGAATCGCTGGGGCAACCGGCGTATTGATAAGCCAATATTGGTAGCGCCGACGCATTGCAGAAAAACGCGCATGAAAATCCTCATGCACTTGCTTCGCCCAAATTACACGCACACTACCCGGCAGATGTGCATTCACACCACGCACCCAAGCGCTTTCCGGACGCATCGTTTCGGTATCGAAATGTGCCACCTGCATCAGCGCATGTACACCGGCATCCGTACGGCCAGCTGCATGTACACGTACCGGGGAACAAGCCATGCTTGTAATCGCCTCCTCCAACACCCCTTGGACAGTTGCACCTTCTGCCTGGGTCTGCCAACCCAGAAAAGCGCTCCCATCATACTCCAGCCCAAAAGCGATACGCATACGGCACCTTTTACATCAGAAGGAATGCCAAGCACACTATCAAGGCAATCAAAACTATATTCCAGTGGTCAAATGCTGGCTCAACCCAGCGTATTTCCATTTGCGCCCCCCCTTTTTGTATTGCGGTCTCATTTAACGCCTGCCTGATAAAATCCATTAAACGCTGCCCACGCATCAAGTCTGGCTGAGTTTCCACATAATGCATGGTCAGCCATAATCGTGCCGCGAAACGCTCGGTATCTAGACCTAGCCATCTTAAAGGCTTCAGCAAGCAGGCAAACCCAGCCATTAAGGCTTCCTTGCTGTTTGCCGCCAAAATAAGCGCCAAAGTGGATAGCATTGCCAGAATCCGCAACACCTGCATATTGCCTGCTTGTATGCCTTCAATCGTAGGTGTAATTGGGAATAGTTTCCAGTGCAAATGTTCGCCGGGCGTATTAAAGACATAAATAAGCCACATCACCAAAAAGAACCACTTGAGCCGTTTAACCAGATTGAAAAAGTTGCTTTTCCCGCACATCATATTTGCCAGTGTAAACATACCCAGTAAAACAAAAAGCGGGCGAATGGGCGCATGTGGCAGTGCGATCGCGACCAGCACCAACGCTAGCAATTGCGTCACCACATTTAATTTTGGGAAAATACACATCGATTACAATATAGCATAATGGTGAATAGCTTAAACTAAACAAAAAAACCGGACGATTTGTCCGGTTTTCTGACTGAACACCCATAAAATTAGGCAATTGATTGCAGTATTTCCTCCGCGCGTTTACGCTGGGATGGGCCGCCTTCCTTCAACACCTCGTCCAGTAATTCCTTGGCGCCTACTTTATCGTCCATATCCAGATATGCCGCCACCAAATCCAGCTTGGTTTCTACTTCGGCCGGCTCGCTTTCACCAAGGGCAAGCTCAATTGCTGGCTCCGCTGGCTCTGCAACTTCCAGATTAATTCCAGACAAGTCAACAGTATCTGTGACATCCTGAGTCAAGGCAGCACTTTCAGACAAATCTACCGAATCTATATCCAAGTTGATGTCTCCAATACCGCTGGATGTCTCTATAACTTGTGCACCAAATGCAGGCATATCAAATGCTGTCAAATCAGCATGCGTCGCCTCAAAATCCTCTTCTGCTTTAGGTGATTCTTCCAAATTCAAATCCGGTGCCGTCAACTCAAAGCTCAACCCTTCATCCTGCTCAACCTGACCGAAAGTGCTGATGGTTGGTGGAATTTCAGTAACAGCATCCAGTTCTGCGGCGGCTTCTGATATCGTCGTCGACATATCGAGATCAGGTAGCGTATGCGAGAAACCCATCGTTGCAGGCTCTTCTACCTTTTCTGTTAAAGTACCCAATGCGCTCATATCAAAATTCAGCCCAACATCTTCTGCTTTTGCCTCACTGGAATCATCAGAAGCTGGCAATGCATGGCTATCTTCAATCTGCTCCGCCATCTCCTGCATTTCTGCGGCGGGCTGCGCGTCAGAGTCTGTAATCTGATTATCATCATCCAGGTTGAAATCCAGATCTTGTTCAGAAGCGAGCGGTGAGTTCGCAAAATCAGACGCATTCAAGTCTGACTCCATGGAACCAACCGCAGTGTTGACTTGGTAAAGTGGGTTGTTTGGCTCCAGTTGAGCGCCAATCGCCGCCACTTTGGCCCATACCGGATCCTGAGCGCCAAGTGTGGTATATAGCTCACCGGCAACCGTCTCAAATGCGGACATGTTTTTGCTTGCTGCATACATTTCCAGCAATTTCAGGTGCAACTCATAGCGTTTTGGTTCTTTGGCAATAGCATCTTTCAAAATTTCTTCTGCCTGTGCATCACGACCATAGGCCATGTACACTTCTGCCTCGGCAATCGGATCCACGTCATGAGTGTCAATCATGCCGCCGTTTGTGCTTTGCGAGAAATCTGTCAGGAAAGATGTATCCCCGGTATCTACGCTGGAACCGCTGGTATTGCCAAATACCGTATTAGCCTTCAACCCACCGGAGGTCATAATGCCACGCTCGAAATCAGCCAAATTTTTCTTGCGCTTATTACGCAGATATACCCAAGCACCGCCCAATAGTGCAAGCAGCCCGGCTGCGCCTCCCATCAATGGCAAATTCAATGTGTCCAGGAAACTTTCTTCAGGAATTGGCTCAGGCACTGGTGCAGGTTTTGGAACGGCAACGGGCTTAGCCTGCTCCGGTTTCTGCTCGGGTGCTGGCGGTGCTTCGGCAGGTTTTTGTTCGGCGGGCTTGATCTCGGCTACCGGCGCCGACTCCACTGGCTTAGGCTGTGTAGCCTCTGCCGCCTGCTTTTGCATTTCGGCCATCGCACCATTTTTCATGGCCAGCAATTTTTGCATCTCTGCAATTTGCTTTTCCAGGCCAGTCGTCCTAGTTTGCGCTTCCTGCAAGCCCTTCTCACGTGCAGTCACTTCTTCCTGAAGCGCTGCTACTTTGGCTTCGAGGGACTTCAATGAGCCGTCATCCTTAATCTTTTCCGCATCCCCTGCTGACAACTTCACGACATCCTTGCTGCCAGCAGTTTCCAGTGCAGACTGATCTTCCGCTGCCTTGATTTTTCCGGAAGAGGAACTTGTTTTGGTTTCCGCTTCCGCCATTGGCGCTTCAGCGACCATTCCCGCCAATTTGTTGCGATATTCGTTCCAGTTGGCGGTATGGATGCGCACCTCTTTGCTGGCTTGTTGCTGTGAAATGGCATCCAGCGTTTCTTGTGAAGGTGCTCGCAATATCTGACCAGTTTTAAGCCGGTTGATGTTCTTTCCGCTAAACGCATCGGGATTCACTTCGTACAACCCGATCAGCATTTGCTCCAGGCTTACCCCATCGGGTTTCATGTTGCGCGCAATCTTGGCTAGCGTATCCCCGCGCTGAGTCACATACTCTTGTGCATCATTTGCAGCCGAGACAGGCTTTTTGCTGCTTTTTGCGGGCTTTCCCGGCTTCCCCTCCGCAACATTCCCGGGTGTAGAAGCTACCGGAGCACTGCTGCTTTCAGATTGAGTTGACGGCATTTGTACCGTGCCAACTGCTGAATTATCGGATTCACCTGTGTACCCTGGCGGATCCAGCAGCACGGTATACTCGCGCAAAAGTCGACCAGACGCCCAATCCACTTGCAACAGCATATCCAGATAAGGGTCATTAATGGGTTGCAAAGACCGCAACTTCAGCACCGGCGCACCACTGACGCTCTTGGCAATCTCCACCTTGATAGTGCTATGCGAGGCTGGGCGCTCTATGCCTTGCAGTGCGTAAGCTTCTTCAGAGGCAATTACCGCGGACAATGTGGAAAGCTCTTCCGGAGAAACAGACAAGAGCTCGATTTCTGCCTTTAACGGCTCCCCAAGTCCAGAATTCACATTGAGCTTACCCAAACCGGCAGCATAAATCGACACCGGCACCAGAGCCAGGCAGATTGCCGTTGTTATTTGCTTTAATTTTGAGCTACGCACTGTTTCACCCTTGTTTTCCTAAAAACCTGATAACAAAAATAACATCAATCAGTTACGGATGCAAGCTCATAATACACCTTACATTCAATTGCTATGTGATTGTCTGCGCATAGTGTTGGATTTTGTTAAATTTTCAACAGCTAGTTCTGCACCAAAATACGCAACATGCGGCGCAAAGGCTCCGCAGCCCCCCACAATAATTGGTCACCAACGGTGAACGCCGACAGGTAATCGCCGCCCATCGCCAGCTTCCGCAAACGGCCCACCGGCGTAGTCAAAGTGCCAGTTACGGCAGCAGGGGTCAGCTCGCGCATGCTCGCATCGCGTTCATTTGGCACTACTTTTGCCCATTGGTTGGCTTCCGCCAGCATTTGGTTGATCTCATCCAGCGGAACATCTTTTTTCAGCTTGATGGTCAGCGCTTGGGAATGGCAGCGCATCGCGCCAATACGCACGCACAGGCCGTCAATCACGATAGGATTGCTCTCGCGACCAAGGATCTTGTTGGTTTCCACACCGCCTTTCCATTCTTCCTTGCTTTGGCCGTTGCCCAAGTCCTTGTCAATCCAAGGGATAAGGCTGCCGGCCAAAGGCACGCCAAAATGCGCGGTCGGAAACTTGTCATCGCGCAAGGTGCCCGCCACTTCCCGGTCAATGTCCAGAATGGCAGAAGCCGGATCGTTGAGGAAGCCACTGGCCACGCGGTGCGCTTCGCCCATCTGTTTAAGCAATTCGCGCATGTTCTGCGCACCTGCACCAGAAGCCGCCTGATAGGTCATGGAAGTTGCCCATTCCACCAAATCGGCCTTGAACAAGCCGTTCAGCGCCATCAGCATCAGCGAAACGGTGCAATTGCCGCCCACCCAATTCTTGCCGCCTTTGCTCAAGGCATCTTTAATCACATGCATGTTAACGGGGTCGAGAATAATCACCGCATCCTTTTCCATGCGCAAAGTCGAAGCCGCGTCGATCCAGTGACCGCTCCAACCTGCGCCACGCAACTGTGGGAAGATTTCGCCGGTGTAATCGCCGCCCTGGCAGGACACAATCACATCCATCGCTCTTAGCGCGTTAATATCCTTGGCATCCAGCAATGCAGGCGTGTCTTTGCCGACATTCGGCCCTTTGCCGCCCACTTGCGAGGTGGTGAAAAACTGCGGCTCAATATCCGCAAAATCATTTTCTTCCATCATGCGCTGCATGAGGACAGAACCTACCATGCCACGCCAACCGACAAACCCGACTTTCAACATATTATTTCCAATTTAAAATGACTATACCAGCAGCAAAACCCACTATTTAGTTGACTTTTGAACTGCTTCACCCGCTTTTTCAATATCCTTACCCATACCGTTGATGGTATTACATGCCGTTAAACCGCATACACACACAATCATCGCTATCAAACGCAACATTTCCACACTCCTTTTTAATCGCGGAAGTTACCAAACTTCAGCGGGAAATCCGTAATATTTTTCTTCACAAAGGCGATCGCATCCTGCAGGGTGTCACGCTTGGCGCCGTTCACACGCACCGCATCGCCCTGGATACTAGCCTGCACCTTCATGCCGCTATCCTTGATGAGTTTGGTGATTTTCTTCGCCAAGTCACTATCAATGCCATCACGCACCCGCAAATCCTGCTTCACCTTGTTACCAGAGACTTTTTGCACATCCTTATGCTCTAGGCGTTTGGATGACTCCGGCTCCTTCTTTTCCATTGCAGGCAACAAAATATCCTTCACTTGGTCGAGCTGAAAATCGTTATCACCAAAAATGGTGATGACTTTATCCTTCTCGTTGAATTCCACTTTGGCCGATGTGCCTTTGAAGTCGTAACGATTGGTAATCTGCTTGCTGGCTGAATCAATCGAATTGTTCAGATTCACCATATCGACTTCGGATGTAATATCAAAGCTAGGCATCACATAACTCCATTGCTAGAAATTGCACAACAATAAACGGTGATTTCCACCATGCTTTTGAGTATATCAAGCAATGCTTCCGGAAGCCGCATAAATGCTGGCTCCCAGAGCATCCAAAACATATACTCAAAATTTATTCAAAATGGCAAACGTAATCTACTGTTTCGATAGTCTCAATATCGAACGATGAGTTACCCGGCACGGTAAATTTTTCACCTGCCTTGTAAGTCATCCAGCTTTCTTCGCCTTTCAGGCGCACTTTACACACACCATCGTTAATTTCCATCAATTCCGGCGAGCCGGTATTAAACGTCAACGTGCTGGGGAAAATCACCCCCACCGTGCAGCGCGTGCCGTTTGGAAACATCACCGTATGACTCACGCATTTGCCATCAAAATACACGTTGGCTTTCTTTTTGACGCTGACATTGTCGAATTGTGCCATTTACTTAATCCAATCAAATAAATTTATATTATCCCAAAAAATAAGGGCTTACGCTAATCGCAAGCCCTTACCTGGCCTTTTTATCAATTACATTGCCGCAACGATCTGGTCGCCCATTTCAGAGCAACTGACTCGCTTCATCCCTGCTTCGTAGATATCGCCAGTACGGTAACCCGCCGCCAGTACTTTTTTCACCGCATTTTCGATGCGGATCGCAGCAGCTTCGTTATCAAAGCTATAGCGCAACATCATCGCGGCAGAAAGGATGGTCGCAATCGGGTTAGCCAGATTCTTGCCGGCGATATCCGGCGCCGAGCCATGAGAAGGCTCGTACAGGCCTTTCTTGCTTTCATTCAAACTGGCAGAGGCCAGCATACCGATGGAACCGGTGAGCATGGACGCTTCGTCCGACAGAATGTCGCCAAAAATGTTGCCGGTCACCATCACGTCAAACTGTTTCGGGTTACGAATCAACTGCATCGCGGCGTTGTCCACGTACATGTGCGTCAGTTCAACTTCCGGGTATTCCTTGGCTACATCGATCACGATTTCCTTCCAGAACTCGGTCGTTTCCAGTACGTTAGCTTTGTCCACGGAGCACAGTTTCTTATTACGTTTCATCGCAATGCCAAACGCGACATGCGCGATGCGCCGTACTTCAGGCTCACTGTAAATCATGGTATTGAAACCTTCACGGATGCCTTGCTCGTTGGTGCGCATACCCCGTGGCTGGCCGAAATACACGTCGCCAGTCAATTCACGCACGATCATGATGTCCAAGCCCGCCACCACTTCCGGCTTGAGCGTAGAAGCATTGGCAAGCTCAGGATACAAAACTGCAGGGCGCAAGTTTGCAAACAGGCCAAGGTCCTTGCGAATTGCCAGCAAACCGCGTTCCGGCCGCAAAGGGCGATCCAAAGTATCGTACTGAGGGCCGCCTACAGCGCCCAACAGCACAGCATCTGCCTCACGGCAGACTTTTTGTGTGAATTCCGGATATGGCGCACCGAATTGGTCGTATGCCTGGCCGCCCAATGGCGCCTCGGTAAACTCCATATCCATGCCCTCTTTTTTCAGCACATCCAGCACGCGAAGCGCTTGTTTAATAATCTCCGGACCGATGCCGTCACCTGGCAAAACTGCAATTTTCATCGTCATTTTAATAATTCCTAAAATAATTCTTTGTTCAAAATCTCTAAAACCGTAGCGAGTAACTGATAATCAAGGCGCACGGAGCACAGAAACCGGAATGTACACGTAGTACATGAGGATTTCGAGCACCGCGCAACGCCGAGTATCAGTTACGCAGTAGGTTTTAAGCAAACAACCAGGGTTGTGCTGCTTTATGTTTCTGCTCAAACGCCTTGATCTCATCCGCATGCTGCAAGGTCAGACCAATCTCATCCAACCCGTTCAACAAATTATGTTTGCGTGTTGGCGTAATCTCAAACGTAAAGCTATCGCCACTTGGCAACGTCACGGTTTGCGACGGCAAGTCCACATTCAGCTTGTAGCCCTCGTTCGCTTGGCACTCTTTAAACAAGCGGTCAACCACCGCCGCATCGGCAACGATTGGCAAAATGCCGTTTTTGTAGCAGTTGTTAAAGAAAATATCAGCAAAACTGGGGGCAATAATCACGCGAAAACCTTGGTCTTCAATTGCCCAAGGCGCATGCTCGCGCGAAGAACCGCAACCGAAGTTGTCACGCGCCAACAGCACTTGCGCGCCTTGGTAACGTGGCTGATTCAGCACGAAATCCTTGTTCAACGGACGTGTACTGCAATCCATACCCGGCTCACCATAATTGGTATAACGCCATTCATCAAACAAATAAGGGCCGAAACCGGAGCGCTTGATAGATTTCAGAAACTGTTTCGGAATAATCGCGTCGGTGTCCACGTTGGCGCGATCGAGCGGACAAACCAAACCGTTTAATTGGGTAAATGCTTTCATGTCTTTTCTCCTTATTGCGCCCAATAATTATTGAACTTGGCGCACATCAACAAAATGGCCCGCAATCGCTGCGGCGGCGGCCATTTCCGGACTCACCAGGTGCGTACGACCCCCCGGGCCTTGGCGACCTTCAAAGTTGCGGTTGGAGGTTGATGCACAGCGCTCACCCGGACTCAAACGATCGGCGTTCATTGCAAGACACATGGAACAACCTGGTTCACGCCACTCAAAACCGGCTGCGATGAAAATCTTGTCCAACCCTTCTTCCTCAGCCTGGCGTTTCACCACACCGGAACCAGGCACCACCATCGCCAACTTGACGTTGCTGGCCACTTTCTTGCCTTTGGCCACACCGGCTGCAGCACGCAAGTCTTCAATGCGCGAATTAGTGCAGGAACCGATGAACACTTTATCGATCTGGATTTGCTCGATTGGCGTATTTGCAGTCAGTCCCATGTATTTCAAAGCATTTTCAATACTAGTGCGTTTGGTAGCATCAGCTTCTTTACTTGGGTCTGGCACGGTTGCACCAATCGGCAACACCTGCTCGGGCGATGTCCCCCAAGTCACTTGTGGCTCGATATCTTCGCCGCGCATTTCAATCACTGTGTCAAACTGTGCGTCGGCATCGGATTTCAAGGTGCTCCAATAAGCCACTGCTTTATCCCAGTTCTCGCCTTTTGGCGCATGTTGGCGACCTTTCAGATAAGCAGTAGTCTTCTCATCCGGTGCGACGATGCCAGCGCGTGCACCAGCTTCAATCGCCATATTGCACAAGGTCATGCGACCTTCCATGGAGAAACCACGAATCACTTCGCCGCCAAACTCGATGGCGTAGCCGGTACCGCCAGCAGTACCAATCTTGCCAATGATTGCCAAGGCAACGTCTTTAGCCGTCACGCCTTTACCCAATTTGCCATCCACTTTCACCAGCATGCGTTTGGATTTCTTCGCCACCAAAGTCTGGGTCGCTATCACGTGTTCCACTTCGGAAGTCCCGATGCCGTGCGCCAATGCGCCAAATGCGCCGTGTGTGGAGGTGTGGCTATCGCCGCACACCACAGTCATACCCGGCAGCGTAGTACCGTTTTCAGGGCCAATCACGTGGATGATACCTTGATGACTATCCTTGAACGGGAAATATACCAATGCGCCAAACTCTTTAATATTGTTATCAAGCGTTTCTACCTGCAAACGCGAGACTGGGTCTTCAATGCCCTTGTCCCAATCCTTGGTCGGTGTGTTGTGGTCAGGATTTGCCACAATCGAAGTGCTGCGCCATGGCTTGCGGCCTGCCATGCGCATGCCTTCAAACGCTTGCGGACTGGTGACTTCATGCACCAGGTGACGGTCGATATAAAGCAAGCATGTACCGTCTAATTCCTCACGGACGACGTGCGACTCCCATAATTTGTCGTAAAGCGTTTTTCCCGCCATGACTCACTCCTTAGCTAATTTTTAAAACAGTATCTTTTAGTACTAAATTCTGAAAACTTGTGCAGAATAAACATTATTTAATACTCTTACAAGACTATCAGTTATACTAGTATTAAGACTACTAGGGAAAAAGCATTCTAACGGCAAATTTCGGCGTTGCGCGGTGCTCGTAGCCTCGCTGTACAACCGCGTACTATCTTGGCTCCTGCGCTCCGTGCGCCTTGAACTTTGCTCGTTATAATGTTTTTTTCAAATATTGGTGGAAAATGGATAACAGACGAAAAGAATTGGGCGAATTCCTGCTTGCCCTCCGCCAGCGCGGCACGCCAGAAGCATTTGGCTTTCCCTCAGGCGCACGCCGCCGCACCCAAGGCCTGCGCCGTGAGGAAGTCGCCCAACTCGCCAGTATCAGCGCCACCTGGTACACCTGGATAGAACAAGGCCGCGAGGTCAATATCTCGTCCGATGCGTTGGACAGGCTTGCACAGGCACTCAAGTTATCACGCACCGAACGTGCCTACCTGTTCGACATGGCAGACCGCCGCGACCCACGCGCCAGCGCGGCAGAAGAAGACACTGTGCCGGAAACGCTAGTCAGCATGCTCGGCAATATCAACATCCCCGCCTATATCATGGGCCGCACATGGGATTTACTGGCCTGGAACAAACCTGCGCAAACATTGTTTTCCGGCTGGCTGGATAAAATTGCGCCAGGCGACTTGCCGCCCAATCTGCTGCGCTTTGTGTTCACGCACCCGGATGCAAAACAATTCGTCGTTAACTGGGAAATGCGCGCTAGACGCTTGGTGGCAGAATTTCGCGCAGATTGCCGCAGTCGGCTGGAAGAGCCAGAACTACAAAGGTTGGTGAGCGAGCTTTCGCAAGCCAGCCCGGAATTCGAACGCTTTTGGAAACAACATGACGTGCTGGAAAGGCAAGGCGGGCAACGCGAATTCAATCATCCAAAACTTGGCCTGATTAGTTATCAACAAGTGACTTTACGGCCTGTAGAACAAGAACAGCTCAAGCTAGTTTTACTTCAACCTACTTAATTTTCATTCATTAGAATAAACACCGGCCTGTAAGCCGCATCCAGACTGGCTTCCAGAGCAGGTGTTTTAATAATGAACGCGCGCGTAGCTAACCAGCTATTGCCTGATCAAGTGTAATAATACGTTCCTGATCACGCATCAACTTATACTCAATCGCATCCATCATAGCGCGCCATGAAGCATCGATCACGTCGGTGGAAACGCCTGTGGTCGTCCAGCTTTCATGATGATCGGCAGATTCCACTAGCACGCGTACCTTGGCGGCTGTGGCGCGG
This sequence comes from Methylophilus sp., assembly GCA_044222155.1. GTDB lineage: Bacteria > Pseudomonadota > Gammaproteobacteria > Burkholderiales > Methylophilaceae > Methylophilus. Next base: position 63,335 of record JBGANT010000010.1, read on the forward strand.
TCGGAATCGAGCACGCGCACTTTGTAATCGGTAAGTTTGACTTCTTCGATACTTGGATAGAAACGCTGCAATGCACGGCGCATGGCTTTATCCAGCGCGTTGACCGGGCCGTCGCCTTCTGCAGCCACCATTTCCTCATGCCCATCCACTTCCACTTTAATCATGGCGGAGGAGTTGATACCGTTCTTGGATGGCTCGTGGATGTTGACTTGGTATTCTTTGAACTTGAAGAATGGCTTGAATTTACCCAACTGCTTGCGCACCAGCAGTTGAATGGAGCCTTCCGCACTCTCGAACTGATAACCTTCATGCTCCAGCGCCTTGATATGCTCCAGAATGCGCTTGGTATCGGGCGAATCCTTATCGAGTGACGCATCCACCTCACGAATCTTCGACAGCAGCGCGCTGCGTCCAGCGACTTCTGACACCAGGATATGACGCACGTTGCCGACTTGCTGCGGGTTGATATGCTCGTAAGAAATCGGGCTCTTGCTCACTGCATCGATATGCATGCCGCCCTTGTGCGAGAATGCGTCGTTGCCGACATAGGGCGCCTTGTCATTGAACGGCATGTTGGCGACATCGTTGATATAGCGCGCGGTAGCGGTGAGTTCGGTGATGTTTTCCTGTGGAATACAGGACAAACCAAGCTTAAGCTGCAGATTGGGGATAATGGAGCACAGATTAGCATTGCCGCAACGCTCGCCGATGCCGTTGATGGTGCCCTGCACTTGGGTTGCGCCCGCTTGCACGGCGGCGACGGAATTAGCCACTGCCATTTCGCAATCGTTGTGGCAGTGAATGCCGACTTGAACTTTTGGGAAGCGGGTAACGACTTTTTGCGTGATCTCGAATATCTCATTCGGAAACGTGCCGCCGTTGGTGTCGCACAGCGCCAGCACATCTGCACCCGCGTCCGCCGCAGCCTGCAAGGTTTTCAGCGCATAGTCGGCATTCGCCTTGTAGCCGTCATAAAAGTGCTCCGCATCGAACACCACCTCTTTGCCCTGTCCTTTGAGAAAGGCAATGGTGGAGGCGATCATGCGCAGATTCTCGTCTAGCGTGGTACGCAGAATATCGGTGACCTGATAATCCCAGCTTTTGCCGAAAATCGCGACGGATTGTGTATTCGCGCGCAACAACGATTGTACGTTACGGTCTTCTGCGGCATCCACCCCCACCTTGCAGGTGCTGCCAAACGCGATGATTTTGGCATGCCTGAGCTTGAGTGCACCGGCGCGCTCAAAGAACTCCAAGTCCTTGGGATTGGAGCCGGGGTTGCCAGCCTCGATATAGCCGACACCCAGCGCATCCAGGCGCTCGACAATCTTGAGTTTATCTTCTACGGTAAACGACACCCCTTGTGCCTGCGCGCCATCGCGCAGGGTGGAGTCATAGGCAACAATTTGTCTCGACATACAACAGCTTATTTTTTCCGGTTGCGCAAATTGGCGGCGATACGCATACGCAAGGCATTTAGCTTGATAAAGCCGCCTGCATCTTTCTGGTCATAGGCGCCTTTGTCATCTTCAAACGTCGCGATGGAAGAATCGAACAATGAATCGGTTTTGCTATCACGCCCGGCGACAATGACGTTGCCTTTGTAGAGTTTCAGGCGCACGGTGCCGTTGACCGATCTTTGCGTATGGTCTATCAAGGTTTGCAGGGCGATGCGCTCCGGGCTCCACCAGTAACCGTTATAGATCAGGCTGGCGTAACGCGGCATCAAGTCATCTTTCAAGTGCGCGACTTCCCTATCCAAAGTGAGGCTTTCGATGGCGCGGTGCGCTTTGAGCATAATCGTGCCGCCCGGCGTTTCGTAACAGCCGCGCGATTTCATGCCCACATAGCGGTTTTCCACCAAATCCAGACGACCGATACCATGTTTGCCACCCAGCTTGTTCAACTCGGCCAGCAGGTCGTGCGGTTTCATTTTTTTGCCGTTCAAGCCAACCGGGTCGCCGTTCACGTACTCCAGTTCGATATACTCTGCCTGATCCGGCGCGGCTTCCGGCGACACTGTCCAGCGCCACATGCTTTCCTCGGCTTCTGCGTTCGGGTCTTCCAAATGGCGGCCTTCGTAGGAGATATGCAGCAGGTTCGCATCCATGCTATACGGGCTGCCGCCTTGCTTATGTTTCATATCCACCGGAATACCATGTGTTTCTGCATAAGCCATCAGCTTTTCACGGGATAGCAAATCCCATTCGCGCCATGGGGCAATGATCTTGATGTTTGGGTTGAGTGCATAGGCGCCTAACTCAAAGCGCACTTGGTCATTGCCCTTACCGGTCGCGCCATGGGAAACCGCATCCGCATTGGTTTCGCGGGCAATTTCGATCAAACGTTTGGCAATCAACGGACGTGCAATCGAAGTGCCTAGCAGGTATTCACCTTCGTAAACCGTGTTGGCGCGGAACATCGGGAACACGAAATCACGCACGAACTCTTCGCGTAAATCATCGATATAAATTTCCTT
>JBGANT010000011.1:0-64786 GCA_044222155.1 Methylophilus sp.
AAGAATGCGCTGCAATTTGCGGGTGTATTCCAGTTCATTGCGTTGCGCACAATCATCGGCTCGATATGCCTGTTTATGCTTATCTTGCTGCTGCGTAAGCCTTTCAGGATACATCATATTCCCACACTGATTCTGCTTGGTTTGTTGCAGACTAGCGGTTTTACCGGTTTGCTGATGTGGGCACTGGTGAGTGGCGGTGCAGGGAAAACCGCCGTGCTGACTTACACCATGCCGTTTTGGGTGATGCTGCTAGCTTGGCCGCTACTAGGCGAGAAACTTCAAGGTCTGCAGTGGCCTGCAGCTATACTTTCGGCACTGGGTATTTTGTTCATTCTGGATCCGTTGCATTTGGGTGCGGATAAGTTCAGCATGTTGCTGGCAGTCCTTTCGGGGGTAAGCTGGGCGTTGGCGGTGATTGTTGCAAAAAAACTGCACAAAGTTGCGCCGGAGCTGGATTTGCTGACCCTCACCGCATGGCAGATGCTGTTTGGAAGTGTACCGATTGTTATCGCGGCATATTTAATTCCGGCTCCAGCGGTTCAATGGACGCCTTACTTTATCGGTGCCGTGATATACAACGCAGTATTTTGCAACGCGCTGGCCTGGTTGCTGTGGCTATATGCACTGCAGCGCTTACAGGCGGGCGTGGCCAGCATGTCCAGCCTGCTGGCGCCGGTGATAGGCGTGCTGGCTGCTTGGATACAGTTGCGTGAGGTGCCTTCAGGACATGAGCTGGTTGGCATGGCGCTGATTGCAGTTTCATTGTTGTTGATTTCCTACATCAGTATTAAAAAACACACGCAGATTGACCCAAATATGGGGCAGGATTAGCCTGTGCTAAAATTCGGTTTTTATTAAGGAACATCAGGAATTAAGCAAAATGGCAGGACACAGTAAATGGGCCAATATTCAGCATCGCAAAGGTCGTCAGGATGCCAAACGTGGCAAAATTTTCACCAAACTGATTAAGGAAATCACCGTCTCTGCTCGTCTCGGTGGCGGTGACACCAGCATGAACCCGCGTTTGCGCGCTGCGGTTGCTGCAGCCAAGGAAGAGAACATGCCGGCGGACAACATCACTCGCGCTATCAAAAAAGGCACGGGCGAGTTGGAAGGTGTGAACTATGAGGAAATACGCTACGAAGGTTATGGCATCAACGGCGCGGCCATCATCATTGATTGCCTCACTGACAATAAACAGCGTGCGGTGGCCGATGTGCGCCATGCGCTAACTAAATACGGCGGCAATCTGGGTACCGATGGTTGCGTGGCGTTCATGTTCAAACATTGCGGCCAATTGGTGTATGCGCCCGGTACGAGCGAAGATAAAGTGATGGAAGTGGCACTGGAAGCCGGAGCTGAGGATGTCATGACCCATGACGATAGCAGTATTGAGGTGATTACGCCTCCGGCTGATTTTCTGGCAGTGAAAGAAGCCATGGAAGCTGCAGGTTTGAAAGCCGTGTTGGCCGAGGTGACTATGAAGCCTCTGAACGAGACCGAGTTTTCCGGTGAAGATGGGGTGAAGATGCAGAAGATACTGGATGCGCTGGAAGATTTGGATGATGTACAAGATGTGTACACAACCGCTCTCATTGAAGAATAAATGATGGTGTAAGTGAATACTACCCGCATTCTTGGCATAGACCCCGGCCTGCGTATCACCGGGTTTGGAGTCATCGAAAAAGTAGGCGAGAAAATCACCTATATCGCCAGCGGCACCATTAAAACCGCCAGTGGCAAGACCCATGACAAGGAAGAGTTGCCAGCACGTCTCAAGCTGATTCTGGATGGCTTGTTTGAGGTGATTGAAACTTACCAGCCAGCGCAAGTGGCGGTGGAAAAGGTGTTTGTGAACGTGAATCCGCAATCTACTTTGTTATTAGGGCAGGCACGTGGCGCGGCCATCAGTGCGGCGGTGATTCGCCAATTGCCTGTAGCGGAATATACGGCTTTGCAGGTTAAACAATCGGTAGTGGGTAACGGTCATGCCAAAAAAGAGCAAGTGCAGGAAATGGTGAAGCGATTACTCAATCTGCCCGCTGTCCCTAGCCCGGATTCAGCCGATGCGCTGGCTTGTGCGATATGTCATGCCCATGGCGGGCAAGGATTGGGCAAGCTGGCGACGGCCGGTTTCCGTGTGCGCGGCGGACGGCTGGTGTAAGCGCTATGATGCCAATGGAACCTACATTATCCAGCTATCGTAACCCCCTCTCTCGCTATTTCTTTGCCACCCGCCCACCTTTTCTTCTAGCGACTCTGGTTGCGTGTCTGTTGGGCATTGCAAGCGCCACATGGGGCGGTTTGCAACTCCAAATTGATTTGGCAATCATTACCGTGCTGCTAGCATTGCTGACCCATGCAGCAGTGAATGTGCTGAATGACTATTTCGATGCTTTGAACGGTACGGATGACCTGAATACCGAACGCTTGTATCCATTTACCGGTGGCAGCCGTTTCATCCAGAATGGCGTACTGACTGCTGCGCAGACAGCGCGTTTTGGCTATGCCCTGTTAGCTGCGGTGATGCTGGGCGGCCTGTGGCTTGTTTCAAAAACCGGTTCTGAGATGCTGTGGCTGGGGGCGGGCGGGTTGTTGATTGGCTGGGCATATTCGGCACCGCCGCTAAAACTCAACAGCCATGGTTTGGGCGAGTTATGCGTGCTACTTGGGTTTCTGGGGCTTACGGTTGGCGCGGATTTCGTGCAACGCAAGACATTTGCTTGGCAGCCTGTTATCGTGGGTTTGCCTTATGCGCTGCTGGTAACCAATTTGCTGTTCATTAACCAGTTCCCTGATCGCCAAGCGGATATTCAGGTGGGCAAACGGCATTGGGTGGCGCGTTTACCGTTGCATCAGGTGACACTTGGTTACCCACTCATTGCAGGACTGGCGATGCTTTGCATGTTCTGGGGTGTTTGGGCCGGCGTGCTGCCAAAAGCGAGCTTGTTGTCCGCACTCCCTGTATTATTTTCCTTTATTGCTAGCCAACATTTGATGTATTTTGCAGAAATGCCTGTACGATTGAGACCAGCGATTCAACTTACATTAGCCGCGATGCTGGGTCATGGATTGATGTTGACGTTGATATTGTTTTGGGAGCACGCATGATTGCACGCCTGAATGGACTATTGATAGAAAAAGCTCCACCGTTTATTGTGATAGATTGCGCTGGAGTTGGGTACGAAGTGGAAGTGCCGATGAGCACGTTTTACAACCTGCCAGAACTGGGTGTAAAGGTGCAATTGCTAACTTATATGGTAGTGCGTGAAGATGCGCAATTGCTGTATGGGTTTGCTACCGATCAGGAAAAGCAGACTTTTAAGCAACTGCTGAAAGTGAATGGTATTGGCGCTAAATCGGCACTGGCGATTTTGAGTGGTGTCAGCGTGGCAGATTTAGCAGCGGCGGTGAGTGCGCAGGATACCTCGATGCTGACACGCATTCCGGGCATCGGCAAAAAAACTGCCGAGCGGCTGCTGTTGGAAATGAAAGACAAGTTCGCGGTAACGGATATGTCTGGAGTGGCGTCAACGGCAAAGTCTGCTACATATGATGTGCTGAACGCTTTGTTGGCATTGGGATATAACGAGCGTGAAGCCCAGGCTGCGGTGAAGCAACTAGAGGCAAATGTCGGCGTTTCAGAAGGAATCAGGCAGGCATTGAAGCTGTTGTCAAAATAGGCTATAGGATTCAATCTTGCAAGGTTGCGCAGGATAGGGGCGGTCAAATGTGCTTTAACAAGAGTAGTTGGCTAGGTTTTCTGGTGTTGTGTGCCCAGACGGCATATGCTGAGGATGCTACCCAGCTTGCGCTGACGGAATATGATTATTTGGGGGATGTGCCCAGGGTACTGACTGTGTCTCGATTGGCGCAAAATGTTGCGGATGCGCCTTCTGCAGTGACGGTGATAGACCGCGAAACGGTACGTGCATCTGGGGTGGTGGATTTGCCGGACTTGTTCAGGTTGGTGCCGGGCATGTATGTGGGGGCTAATGCGGGCTTTGTCTATAATACCAACCATGCCGTGAGCTACCACGGTATGACGACCGCTTATCCGGGTAACATGCAGGTTCTTGTCAATGGGCGCTCAGTGTACACGCCTCTGTTTGGTGGTGTTAAATGGAGTGAGTTGCCGATAGCCTTGATGGATATAGAGCGTGTCGAAGTGACGCGTGGCCCTAATGCTGCCAGCTATGGAGCCAATGCTTTTTTTGCCACTATTAACATCATCACACAGCATCCTTCTGAGGTTTCCGGCAATACTGCGCTGCTAACGCACGGGAATGGGCGTAACGAAGCTTTTTACCGCCATGCTGGTAAAAGTGGAGATTGGGTCTATCGCGTTACGACGGGTTATCGTCAAGACGATGGGTTGGATCAGCGGAATGATTTCAAGCGTACGCGCTTTGCCAATGTGCAGGCGGATTATCAGATCAATCTCAATAACAATCTGGAGCTTGAGCTAGGGATTGCAAACGGCGAACGCGGTGAAGGTAATATTAACGAGGACCCTGTTGTGTTTCTGCCGCGTACCAAGGATACCAGTAACTATTATGGCCTGGTGCGCTGGAAGCACCAGTTAAGCGATACTAGTGACTTTCAGTTGCAGGCCTATCATAGCTACGACCATTCGGACGACGAGACAACATCGGTAGATTTGCGTCCAGTACTCTCCGGATTCGGCTTGCCACCAATTGTGGTTAACAATTTGGTAAGTAACCATTTGTACATTAATAATGATGTGACTAGCGAACGGACGGACATTGAAGCACAACACACCTTTGCACTTGGGAATAGCATTCGTGCCGTATGGGGTGGCAGCATTCGGCGCGATACTATGTATGCACCATTCTATTTAGGCTCACGAAAAACGGATCAGTTCGACTTGCAGCGGTTGTTTGGTCATGTGGAGTGGCGTCCTCACTCTATGTGGACTGTGAACGCCGGTGCCATGTTGGAACATAACGATTTTACTGGCACCGATATCTCGCCGCGTGCTAGCGTTAACTTCAAGCCGCATCAGAATCATACGGTACGGTTGGGTGTATCAAGTGCTTTACGCACACCAAATTACATCGAGGAAAAGTTTGACCAAAAATACTATATTCCACTTCAGCCTCCTGCGCCCTTTCAGGCATTGTTGCTACAACTGCTATCTAATAGAGGCCATGTGAAGCCTGAACAAATTGTTTCCAGAGAGATCGGGTATCTGGGCAAGTATGGCGCATTAAATCTGGATGCGCGGATATTCAGCGACCGGATTTCCGATGTAATTCGTTTTGATACCAGAACAGATTTCACAGTACCTTCAGGTGTGTTTCTGTTGAATGAGAACGGAGAGGTGGATACTGGGCTGAATTCGGGTAATGCGGCCGTGGATGGGATAGAACTGCAAACAGATTGGAAAATCGCAGAGTCGACCCGTCTGTTGTTCAACTATGCATACGTTAATATTCGGGAGACTCATCCGAATTTAAAGAAAAACTTTACGAAATCTATGCCGACCAATAGTTTCAGCATGATGTTGACACATCGGTTCAATGAGCGCTGGGATGCCAGCTTTTCCTATTATCAGGTGGGGGAGACTACCCAATTGGGTGATGGCGATCCGGTCGATTTAATAAGAAAATCTGACTTAAGGGTTGCGCGTAAATTTAAGCGCGGGAATGTAGGCGGTGAAGTGTCTCTGGTTGTAGAGAATCTGTTCAATAGTCACTACCTGGAGTTTGCCGATTATAACGAGGCAAAACGCCGTGCACGCCTGAATGTGAAGCTGGATTTCTAAAGTTTTTGGTATTTTTATTAAGCCTTTGTTTTGAAAAATAAAAAAACATATAGTATGCACACGCTGGCAATGCATCTCGTGTTGCTATGGGCTTTGTGCATGCCTATATTGGCCAGTGCTTTCACTGGCATCACCATCATCATGAGCGCCCCGACACAGACCAACTTGGCTTTTGTTGAGGAATTCAAGCGCGAATTGGCTAATAGTAGAAATGCGGCAATCAAGGTGAGGACTATTGATCTGGATGAATCAAAGAGGCTGGTTGTGGCCGAAAACGGTGAGCTGGTCATCGCTTTGGGGGTAAGGGCGCTGGAGATGGCCAGTCAGCTAAAGCCAACTACGCTGGTGCTGGGGGTATTTACGCCGTTACCTGTCTTTAATGCCGTTATGGAAAAAAGTCGCCGCGATTTGGGTAATTTCAGTGCGATTGTGCTGGATCAGCCGTATCAAAGGCAAATGGCATTGGTGAAAACAGTGTTACCAGAATCAAGAAGCCTAGGTATTTTGCTAGGTAGTGCCTCAGTGTCAAACAGTGAGGCATTGAGGGAGGAAGGTGAGAAAAAAGGCTTGCGCATCAATATGGAGAGCATTACCCAGGAATCCGAGCTTATTCCAAAACTCAACCAAATTCTGCAATCTAATGATTCGCTGTTAGCCGTACCAGACCCTATCGTTTATAGTCGGGAAACGGTACAACCTATTTTGTTAACTTCTTACCGTTATCAAAAACCAGTGTTTGGTTTTTCGCAGTCATATGTAAAGGCAGGCGCTTTAGCTGCTGTTTATAGCACTACGGCACAATTAGCCAAGCAAGCAGTGGAAATAACCGTAAGGTCGCAGCAACAGCAAAATATATTGTTGCCGCCACAGCCACCCAAATACTTCTCCGTGAGCATCAATCAGCAAGTAGCACGTGCCCTAAATATTACACCTGATCGCGAAGAAGTCGTGGAAAAGAAACTCATGTCTCTGGAGCACTAGCCATGAAAAATTTTGGTATTAAAGGGCGAGTTGTCTTACTTGGTACATTGCCGGCAGTGCTGTTTGCAGCAATTTTGGCAGGCTATGCAATATCCAATGTGTTTAAGCTGCTGAATCAATCAGTGCAGGACCATGGTCGCATTATTGCAACGCAATTGGCACCAGCTGCCGAGTACGGGGTTATTTCCGGCAATCGTAATTTGTTGCAGAAGCTGGTTGATCAGGCTTTATCCAGTGATGAGCAAATTAGTGCTGTGCTGGTTACAGATAAGTATGGGCGAACGTTGGCATTAAGTGGTCGGCCGATTCCAACCCGCTATCTTTCCAAGATCCGCGAGACATCAGAAGACTCTCTTGAGGCAGAAAATGCCATGATTTTTACGGCGCCTATCTATAGGAGCTTAGTCGAAGTTGAGGACTTTTCTGGCATTGAGGATGAACCAAGATTGCTAGGAAAACTGACCGCCAATTTGGAGATCGGGCATGTTTATGTGTCATTTAGTACTCAGCCATTATTAGATCTGAGAAAAGATTTAATCGCTAAAATTGTTGTGATTGGCGGCTTTGGCCTATTGCTTAGTGCGCTGATGGCCTGGCAGATCGGGCGTAATATTACCAAGCCGATTCAGGAGATTGCATGGGCTGTCAACAAGGTAGGCGAGGGTTCGTATCATCATACCATTGCCGAGAACTCCAGCGGAGAACTCGCTACCTTGCAAAAAGGGTTTAATTCCATGGCCAAAAGCCTCAAGTCAGCCTATGAAAACATGCAGGAAAAGATTCTGGAAGCGACCGACATGCTGCGCCATCAGGCGCAGCATGATGATTTAACCGGGCTTATCAATCGGCGTGAGTTTGAGAATCGCCTCGAACGATGTCTTGCACGTCTCGAGGAGGCCCGGCCACAGCATGTTTTATGCTATTTGGATTTGGATCAATTTAAGCTGGTGAATGATACTTGTGGACATGGTGCCGGGGATGAATTGCTCAAGCAAATTAGCGTGCTGTTCGCTCACCGGGTCAGGGATAAAGATACCATGGCGCGTGTCGGGGGGGATGAGTTCGCACTACTGCTGGAAAATTGCAGCCTCAGTGATGCCCAGCAAATTGTGAATGACTTGCTAAAATTGGTGCGGGATTATCGGTTTGCATACGATGATAAGGTTTTCAATTTGGGGCTGAGTGTTGGTATGGTGGTGATAGATGCCAGCTTCCAGACGGCCAGCAGCGTAATGCAGGCAGCCGATGCGGCCTGTTTTTCCGCCAAGAAAGCGGGCAAGAACCAGAGCTATCTGTATAGCGCTGGCGATGTGGAAATGATGCAGCGTCAGAGCGCAGTAGCCGTCGTGTCTGACCTTACCAGCACGATTGATGACGAACAATTCATATTGTATTGCCAGCCTATCGTGCCGATTAGTCCTTACGCCAGCGCAAGAGAAAAAGCAGTGCAGCATTACGAAGTATTAATTCGAAAGTTCGATGCAGCCGGACAGTTGATTATGCCGACTTCGTTTATTTCTTCTGCAGAGCGTTACCACTTGATGCCCAATATCGACCGTTGGGTCATCAAAAACACTTTCGCGGCATATCGTCAGTTGCTGGATGTGTCCCGTGACAATTGTGACTATTTGTTTTCCATTAATTTGTCTGGCACATCGCTAGGGGAAAAAGGGTTGCTGGGGTTCATTCGCGAACAGTTCGCGATTTATGCGATTCCACCAAACAGTATCTGCTTCGAGATTACTGAGACCGCAGCCATTGTGAATCTGAAAAACACCATTAATTTGTTTACAGCACTCAGGAAGATCGGATGCAAATTTGCGCTGGATGATTTTGGTAGCGGCATGTCTTCTTTCATGTACCTCAAGAATTTTGAAGTGGATTACCTTAAAATTGAAGGCTCATTTGTCAGAGAAATGAATATCAACAGGATCGACCATGCCATGGTGCGCTCCATTCACAGCGTTGCAGAGGCGTTGAACATCAAGACGGTTGCCGAGTTTGTCGAGAATGAGGAGGTGCTAAATGAATTGCGGACAATCGGAGTGCATTATGGGCAAGGCCTGCATTTGGGCTCGCCCGTCGCTATCAAAAAATTGATTGAGAAATTTAACAGTTTAAATACATAATAGCGGTGTTCTACAATAAACACCGCCATGATTGAAACCGATCGCCTCATTGCCCCTGCGGCAGCCAGCCCACAAGAAGAAGCCATTGAGCGTGCCCTGCGCCCCAAGGTATTGGATGAGTATGTAGGTCAGGAAAAAGCGCGCGGGCAACTGGAAATATTCATTAACGCGGCGCGTGCACGCCAAGAGGCGCTGGATCATGTGCTGTTGTTTGGCCCGCCTGGGCTGGGGAAAACCACTCTAGCCCATATCATTGCGAGAGAGATGGGCGTCAATCTGCGCCAGACTTCTGGCCCGGTGCTGGAGCGGGCAGGCGATCTGGCTGCCTTGTTGACCAATCTTGAACCTAACGATGTGTTGTTTATCGACGAAATCCACCGCCTCTCCCCAGTCGTGGAGGAAATTCTATATCCGGCCATGGAAGATTACCGGCTGGATATTATGATAGGCGAAGGCCCGGCGGCGCGCAGTGTCAGACTGGATTTGCCGCCGTTTACGCTGGTAGGTGCTACGACCCGCGCTGGCATGCTGACCAATCCGTTGCGCGACCGTTTTGGTATTGTTTCTAGGCTGGAATTCTACACCGCGGAGGAATTATCGCGTATCGTACATCGCAGCGCTGGCTTGCTGGAGGTGGATATGACCGATACCGGCGCGCTGGAAATCGCACGCCGCTCACGCGGTACACCTCGCATCGCCAACCGATTGCTGCGCCGCGTGCGGGATTTCGCGCAAGTCAAAGCCAATGGCAAGGTGAGTGCCGAGGTTGCCGATGCTGCATTGAAAATGCTGGACGTGGACAAACTGGGTTTTGATGTCATGGATAGAAAGTTATTGCAAGCTGTGCTGGAAAAGTTTGGCGGAGGCCCGGTCGGGCTGGACAATCTGGCTGCTGCAATCGGTGAAGAGCGTGACACAATAGAGGATGTGCTCGAGCCCTACCTGATCCAGCAAGGTTACTTGATGCGTACTCCGCGCGGACGTGTTGCCACCGCTTCGGCTTATCAGCACTTTGGACTTGCTGTGCCAAGCAATATGGCTAGTGGAGAGCTATGGCAGCAGCAGTAAGCGTATTTGATTGGCCGGTGCGTGTCTATTACGAAGATACCGATGCCGGCGGCGTCGTCTATCACAGCCAATATTTGAACTTTCTTGAGCGTGCACGGACAGAATGGCTGCGTCATCTAGGTTACGAGCAAACTGTCTTGCGTGATGAGTTGGAGATTGTCATTGTGGTGCATAGTCTGGAGATTCAATTCAAGAAACCCGCGAGATTCAACGACAGCCTGATTGTCAGCATGTTCGTCTCCGAACTGGGGCGCAGCAGCATCCAGTTTGCACAAAAGATTTTGCGCGGTGAAGAGTTGCTCATCGAAGCGAAAGTCCGGGTAGCCTGTGTGGGCACCCAAACCTTTAAACCTGTGGCTATCCCCAAAGCGATTTTGGAAGCCATTATCCCTCATATAACGGAGCTTGCATGAATGTTGCGCACGATATGTCATTCCTGACTTTGATTTCGGGTGCCAGCTTGCCGGTGCAGCTGGTGATGCTGATTTTGCTGCTTACCTCATTGGTATCTTGGTGGTACATCTTTATCAAGGTGTTTTCACTCAAGCGCGCTGAGGCTGATGCAGAGAGCTTTGAAAATGCCTTCTGGTCTGGTGGAGATTTAACCAAGCTTTATGACGGACTGGGTGCCGGGCGCCGCAAACCACAAGGCATGGCCAGCATCTTCGAGGCTGGCTTCAAAGAGTTTATTCGCCATAAACAACAAGGCCGTATGGAGGTGAGTGATGTGATGGAAGGCGCGCGCCGTGCCATGCGTGCGGCCTATAACCGCGAGCTGGATAATCTGGATGCGCATCTGCCTTTTCTGGCCTCTGTCGGTTCTGTTAGTCCGTATATTGGTCTGTTCGGCACGGTATGGGGCATCATGAATGCATTTCGCGGCCTTTCCAGTGTGGCTCAGGCCACCTTGAGCCAAGTCGCACCCGGGATTGCCGAGGCACTGGTGGCGACAGCCATTGGTCTGTTCGCAGCGATTCCTGCTGTGATCGCCTATAACCGCTTTGCCAGCAAGGTGGACCGGTTGTCGGTGCGTTACGAAAGCTTTATGGAAGAATTTACGAATATTCTTCAGCGAAAATCCTAAGGAGTTTTGTCATGAGCAGAACCCGCAAACGCCGCATGATGAATCAAATCAATGTCGTTCCATATATCGACGTGACTTTGGTGTTACTGGTGATTTTCATGGTAACTGCACCGATGACCAATCCTGGTGTAGTTGAACTGCCCAAGGTGGGTCAAGCGATGAAGCAGGCTACAACGCCGATTGTTGTCACAGTCCGGAAAGACGGTAGTACGGAAATAGAGGGGACAAAGTTACAGCGTGACCAATTGCTGGCAAAAATTAAAGATCAGCTGAAAAAGTCACCACGCGCGGTGGTGGTAGGTGCAGACGAGAAAACGCCTTATGGCAAAGTAATCGAAGTCATGGATTTGCTCAAACAGGCCAAAGTGGAGAAGGTTGGTTTGTTGTTCAAGCCTGCAACTTAAGGATCTGCTGGCGTATGTTCAGAAAACACGAAAATCCGGACAAGGTGAAAGCAGGCGCGCTGGCGCTGTTGGTGCATCTGGTGCTGCTGGGCGGTATGCTGATTTCCTTCAACTGGAAGGCTGCGCATCAGGTACTGAACGTGGTGGAAGTTGACCTTTGGGATAAGTTACCTGTCTCCAAATTAACGCCTCCGCCCTTGCCAGAACCTAAACCTGTTGTAGAAGAGAAACCCGAGCCTAAGCCGGAGCCCAAGCCCCTTGTGGAAGATAAGCCAGAGCCAAAGGCAGTAGAAAAGGTGGATATCGAGCTAGAAAAGAAAAAACAGGAAGAAGCCAAACGTTTAGAAGAAAAGAAATTAGCCGAGAAGAAACTGGCGGAGCAGAAAAAGCAGGCAGAGCGAGAGAAATTATTGCAGGCGATGCGAGATGAGGATTTGACCAAGCCTGAAAAGACCGACAATCCAGCCTTGAAAAAACTGCAGGCGGAAATCGATGGGGAGCATACAGATCGGGAAGATGCTGCAAAATCGTCGGCTAATAGTAGCTTGGTGGGTGAATACACTGATAAGATCAAGGCAAAAATTCGCGGTAATGTGAACAAGACACTTTGTGGTGAGGGTAATCCAGAATTGCGTTTTGAAATCGCCTTGTTGCCCACTGGTGAATTGAAGGGTACGCCAAAACTTGTTAAATCCAGCGGCAATGCCGCTTGTGACGGCGCTGTGGAGCGGGCCATCATTGCCTCGGAGCCTTTGCCAGTTCCGGCCGATGCCAACATATTTGCACAATTCAGGCATATGAATTTGAAATTCCGGCCTAACGATTAGTACGCGATGCATGTAACAAAATGTAAATGTGGTTGGCATGCGATGTGGAATTGAGTAAGAATGCAAAGAACTTTTTCAGAACAAAAGCGCCCAATACCACGATGATGCGATTGAAACTGTTTGACTTTACCCTGTTTTTCGGCCTGCTTTTTTGGCTATCTACCCCTGTAAATGCCGCGCTGGAAATCGAGATCAGCGGCGGCGGTGCCCAGCAAATCCCGATTGCAATCCTGCCTTTTGGCAAGTCTCCCGATGTGCCGGCCAAGGATAATCTGCATGAAATCATCGCGGCCGATCTGCAGCGCAGTGGCTTGTTCCGTGCTTTGGAAACGCGCGGCATGGCGAATCTGCCAACCAGTGTGACGCAGGTGAAATATGCTGAATGGGTCGCTTTGCAGGCGCAGGCGATGACCGTGGGTGAAATCAAACCGTTGGGGGCGGGCAAGTTCAATGTGCATGTGCAGCTGCTGGATGTGTTAAAGCAGAGCATTCTGGCGGATATGGATTACCAAGCGAATGCAGGTCAGTTGCGCCAGACTGCCCACAAGATTTCCGACATGATTTACAAGAAACTCACGGGCGAGAACGGCTTCTTCTCCAGTCGCATTGCTTACGTTAACAAATCTGGTAAACGCTATGCCTTGATGGTGGCCGATGCGGATGGCTATAACCCGCAACCGCTGGTATCGTCCAACGAGCCGATCATTTCCCCGGCTTGGGCGCCAAACGGTGAGAAGATGGCGTATGTCTCCTTCGAGAAGAAAAAGCCCATTGTATTCGTGCAATCGCTGAACACGGGTGAAAGAAAAATAGTCGCCAACTTCAAGGGCAACAATAGTGCGCCAGCCTGGGCGCCGGATGGCAGTAAGTTGGCCATCGTGCTGACTTATGGCGCCAACTCACAAATCTATACCATTAATGACGACGGTAGTGGTCTGAAACAAATCGTCAAGAGCGGCGCCATTGATACTGAGCCGGTATTCTCGCCGGATGGCAGCTGGATTTATTTTACGTCTGATCGCGGTGGACGTCCGCAAATCTACAAGGTGCCGGCCAACGGCGGCGATGCGACACGCGTGACTTTCGAAGGCGCATACAACGTCAGCCCACGTTTTTCACCTGATGGCAAAACTTTGGCGTATATTCGCAACGATGGCGGGAAATTCCGCGTGGCAGTGCAGGATCTGGCCAGTGGGCAGGTGCAATTGTTGAGCGAAGGCAGCCAGGACGAATCGCCCAGCTTTGCTCCGAACGGACGGGTGATTTTATATGCGACCAAGCTACGCGGACGCGGCACTTTGGCAGCAGTCTCCGCAGATGGTAAGATGCGTCAACGCCTGACAGAATCCAGCGGTGACGTGCGCGAGCCAGCGTGGGGACCAACGGTTAAATAACAAGATTTGAAGTTAGACAAACAAGGGTAATGACCCCGGTAGGGGAGAAAGAGGAGTGATATGTTAAAACCATTCAATAGTAAACTGATGTTCGCTGTAGTAGCATCCGCCTTGTTAGTGGCTTGTAAAAGCACACCTATGGCAGACAAGCCTGCGGCAGTCGAGGATAAAAGCCCCACAACGGCAACCAAGCCCGCTGACAGCGCGCCTGCCGCAGATACTTCTGGCGTCAAGGAAGTGGTGGTGGACAGCAACGCCAATGCGAGCGGGAACAATCCGCTGAAAGACCCGAACAATATCCTGTCGAAACGCAACATCTATTTCGATTTCGACAGTGACATCGTGAAAGCCGAGTTTCGCCCGCTGGTTGAGGCGCATGCCAAATATCTGCAGGCAAACGGCAATGCCAAGGTGATTCTGCAAGGCAATACCGACGAACGTGGTGCGCGTGAGTATAACCTGTCTCTGGGCCAACGTCGTTCCGTTGCGGTGAAGAAATCGCTGAACCTGCTGGGTGTACAGGATAAGCAGATCGAAACCGTAAGCTACGGTGAAGAGAAAGCCACACAGAACTGTGCCGATGAGAACTGTTTCCAGCCGAATCGCCGCGTAGACATCGTGTACGAGGGTGAGTAATGCGCTTGATATCTGCCTTGCTTGCAGTTGCTTGCCTGACAGGCACCTTGAGCGCCCAGGCGGCCTTGTTCGACGACAAGGAAGCGCGTAAGAAAATCCTGGATGTCGAGTCTAAAAGCAATGCCAACGATGAAGCCCATCAGGCTGCGCTTAACGACCTGAAAAAGCGCATTGCGGCGATAGAGGCCATTGTGCAGGGCGGTGGCCTGGCTGACATGCAGAACCAGATTGAGTTGCTCAAGCAGGAGGTTGCGCGCCTGAAAGGTGACCTGGAAGTCGCCAATCACCAGCTTGAACTTGCTCAACAACGTCAGAAAGATTTGTATGCGGATACCGATGGTCGCCTGCGCAAGCTGGAGAGCGGCGCCCAGGCAACTACCCCGCCGCCACAGCCAGCGCCAGCGCCTGTAGTGGAGGAGAAGGATGTTAAAGCCTTTGCGGAAGCCGAAGAACTGAGCAAATCAGTCAAGCATAAAGAGGCTTTTGCGGCTTATGATGCTTTCCTGAAAGAGTATCCTAACAGCAAACTTGTGCCGGATGCGCTATATGGCCTTGGTTACTCCCAGTTCGCACTCAAGAACTACAAATCCGCTATCGCTACGCAGCAGAAGGTGATAGATCAGCACCCGCAAAGCGCCAAAGTGCCGGATGCGATGTATAACCAGGCCAATTGCCAGATCCAACTGGGGCAAGTGAGCAACGCCAAGAAAACGTTGAAGGAACTGGTGAGCAAGTACCCGGATGCGCCTGTAACATCTAACGCACAAAAGCGCCTGAAGCTATTGGATGGCATCAAATAACAGGTAGTAAGAGGCATGAGGTAAAATAGCGCCAACAATAGTTGGCGCTTTCTTTTTTATGACACTCAAGGTTTACGAGATTTTTCATTCGCTGCAGGGCGAGACCAGTCGCATGGGCTTGCCGACAGTGTTCGTGCGCCTGACAGGTTGCCCGATGCGTTGTACTTATTGCGATACCGAGTACGCATTCAGTGGCGGCAAAAACATGGAAATCGCCGAAATCTTGCAGCAAGTGGCCAGTTATGGTGCGCGTTATGTGTGTGTTACCGGCGGCGAACCGCTGGCGCAGAAGGAATGTCATGCCCTGCTGCAAGCCTTGTGTGATGCGGGCTACAGCGTATCACTGGAGACGGGGGGTGCGATGGATATCTCTAAAGTGGATTCGCGTGTCTCGGTGATTCTGGACGTGAAGACTCCGGCGTCCGGCGAAGAAAAGAACATGCGCTGGGATAACCTGAATTGGGTGCATGCGAAAGACGAGATCAAATTCGTCATCTGCAGCCGCGCCGATTACGACTGGGCAAAAGCCAAGCTGGATGAATACAAGCTGACGCAAAAATGCCCGGTGCTGTTCTCACCCGCGTTCCATGATGTGCCTGCTGAAACGCTGGCGGGATGGATTTTGCAGGACAAGCTGCCGGTGCGCATGCAGATACAATTACACAAAATATTGTGGGGCGAGAAACAGGGAGTATGAGGATTTTGTTGAAATTAAGCGCTGACTTTGTCAGCTTCGCCTTGCCGTACACAAAACGTACTGTCTGCGGCTTGCTTTCGCGTCATCCTCTTAATTTGAACAAAATCTGGTGAGTATGAGTAAAAAAGCAGTTGTTCTTCTTTCTGGCGGACTCGATTCCGCAACTTGCCTGGCGATTGCCAAATCGCAAGGTTACGATGGCTATTGCCTGAGTCTGGATTATCACCAGCGTCATATTGCCGAGCTGCAAGCTGCGCGGGATATCGCACGCAGCCTGGGTGCAGCGGAACATAAGACCGCGCAGCTGGATTTGAGTCTGTTTGGCGGCTCTGCATTGACGGACGATAAAATCGCCGTGCCGCAATCGCCAACCGAAGGCATTCCCGTGACCTACGTCCCGGCGCGCAACACCATCATGCTCTCGCTGGCACTGGCCTGGGCGGAGGTGCTGGGCGCGCAGGATATTTTTATCGGCGTCAACGCGTTGGATTATTCCGGCTATCCGGATTGCCGTGGCGAATATGTGAAAGCGTTTCAGGAAATGGCCAACCTTGCCACCAAAAGCGCGGTGGAAGGCCAGAAGATTACTATCCATGCGCCTTTGATTGACATGACCAAAGCCGAAATCATTGCCCTGGGAACCAGGCTGGGCGTGGATTATAGCCAGACAGTGTCATGTTATCAGGCCGATACGCAAGGCCGTGCTTGCGGTAAATGTGATTCCTGCCGTCTGCGGCGCGAAGGTTTTGCCAGCGCACAATTGCCGGACGTGACACGCTACGTGACAAATTAGTTGTTTGTTTTTGTATATTTTATGTATGTTTTGGTTGCCAATCCGGTCATAAATAACGTATAATCCGCGCCTTTCTGCAGAACAATTTATAGAGATTTCATTATGGTCGTAGTTCGTTTATCACGTGGTGGCTCCAAAAAAAGCCCGTTTTACAACGTAGTGGTTGCTGATTCACGTAACCGTCGCGATGGTCGTTTCATTGAGCGCGTTGGCTTTTACAACCCATCTGCCAAAGTGGCTGCCGAGACGTTGCGTATCGATAGCACACGTTTGAATCACTGGACTAGCAACGGTGCACAAATGTCTGACACCGTAGCGCGCTTGGTTAAATTCCATGCGAAAGGCCCAGAGGCGATTGAAGCGCAAAAAGCGAAAGATATCGCTAAAGCCGAAGCTGCCAAGGCTAAAGCTGCCGCAGAAGCTGCAGCAAAGATCAAGGCAGAAGCCGAAGCCGCTGCTAAAGCTGAGGCTGAAAAGGCTGCTGCTGAAGCTGCCGCTGCTAAAGCCGCCGCAGAGGCCGCTGCTGCAGAAGCGCCAGCTGAAGCACCTGCTGCTGAGTAATCGATTGCTCGTCCATTTGCATGGACGCAGCCTCGTAGCATAGACATCGCTATGAGTGAGCAAAGTAAAATGGGGCGTTTGGTGATAATGGGAAAAATCGCCGCGCCCTATGGCGTTTTAGGTTGGGTAAAAGTTCTGCCCGATACCGAAGCGGTGGATGGCCTGCTGCAATATGCAACCTGGCAAGTCGGCCGCGAGGATGACTGGCAAAGTTATGTGCCGGTCAATGCCAAAGTACACAACGATGTGCTGCTGGTAAAGCTTCGTGGTGTGGATGACCGAGATGCGGCATTAGTCCTGAAGGGCAAGCTGGTGGCAGTGCCCAGAGACGAGCTGCCGATACCGGGTAAAGATGAGTATTATTGGTCTGATTTGATTGGGCTGAATGTCAAAAATCTGCAGGAAATAGATTTTGGCGAAGTGACCGATGTGTTTGAGACGGGTGCCAACGATGTGTTGGTAGTCACGGACAAAGTAACAAAGCAGGAGCGCCTGATTCCGTTTGTCGGACAAGTGGTCTTGAATGTCGATTTGGATGCGAAACGGATTCAAGTCGATTGGGACGCAGATTTTTAGGAACAAGCGATGCGATTTGACGTGATCAGCCTGTTCCCGGAAATGTTTGCTGCAATCACGGATTGTGGCATTACCTCACGGGCGTTCAAGCAAGGCATTTACAGCTTGCATGTGACTAACCCGCGTGATTTTACGCTGGATGTGCACAAGACGGTGGACGACCGGCCTTATGGCGGCGGCCCCGGCATGGTGATGCTGGCAGAGCCATTGGCTCAGGCGATTCGGCAAGTAAAGCAGGCGCAGCAAGCAGAAGGTTTGCAGCCGCATGTGATTCACCTGTCGCCACGCGGTAAGCCGCTGACGCACGAAAAGGTGATGCAACTGGCAGGCAGGCAGGGTTTGATTCTGCTGGCGAGTCGGTACGAAGGCGTGGATCAGCGAGTGCTGGACACGCTGGTGGATGAGGAAATCTCCGTCGGCGATTATGTGTTGAGCGGTGGCGAATTGCCCGCGATGACGCTGATTGATGCGATTGTGCGGCAATTGCCTGGTGCGCTGGGTGATGCGGATTCGGCGGCAGAGGATTCGTTTGTAAATGGCTTGCTGGATTATCCGCACTATACGCGACCGGAAGTATTTGAAGGATTAGCGGTGCCAGAGGTATTGAGGTCTGGCAATCACGCAAAGATTAAGGCCTGGCGATTGAAACAATCGCTGGCTTTGACAAGGGCAAAACGCCCGGATTTATTGGCCGCAAGGTCGTTGACGAAAGAGGAAGCTCGGCTGCTCTCTGAGATAGAGCAGGAACAAGCATCCTCATAATTAAAAGGAGCTACAAGTGGCAGACATTATCAAAATGCTAGAGCAAGAAGAAATTGCTCGTCTGAACAAAACTATCCCTAACTTCGCCCCGGGCGATAC
Source organism: Methylophilus sp. (assembly GCA_044222155.1). Classification (GTDB taxonomy): domain Bacteria; phylum Pseudomonadota; class Gammaproteobacteria; order Burkholderiales; family Methylophilaceae; genus Methylophilus. Next base: position 18,600 of record JBGANT010000011.1, read on the forward strand.
CGTGGTGGTAGGTGTGAACGTGGTTGAGGGCAACCGTAAACGTGTGCAGGCTTACGAAGGCGTAGTTATCGCCAAACGTAACAAAGGTCTGAATTCCTCTTTCATCGTACGTAAAATCTCTTCCGGTGAAGGCGTTGAGCGTACTTTCCAAACTTACTCTCCGCTGATTGCCAGCATCGAGCTGAAGCGCCGTGGTGATGTACGTCGCGCTAAGTTGTACTACTTGCGTGAGCGTTCCGGTAAATCTGCACGTATTAAAGAGAAACTGGTTGCACGCGAAAAAGAAGTCATGGCGCCAGAAGCTGCAGAATAAGCAACCGCTTATCCGCCAACAAAACCCGCTTGTCTGCTGCAAGCGGGTTTTTTATTGCAAACATTTTGCCGATTCAGTAAATTAAGCAAATGTCTGCCAATAAAAAACATCTGCCTTTCGATGCGGTCATTGCTGCGCCTTTCGGGGCTGTCGGCATTGCAATGCAAGGGGTACAAATCTTTATCGAGCTGCTGCCAGAAAAGCATGCACTCAAGTCTGCCGAGAACAAAGCGGTGCAGCGCGTCGTCGAGCAGATCGAGGCATACTTCCAGAATCCCCGTAACGATTTCAACCTTCCCCTTATCTTTAAGGGTACTTCATTCCAGCAAAAAGTCTGGCAAATCATCGGCGGCATCCCATGTGGGCAAGTGCTCACTTACAGCGAAATTGCAGCAATGCTTGGCTCTGGCCCGCGCGCCGTGGCCAATGCCTGTGGCGCCAACCATCTGCCGTTGGTGGTGCCTTGCCATCGTGTCGTCGCCAAGCATGGCTTAGGCGGGTTCATGCGCGGGGTGGATGGCGGCATGGAAATCAAACAATGGCTGCTCAAACATGAGGGTGTACGCATTTGAGTGCGGCCGACAGTGGTCAGCCAGACACTGCTGAAATAGATGCATTTGTCGATCACCTCTGGCTGGAGGATGGGCTGGCCAAGAACACGCTGGAATCCTACCGCAGCGATTTAAGCCACTTTTCACAATGGTTCAAGAAAGGCTTGTTGACAGCCAGCCAGGCCGATATCCAGCAATACCTCGCCGTCAAATTCCCGCAGAGCAAACCGCGCAGCATCAACCGGCTCATTGCCACCTTGCGGCGGTTCTACCGCTATTGCCTGCGCGAGAATCTGGTGCAAGCAGACCCGACACTGCAGATAGAAGCACCTAAAATCGCCCGCAGCCTGCCCAAAAGCCTCAGCGAGCAAGAAGTGGAAGACCTGTTAAACGCACCCAATACCGGCGAGGCGATGGGGCTGCGCGACCGCGCCATGCTGGAGCTGCTGTATGCCAGCGGCCTGCGCGTGAGCGAGCTGGTGGGCATTCAGGTCAACGAAGTTAGTACGCAGGATGGCGTGGTGCGCGTCACCGGCAAGGGCAGCAAGACGCGGCTGGTGCCCATGGGGCAAGAGGCGGCGGACTGGATAGACAAATACCTCAAAATCGCGCGACCGGAGATGTTGCAAAAGCGCCTGTGCGATGCGCTATTTGTCACCAATCGCGCACAGGGCATGACACGGCAGGCTTTCTGGCATCTTATCAAGCGTTATGCCGCGCAGGCCGGCATTCACAAGCACATCTCACCGCATGTGCTGCGCCATGCTTTTGCCACGCATTTGTTGAATCACGGTGCCGATTTGCGCGTGGTACAAATGCTGCTGGGGCATGCGGATATCTCCACCACGCAGATTTATACGCATGTGGCGAGAGAGCGGTTGAAGCAGCTACACAGCGTGCATCATCCGCGGGGATAAAACCTACTGCGCAACTCATTTGCTGCGTTGCGCGGTGCTCGCAACCTCGCCGTACTCATTGTACTGTCTCGGCTTCTGCGCTCCGTGCGCCTTGCAACTAAGTTGCTCGCTACGGTTTTTAAGTCTTCCTATTCATTGGTAAAAGCACCGGCCTGGAAGCCGCATGCAGATTGCCCTGCAGGGCAGTGGTTTGGATAATGAATGCGCGCGTATGTGAGGAAACTTAAGAAGTTGCCGGTCTCGCCCGGCTGACGACCCTATTTCTTTTGCGCAGCCAAAAGAAATAGGGGAAAGAAAAGGCTGCCCCGCTGCCGCTCTCCTCCTTCGGTCTTAGCGCAACGCTGGTACGCCTGCGGAACTCGGATTTTCAATCCTCAAACAGTCCTCGGCGTTTAACCCAGCTTATGCTCAAGCCTCAGGCGCGGCAGAGGGGATTTCAGGGTGCTACATAAAATGAAGTAATAGCCTTATTTCTGCATTAACCATGTCTCGAACAAATAGTGCAATCCAACGCGCAGCTTCTTCGTCAAAATGTGATTCACTAAATTTGTTCCTAGAGCGGTCAACAGTATGTGCAATGTTGCTAAGTATGCTAAAAGCTTCATCTGGATACTTATCGATATTGCTTCTTAAGTAAGTTTGCACGCCTTTTGTTAAAGCCAGAAGTTCTGGCTTTACTGAGCTTTCGGGAATATTTTTAAACACAAATGCCTTTAGAAAGCCTTCTAGACATGTATAGGCTAGTGTAATTGCGCCTGCATAGTTCAATGTGCTAATTCGAACGTCAATTTCATTAAGATAATCATTTAATCTATCAGCGTTCCAAATCTCTTTAGAAATATCTGGGCTAGGAATAGTAGCTATTCCCCCTAATTCATTTTTTAGTTCTGCAACTTTTTCAGGTTCAAAAGCTTGAACATCGTTAAGTATAGTATTTATTAACCTTAGTCGATTTTGGTCGTCAAAGCCCATTAGTATGTCGTAGTAATAATCTTTTCTACTTGTACTTTTTCCTTCTTTATTACGTTGTTCTATATATTGACTGTAATGAGCAAAATAGGGGTCAATTTCTCTAACTTTATTAATAAATCTAGAGCCAGAAAAATACGTGTCACCTTCAATATTAATTATTGCAAATAGACGATTGAAAACTCTTGCCCAGTTCATTTGCTTCTCTCAATCTTCACCCCTATCGCTTTCACGCCCGCTAATATCCCCGGTTTGCTAACTTTGATGTTGATTTCTTTTACGCCGAATTCCTTGAAAATCAGGTCGCAGACGTGCTCGGCAAGCGCTTCGACAAGCTGAAAGCTGTGTCCCGCCAAGGTCTCGCGGATACGGGTGACGATTGCGCCGTAGTTGATGGTGTCTGCAATGGCATCGCTTTTGCCGGCTTTGCTCAAATCATGGCCGATTTCGATATCCAGCACGACGGTTTGCGGTACCATGCGCTCCCACTCCGGTACGCCAAGTTTGGTTTGCACCTTGAGTTCGCTAATAAATATTTTGTCCAAAATTTTGTCCCGGATTTGCGATGGTTTAGAATGTGATGATTGGATTTTAGAGCAAATTATTATGGATGAGTTAGGTTTTATTCCCGTGACATTGGTGCCCGTCATTTGGATCATTGGGGCTTACCTGATTGGTTCGGTCTCGTTCGGGATTTTAATCAGCAAGCTTTATGGCCTGCCAGACCCGCGCACGGTGGGCAGCGGCAACCCGGGGGCGACCAATGTGGCGCGCAGCGGCAACAAAAAGGCCGCCATTCTTACGTTGCTGGGCGATGCATTCAAAGGCTGGTTCCCGCTGTGGCTGGCGCTGCAATCCAATATGCTGATGTGGGTGGTCGCGTCGGTTGGGCTGGCGGTGTTTTTTGGGCATCTGTACCCGATTTATCACCAGTTTAAAGGGGGTAAGGGTGTGGCGACTGCGCTGGGTGTGATGCTGGCAGTTTCGCCTTTGCTGGCGCTGGCGGCGCTGGTGACTTGGCTGGTGGTGTTCATGCTGTCCAAATACTCATCGCTGGCGGCGATTGTGGCGGCTGCGCTGGCGCCTGTTTATGCCTATTTCCTGCTGACGCCTTACCATGATTATGTGCTGATGGTGCTGGTGCTGGCGGTTTTCCTGATATGGCGCCACCGGACGAATATCCAGAAGTTACTCAACGGTACAGAATCCGGATTCAAAAAGAAGTAATCAAGGTGCTTGCAGCTCAGCCAGATCCCATCTTGGCCGCACGCTGAAAGCGTAATCCTGCTTTTCAATTTGCATCGCTTTCAGGCGCATCGCACCGGCAAAAGCAATCATCGCGCCGTTGTCGGTGCAAAATTCCAGACGCGGGTAGCGCACACTATATCCACGTTGTTGCGCTTCCTGGCTTAGCCGCTCGCGCAGGCGCAGGTTGGCGCCCACGCCGCCGGAAACAATTAAATTTTTCAGTTTGGTTTGCTTGAGTGCAGCCAGACATTTGGCAGTCAAAATCTCGGTGACCGCCTCTTGAAACTCCCAAGCAATCTCCGCTCGCGTGGTTTCGCCCATGTCAGAGTGAGCGTTCACTAGTGTCAATACGGCCGTTTTCAGGCCGCTGAAGCTGAAATCCAAGTCGCCGCTGTGCAGCATCGGACGCGGCAGTTTGATTTGCGGATTGCCTTGCGATAGCTGACCTGCAAGTTTCGCCAGTTGAGGACCGCCCGGGTAGCCTAAACCAAGCAGTTTGGCGGTTTTATCGAAAGCCTCGCCAGCAGCGTCATCCAGGGTATCACCCAACAACTGGTATTGCCCGATGCCATCCACACGCATTAACTGGCTGTGGCCGCCGGAAACCAGCAAAGCGACAAAGGGGAATGCGGGAGGGTTTTCTTCCAGCAACGGGGCGAGCAAGTGCCCTTCCAGATGATGGATAGGAATGCTGGGTACGCCTAAAGCGAAAGCCAGCGATTGGGCAACGCTGGTGCCTACCAGCAGCGCGCCTGCCAGGCCGGGGCCTTGCGTGTAGGCAATGGCGCCGATGTCTTGCAGGGCCTTGTCTGCCTTGTCCAGCGCGGCCTGCGTCAGCGGTAGCACGCGGCGGATATGGTCGCGCGAGGCCAGCTCCGGTACCACACCGCCATAATCGGCATGCATGTCCACCTGGCTATGCAAAGTGTGCGAGAGCAGGCCGGCAGAAGTGTCGTAAAGGGCTACGCCGGTTTCATCGCAGGATGATTCGATACCAAGTACTAACATTTTTATTGCAGAACTGAAATTAACGCGCTAGAATACGCGGTTTTCAAGGTCGCATCAACGTGACCTGCAAGATAATTTTTAAAGGTTACGATTAATATGTCTTCTGTACGTGTAAAAGAGAACGAACCATTTGACGTTGCATTGCGCCGCTTCAAACGCCTGATTGAGAAAACAGGTTTGATTAACGACCTGCGCGCACGCGAGTTTTACGAGAAGCCAACATGGGAACGTAAGCGCAAGGCTGCTGCTGCGGTTAAACGCACCTATCGCCGTCTGCGTAACCAAACTTTGCCTACAAAACTTTACTAAGTTTTGACTGGTCAGCGTTGACTGGCTAAATATTTAGGTTGTTGAGAAAGGTGGCTTTGCCACCTTTTTTATTTACAAGGAATTGTGATGAGTTTGAAGAACCAGATTACCGAAGACATGAAAAACGCGATGCGTGCTAAAGAGACAGCTAAACTGGGCGCGATTCGCTTGCTGCAGGCAGCCATCAAGCAGCGCGAGGTAGATGAGCGTATTGAGTTGGATGATGCAGGCGTGGTGGGCGTGATCGAAAAGATGCTGAAGCAGCGCCGTGATTCGATTGCAGCATATGAAGGCGCTGGCCGCAATGATTTGGCGGATGTGGAGAAGTTCGAAGTGGGTGTGCTGCAAGCCTATATGCCGCAACAACTGAGTGAAACCGAGATTGCCGCGATTATTGAAAAAGTGATTGCAGAAACAGGCGCAGCCGGTGCCAAAGACATGGGCAAAGTGGTGGGAGCGGTCAAGCCGCTGGTGGCTGGCAAGGCGGATATGGGTAAGGTTTCCGGCCTCATTAAAGCTAAGCTGGGCTAAACCAATTTTATGAGCGCACTGCTGCGTTGCGCGGTGCTCGAAATCCTCACGTACTTTGTGTACGCTCCGGTTTTTGCGCTCCGTGCGCCTTGCATTGCATCTCATAAAAATGGTTTTAAAGGACGAACAAAAGAGCGCATTTGGCGCTTTTTTGTTTTATAGTTTTGCCTATGATTCCGGAACAGTTTATCCAAGATCTTTTGAATCGCGTTGACATTGTTGACGTGATAGACAAGTCCGTTCCGCTCAAAAAGGCCGGCGCTAATTATCAGGCCTGCTGTCCCTTCCATAACGAGAAGTCCCCCAGTTTTACAGTCAGCCCGACCAAGCAGTTCTATCACTGCTTTGGCTGTGGCGCGCACGGTACGGCCATCGGCTTTCTGATGGAGCACAATGGCATGAGCTTTGTGGAGGCGATACACGAACTGGCGAAAGGTGTCGGCATGATCGTGCCGCAGGAGGAAAAGACTCAGGCGGAGCGGGAAGCGCGGCGTGCCACGCAGCAAATGGCGCTTGGTTTGCAGGACGCATTGCAGCAGGCCGCCAATTATTACAAGGCGGAGCTGAAAAAATCCCAGCGTGCCATTGATTATCTAAAAGCGCGCGGCTTGAGTGGCGAAGTGGCTAAAAAATTTCAGATTGGCTATGCGCCTGCTGGTTGGCAGAATTTGCAAAGCGTCTTTTCGCATTATGAGGATGAGTCGCTCAGCACGGCGGGGTTGGTTGTGACCAATGATGAAGGGCGTCGTTACGACCGTTTCCGCGACCGCATCATGTTCCCGATTCATAACCAGAAAGGCGAGGTAATTGGATTTGGCGGGCGCGTCATCAACCCGGAAGATACGCCTAAATATTACAACTCGCCGGAAACGCCGTTGTTCCAGAAAGGCCATGAACTTTATGGTTTGTTTCAGGCGCGCCGTGCGATGCGCGATGCAGGGCGAGTGCTGGTGGTGGAAGGTTACATGGATGTGGTGGCGCTGGCGCAGTATGGCATCGAATATGCCGTGGCTGCGCTTGGCACAGCAACCACGCCATTTCACATCACCAAACTGATGCGGCAGACCGATGAGATTGTGTTCTGTTTCGATGGAGATAACGCAGGCCGCACGGCGGCCTGGCGGGCGGCGATGAATGCGTTGCCGGCGCTGACGGATGGGCTGAAGTTGCGTTTCCTGTTCTTGCCCAAGGAGCATGACCCGGATTCATACGTGCGTGAGTTCGGCCGCGAGCAATTCGAGGCGGAAATGGCCAAGGCGATACCGCTGTCGCAGTATCTGATACAACAGTTGAGTGCGGATAACCCGTTGGCCACGCAGGAGGATAGGGTCAAGCTGTTGAATGATGCGGAGCCGATATTGCGGCAGATCGTCGCGCCACGCAGTGCAATGTTCATGCGTAAGAAGATCGCCGAGCTGGCGCAGATATCCGAGGCGGAGGTGCAGGACTTGCTCAAATTGCCGCAACCCAGCAAGGCTCCGATGCAGGCACGCCAGAAGCAAAGCCGTGCGCCGCTTTCGATTAAAAGGCGCTTCATGTTGGCCGCCCTGATGCGGCCTGCGCAGATGCAGGAAGATGATTTGAAGCTTATTCTCGGCGAGGATGCGGAAAGCCGGTTGTTGCATGTGGTGATCGAGGCGGCTATCGCCCAGCCACAAGCCAAGCCATCGGCATTGTTGCGCGCTGTTTCGCAGCAGCATGATGAGCGTCTTGTGCAGGAGATTTCTCGGGAATTGCTGCTGCTGGATGAAAGTTTGGATATCGGGCTTGAATTGGCGGGCATGCGCACCCAACTGATGGGAGCGACGCAAACGCATCAAAGCAAGCAAATATTGAATGCCTTGAAAGAAAAGACATTTGCCGCACTGACGGAAGAAGAGCGTGAGCAGTTACGGCGATTGACGCAAAAATCAGGATAATGCTGCAACTTTTTTGCGGCCTGTTCCATCAAAAAGCATTGAAAAATGATATAATTTAGGGTTTTCCGCAACAGCTTAATTGGCTGAAATATTGCAAAAATCATGAGACCAGAGGACGCAGATGGCTAGACCAAAGTCAGACAAAACACTCGAAAAAGAAAAGCAAACCCCCGTATCCGCGGCAGCGCTTGATTTGAGTACAACTGTGCTAGATGCTGAAGCGCGCCGCACGCGCTTGAAATCGCTGATCATGTTGGGTAAGGAGCGTGGCTACCTGACCTATGCCGAAATCAATGACCATCTGCCAGATGACGTGCAAGATTCCGAGCAGATCGACAGCATCATTGGCATGATCAACGACATGGGTATCCAGGTGTATGAAGAGGCGCCGGATGCTGAAGTATTGCTGATGTCTGATGTGCCTCCGCCTGTGGCTGATGAAGACGCTGCGGAAGAAGCTGAGCAGGCGTTGGCGACTGTGGATAGTGAATTTGGTCGCACAACCGATCCGGTGCGTATGTATATGCGCGAAATGGGTACCGTGGATTTGCTGACACGTGAGAGCGAAATCGAAATTGCGCGCCGTATTGAAGATGGCCTGAAACACATGGTGCAGGCAATTGCTGCCTGCCCGACTACGGTGGCCGAACTGTTGAAGCTGGTAGATCAGGTGGCAAAAGACGAAATCAGCGTGGATGATTTGGTGGATGGCTTGATTGATAGCGACATCGGGCTGGATGAAGCTATGGCTGCTGAATCTGAAGATCAAGATGCGATTGATGCAGACGAAGACGACGAGGATGATGATGGCGCCAAAGCTTCTGCTATCTCTGCTGAAGCGTTGGCTAAGCTGAAGGAAGAAGTGCTGGCACGTTTTATGGTGATTCGCAAAGTGAATGCGGATATGAATGCGATCCGTGAAGCTAATAGCTCGCAAGATCCTGAATATAAGCGTCTTCACGAGATTGTGCTGCAAGAATTGACGGCATTCCGGTTCTCGGCAAAGCAGGTCGAGGCTTTGTGTGATCAAGTGCGCAATATGGTGGAAGAGATTCGCGGCCATGAGCGCAAGATCATGGAATTTTGTGTAGACAAAGCAGGCATGCCGCGCGCGCATTTTATCAAGAGCTTTCCGGGAAACGAAATCAACTCTGCTTGGCTGGATCAGGAGTTGCAGATACCCAATGGTTATAACGAGAAACTTGCCCGCATGCGCCACTCGATTGTAGACCAGCAAGACCGCCTGCAGGCTATTCAGAACAAAGTGGGCCTTCCTATCAAGGAACTGAAGGATATTAACAAACAGATGACCACAGGCGAGGCGCGTGCCCGCCGTGCGAAACGCGAGATGATTGAAGCTAACTTGCGTCTGGTGATCTCTATTGCGAAGAAATACACTAACCGTGGCCTGCAATTCCTGGATCTGATCCAGGAGGGCAATATTGGCCTGATGAAAGCAGTAGATAAGTTCGAGTACCGCCGAGGTTTCAAATTCTCCACTTATGCTACCTGGTGGATTCGCCAGGCGATTACGCGCTCAATTGCGGATCAGGCGCGTACGATCCGTATTCCGGTGCATATGATCGAAACCATCAATAAGATGAATCGTATCAGCCGCCAGATTCTGCAGGAAACGGGTCTGGAGCCGGATCCCGCGACATTGGCCGAGAAAATGGATATGCCGGAAGATAAAATCCGTAAAATCCTTAAAATCAGCAAAGAGCCGATTTCCATGGAAACGCCGATCGGCGATGACGAGGATTCGCATTTGGGCGACTTTATCGAAGATACCGCTACGCTGGCGCCTATGGACGCTGCTGTTTACGCCAGCCTGCGTGATGCGACCAGTGAAGTGCTTGAATCCTTAACGCCGCGTGAGGCAAAAGTGCTGCGCATGCGCTTTGGTATTGAAATGAATACTGACCATACTTTGGAAGAGGTGGGTAAACAGTTCGATGTGACGCGCGAGCGTATTCGCCAGATAGAAGCAAAAGCTTTGCGTAAGCTGCGTCACCCGACGCGTTCCGAGCGCTTGCGTAGCTTCCTCGAGTCCGGACAAGATTAAAAAACGAAAGTTTCGGCCCCTTAGCTCATGCTTGGTTAGAGCAGCGGACTCATAATCCAACGCTCCAACAAAGCGCTTTGGGGCTTAGTAGATAATTTTCATGTACTTAGGTGCATAAAGCGGTAAAGAAATTTAGTAGTACCGAAACCGCTGTAATTCGGTAGTTTCGGAAAAAGTTTAAGGCCCCTTAGCTCATGCTTGGTTAGAGCAGCGGACTCATATGTAAATGTGCCATATACTTGGAAACTGTATATGGGATGGTGTCAAATTCGGTGAAACCTGACGGCAGAAATGCACAAGGCAATGCCGAGCGAAGCTTCAAGTAGAAATGCTTGTTGAACGTGTAGAGACTTGACGGCACCCACCTAAGGCAATTGAATGATTGTTATGGTGAAGACAAAGTCCAGGGAGGCGGGAAACCGTCACAAACCAGAATCCGTTGGTACTGTGTTCGACTCACAGAGGGGCCACCATTTAAGACGACTTAGGGATAAATCTCTAGGTCGTTTTTATTATGAGCTGCGCATTGAAAATCCGCGTGTCGATGGCTCGATTCCGCCCCTGGCCACCAAATTAATAATAAAAATAATCAATGAGTTACTGAAAAATCCTAATTCGTTTTTTTTATTGTCTAAAATTTTTCTAGACAACGCCAGGGACAACAGATGAAATGAGTTGAGCCTGCATGTTTCGGTGCCGACGCTTGATTCACGTTATAGGAGAAGGCATATTGAGGATATTGGCCAGCATGGCAGATTACCGCTAATGCTGAGCGTCTTGGTTATAATGAAATCAGACCGCAATAATATAGCTGTGGAAGGGTACCCCAGCGATTTATACGCAAAAGCTTAAGAAGGCATTAAAGATTGTCAATAAAATCTCTAGGTTGTATATGTTTAAATCATTTTTGATTAATACTAGACAACTTAGCCTAAACTAAGACACATCAGTTACTAAAGAGGCTTGTTTGGATCAGGATAAGCTGTTTGAATCTGCTGCTTCAGCGCTTTGATGTCTATAGTTTTTTGATATTTTACTGACGCATCCTCTACTTCTTCAGACATTGTTAGTGTGAACGCAGTTACAGATGATGCGATTGTTAAACTAAGCAGCAATTCAAGGCTACTAATTCCTCGTTGGGTAAACATCTAACGCTCCGTAGTTTGTACAGGTTAGACTATTTATCGTCAAGAACTGCAAAAAATTGAGATTAATACGCCAAAAATTTCACATTATTTAATGTCCAATGGAACAAAACAGCGTGGTTGGTATAAGTTCATCTGCAGTAGCGACGGTTCTTCCCAGCGCACCCCTCAAACAGCCATGCTTCAGCTTTTTCTATATAGTAAGCATCCGCATTTAGCATCAGATATCTATCATCATTGATAATTGAAGTGGTTAATATAAACTCTACACCGGTCTCGTCAGGGTTTGTGGCTTTGTATGCATCATACGCTCCTGCGCCAGCCACTGTGCCAAGTGCATTTGAAGTGGTCATGGTTTCAAACACATCCCGCAGTATCCAGAAACTCGCCATGCCAGTTGTAGCCATACCAGGCTTGTAACCAAACTTGTCCGGTTCAAAGACACTTGCGTGTCTAATCACCTGAGTTTCATATTTTACTTCTATTGATCCTTCTTTTTTGGTGGATACCGGTATGCCAGTAGCAATGAAGTTGGCAATCATGTATTTTCTGAATGCTTTGTCGAATTCGGATTTGACACTGTCCGTAATATAAAGTGGCTTGTCAGGACTTATTTTACTCAATGCTGCTTGCGTACGTTCTACGGCATCCTGGGCGATATTATTCCAATGTTGTGCGGCCATCGCTTTTCTCTGAGTGGATTGTGGGAAGTTTTCCGCTTTGGGGATAGAAGTTGCGCAGCCAGCTAAAAATATACAGGCATAAATCAATATATGCTTCATATGAATCCTTTTCGTTACCATTCTTGATTGCTGATAGGCTCTATCGTGTCGCGAGATACATCATCTGCTTCATGTGGGGTTTCGATGAGATGTGGCGTAATTAGAAGCAATAACTCCCGTTTACTTTTTTCCTGGACTTTTCGTTTGAACAACTCACCAAAAAAGGGAACATCCCCTAAAAACGGCACCTTCTGTTCTTCTTCGCTATCCGAACTGTCAATCAACCCGCCTATTGCCACCGTCAAGCCATCCTTGGCGACCACTGTGCCTTGTATGTTTGAAGTGCGTACCGAGTCCACGTTGAAACTTTGAATGTTGTTGCCCACGGGGATAGGTATGGTGCTAGCGCCTCTCACTAGCGTTGAAGAGTCTTGCTGAATGAGCAAAGTCACAGTTTTGTCTGCATTGATTTTAGGCATAACTTGGAGCGTGTTGCCAATATCACGAATTTCCGTCACCGGGATAATGGCTGGGGCGCTAGCCACCAGCCCGTTAGTTGTACCAGCTACGGCATCAAATCCGGTTGTCACCACTTGCTCGGTACCAACGAACACGCGTGCGGGCTTGTTGTTGCTGGTTAACAGTATTGGCGAGCTAAGCGTATTGATGCGATTGTTTTCCTGAAGCAGCTGGATTCTGGCCCTGATAGAGTCATTCATGAATTGATAGACAAAGGTACCGCCTTCAAGAGCAAAATTACCTAGACCTAGGATATTACGCACACCCAATCTGATTACGCCAGTCTGCGTTGATGTGCTCGAACCTGTAGGAGTGGTCACCGTGTTGGTATCAGTAACATTAATAGGTGCAATCGTACCTAGTGGATTTTTAGCTTGGTCAGTAAGTGGGCCTCTTACGGTTTCAGAGCTTGGCATATAGTCAATATCCATGGCCTGACGATATGCGTCGCCTACATCCAGGGATAGGATTTTCATTTCCAGTAAAACCTGTTTAGTCGGCCTGTCCATTTCCTTCACAAGCCGTTCGATTTCCTGCATGGCCAAACTGTCACTGGTGCGTACAACCATTAAATCATGCTCGCGGTTTAAGGTAATATAGATAGGCTGTTCTTTGGTATTAAACCCACGGATATCATCTGAACTTAGCGCATATACATCACCTCTTTCCACCAAGCGATTACTTAATGCCTCCAATTGTTGTGGGGTGAGTTTGTCATTCAATTGTGATTTAGGATTCTCATCCTCAGTTCTGTTCCCATTACCAGAAAAACCTTGTCTGGAGATCGACGTCGTGCTGCGTCTGCTGATGCCATTTGAGTTTGTTCTCGACGTTCTATTGATTGTGGTTTGAGTACCACCTCTACTGAGCCCACCGATACCGGAAGTTCCGCTTAAAATTGGCATGACAGTCTCGTCTTCTACACCAAGTGTTAAGCGAACTCTGTCGCCAAACACATCCCGAATTGCTGTTGCCACAATAATTGGGTTAGGGTGTAACAGGTTAAATACCTTGAATTGGTCTTCACGATAAACTATCAAATCCCGCTGATACTCCTCGGTACTCATGATTCTAAAGGTGTTACTGGATTTGTCATGGCGATACCAGACGCCACTGTTTTTTGTAATTGCTTCCAGCGCGTTTTTAACAGAAATATTTTGCAAGAATACGGTGACATTCTTTTTCGCAGCCTCTTCCGTAGCCACAAAGTTCAAGCCCGATATATCAGCTAGCGCACGCGCCACATCCAGCATGCTTGCCTGGCTGAACTCCAGTTTGCTAATAATCACGTCCTCAGCCTTTTGGACTTTTGTCTTTGCCGGTTTAGTCGATCTGACAGGCGGTGTTTTTACTACTGACTCGGAGGGTGTTAACATCAACCTGTCTTTGTCTGCGCCTGTCGCTTCAGTTTCAATGATCAAAGGGTTTTGTGATTGATCATGTATGGCCGCAATGATTGGCGCGGTAAACATGGATTGTGGCGGTAGCGGAATTGAGCCCACCCCAGTCGCTAAAAGCGTTCCATCTTGAATATTCAAAATCTCGTTTTCCGCATTTGCTTTAACTGTGAACGCGGCAAATAGCATCAACAACAGTGGAATAGCTATCCTGCCTTGATTTCTTGCGCCATGACCTAATGGATATCTACCTATCAAAATATGCTTCCCCAAAGTTAAACTCGCTTTTAAAAGTTTGTATTCGGCTTAATAGCCTGGTTATCTCACCACGATCACCTGGTTGATCTGGCCAGTCTGGACTTTTACGCCATTGGAGCTGACATCAACAATTTTGAGCACAGTATTTTGTCCTAAGGTGTGTAAGCCGACCTCATCGCCTTTGCGAACCATATATACACCAGCACCCTCAATCTCCAGCAAAGCTGTCGCGTTGCTCTTATGCTTTGTAGCAAACCCTTTCAAACGCATTTTGGGTACATTCTGGAATCCGTAGCCTGGAACAAACCCTTGCTGCGCACTTGCTTTTTGTGCAGACTGGATGCCCACTTCGCCATACATTTTGTCGCTGGTGGTGAAAGGGTCACGGTGATAAGTGGATGTTTGTCCCGAGACAGGGCCATTGCCATTTTTTTCCAGGGCGTAGGCGTTGATGGCTGTCATCAAGGCTAGCCCAATAGTCAATAACAGTTTCATGGCTAACCTTTCGATACCAAGGAAAACATGGCCTGAAAAAATGCGTAATACACAAAACCGACCATACCGCCAATGACTAAAATAAGCGCAGGCTCAATCATTGCACTCATGCGTTTCACCCCTATCTGTAGTTGCTCATCATAAAACGTACCCAGTTCGTACAATACAAGGTCCAAAGTCCCCGTTTTTTCGCCTACTGATGTCATTTGCGTTACCAGGTCAGGAATCACTGGGCTTTTGATGCTCGATGACAAGTCGCGCCCGGTCAATATTTGTTCTGCTGCGCTGAACAACTTGTTGGAGATAAGTCGGTTGGTAATGACCTTTCCGCATATCTTCAGTGAGTCATAAGCCGTCAGGCCGCTTCGCAGCATCATCGATAACGACCAATTGAATTCCGCCATCGCGCCAAACCGTAAAAGTTTTCCTAACATCGGCACTTTAAGCAGCGCTGTATCTATCGCCAGACGACCCTGAGGTGTCTGGTAGAACATGACCAACGCAACAAATAAAAATACAAACCCTGCAATAAAATACAACCCATACTTCAATGCGAAATTCGAGGCATCAATCAGGAACTGGGTAGAGGGCGGGAGCGCTTTTCCACGGCCCAGCAGGAACTTGGCGAATTGAGGAATGATTTTCCAAACAAGGAAGATCACTACACCAATCGCTACCAGAACCACCACAGCGGGGTAAATCATGGCGTTGATGGTTTGGGAACGTAATGCGGCTTTTTTTTCCAGGTGAGTGGCTAAGCGGTTAGCAACGGTATCTAGAGACCCTGTGCTTTCACCCGCCATCATGAGGTTTACTGAGATGACCGGGAATACGTCGCTATGCTTTTCCATCGCTTTTGATAGCGGACTACCCTTCTCGATATCCTCAATCATTTTCGTCAAAACGAGGCGCAGTCGCCCGCTAGTGGCCTGAGTCTTGGAAAGCTGCAAAGCTTGCAGGACAGGCAGCCCAGAGCGCAACATGAAAGAAAGTTGCTTAAAGAAAAATATCAGGTCTCTTTTGGGGACAGATAAGTGCTGATGAATAATGCTTAAGTCGAATTCTCGACTGAGTCCTGAAGACATCCTGATAGTGCCGGATAACTTGACGACATATAAACCTTGCTCCCTCAGTATGGCGGTAGCCATCGGTTCATCCAGCGCTTGAATCGTTCCTTTACGTTCTTTCCCTGCAGCATTGATTGCGGTGTATTGAAAGCTGGCCATTAATGCATCCTTTTTGCCGTAACAGCCTGTATTTCTTCCAGCGTGGTGATTCCTTGCAACACCTTGCTCGCCCCATCTTCCCACATATGGTGCAAACGGTTCCCTGCCCTGGCTTCAAGCTCTTCTTCTGAACAGCCGCGTGAGACCAGCTTGCTTAATTCATCATCGAACCATAATGTCTCAAACAACCCAAGACGGCCACGATACCCGGTACCCTGGCACAACGCACAGCCTGATGGTTTGTAGATACTCAAAGGCTGGTCTTGGGGGGATTCCAGCAAAGCCTTCTCTTCATCTGTTGCATCTACCAGCACTTTGCAATGCGTGCACAGGCGCCTTACCAGACGCTGCGCAATCACCGCATTCATGGTGGCACCAATCAGAAACGGCTCACAGCCAATGTCTGCTAAACGCGAGATGCTGCCTGCCGCTGTGTTTGTGTGAAGTGTGGAAAATACCAAATGGCCTGTCATGGCAGCCTTCAACGCAGTATCTGCAGTCTCTTCGTCGCGAATCTCCCCAACCATCAGCACATCCGGGTCATGACGAAGCAGCGACCTCAAGGCGCTGGCAAAGGTGATCTTTGCCCCTGTTTGTATTTGAGATACCCCATCTATGACATATTCCACGGGGTTCTCGACCGTCATGATGTTAATGTCAGTGGAGTTGATTTCACGCAATGCGGCGAACAGGGTGGTGGATTTACCGCTACCGGTCGGGCCGGTCAGCAGTATCATGCCGAATGGTTTGCGGATGGCTTGGTTGAACATCTGCAGATCCGTGTCGGACATGCCGATTTTCGCCAGCGTCAAATCCTTGGCATCCTGACCAAGTATACGCATGGTGATGCGCTCGCCGAGCCTTGTAGGGGCAGTCGCCACGCGCACATTGAACTCCGAGTCTATAGGTGGGGCAAGGTTATAGGACATGCCTCCATCCTGCGGCTCTCGCTGCTCGGCGATATCCAGATTCGCCAACACCTTGATTCTGGAGATCAGGCCGCTTGCTACAGCATGGTCATATGCCCCATCCATGATGAATTCCTGCAGCTTGCCATCCACACGCAGACGCACGCGCAAGCCAAACTCATCCTGCATGATATGGATATCAGATGATCGCCTCAGATAAGCCTCTTTGAATATCGCATCCAGCATGCTTACCAAGTCCACTTCCTGATCTGTCGTGGAAGGCTGGGCAGCCGCGGTAGCCGAGATGGCTTGATAGCTGCGGTTCATGATGGCATGAATCGTGCTGGGTTCTGACATCTTGATGGTCAGGTTTGTGGACAGTATGCGTCTGACCGTATCGATGCTGCCTCTGTCATCGGGATCCAGCGCTATCAGAACGGTTTCGTCCCCTTCAGGCTGCAAGGGCAGGAATCCCTTGCGTTTGACCAAAGCCTGAGGGATTTTCTTCAGTGCATCCAGATCCACATGAATCTGTCCGAAATCCAGAAACCGCAGGCCTCTTGCCTCAGCAGCAGCGCGGTAAAAAGAGCTCATGGGTAAACGATAGTGCGCTGTCACGGCATCCATGACATCTATGCGCTTGCGACGCGCATCGTTCCTGAGCTGATGCAGCATATCCGCTTCGATCAAGCCTTCTTTTATCGCCGCATCTAATAATTGTTCTGTCGTGAGCGCCATATCAATCTACATTGCGATAATCATTCTGGTCATGATGGGCTGCGGCACTCCGGGAGGCGGAGTCTGGATACTGACATCGATATCGAGTTTAACAATCGTTGCCTGCCAGGGCATGGCACGTACGGACTGGATGAATTTCTGCAGGTTGGCGAAATTGCCTTCGACGCTGATGCGTTGCAGTGGTCTTGGTTTTTCCAGATCATTTACCAAGTGGTAAATCAGCTCGCCCTCTTTCGGGATAGTGCCGAACGTGCTGCTGGCTTGCTGTGTATTGCCCTGTTTCCTGGCTTTCCTTCTTGCCTCTTGTTCCAGACGCCGTTGCTTGCGCTTGCCTAACTTGGGCTTGTTCGCCGCATTCGCGGTTTCACCATCCTTGCTTTGCACGATATAGGGCACGCTTTCCACCACCTTGACTCCCGCCGCCCTAGCTGCTTCCGATATCTTCAGCACCATATCCTGATTGCCGGTAGGCGCCAATTGTTGTTCGTGGCCGTTTAAAATAGCTTCCCGGTCATTTAGCGCTTGGCCGAGCTCTTCCGCTTTTTCGGTCAGATCATCTACGTCCTCGCTTGGCTCATCGGGAAATTTGGGGTTCTTGATGGTTTCCTTGTTCTTTTCCAGAGTCTGGCTTAGTTCAGCCAGTTTCTTCGATTCCGGAATAAAGCGTATCAATCCATACGCTCCAAGCACAAAGGTGCTCACCACGATGAATATCAGCACCTGCTCACGAGTAGTCAATTTCTCCAACATCATTTTTGACCTCCCGTCATAGCCGTTGCACCGCTATTCGGGCTAGGTTGATTGCCTGCATTCGGCTTGCTCAACTGCTTGGCGTTTGCCCACACATCATCGCTCAAAGTAGTGGCACCGAACTGAATGGCATACCCCATCAGCCCAAGCCTGCCGGTTTGTGATGTCACCGTGATATCTTTTAGCTTGAACCCCATCGGGTGCAGGGCCACCTGCAAGTGTCTCACGAACTCCTGTGCGCTGCTTTCGCTGATTGCCCAGGCGCTCACCGTAAAGCCCAAGATTGTGTCCTCACTGATACGGTCAATCACCACATCTTCAGATATCGTGCGATCGATCTGGTTTAAAAACTCATACACTGTCTGGTTGCGCTTGGGTAAATCGTTGGCCAGCAGCTCAATGGATCGGTTCACGTCTTTGATCTCGGCCTGCCTGTCCTTGATGTCCTGCTTTAGCTTTTTGACTGTATCCACCTTTTTTTGAATCCTGGAGATTGCTGCATTAATTTTGCCGAGGTCTTGTTCCACTTTGGCACTTTCGGCTTCAATCCAATACTGGCGCGCCTGCAGCATCCCTTCCGTGACGCCTAATAATATCAAAAGCGTCACTGCCCCCAATGCCATTCGCACCTCGGTGCGCTGCAGTGGCGGCGGGGATGGCTCATTGACCGATACCGCTGCCAAAGGCCTGCTGTCTTTCATTCTCAAGTAGTCGCGTGCCACAGAAAGCATACCGATACCGGTATGCGGCGTGGGTGGCGTGAGCACATGCACTTTGTGACCGATTACCGTTTCAATATCCGCAGTCAATTGCTGGCGGTTTTTTTCGCTCTTGCTAATGACGTCCACCAGACTTAGGTGCTCTATCTCGTCAAGGCCGAACCGGTGAAACACATCTGCAATTGTTGACAACAAGTTCTCTGCGGAAAACGCCAGCGTTTGCTGTTGTTTAACATCTGCGTTTTGCAGATGTGTGCCGGTCACCAAGCCTTCATGCAGCTCGAATATCAGCTCAGGTTTCGGTGGCTTTTTATCTTTCTTATCTAGGCCAGCCCCAGTTGCAGTGTTACCAGAAAGGGCATAGCAGGCATCCAGCTTGATTTCAAGTGCAGAGAATGCCGCCTGCCATTGCCTTAGCAGATGCTTGTTCATGGCGGATCCCAGCCATGCATGGCTACCGGCACTGCTTTCCGCACCAGCCTGCGGCGCCCAGCCACACTGGATATCCTCACCTGAACCCAACAGCCACGCTTGCCGCAGCAAAGCCTTGTCCACTTGTGCCTGACTTGCAAACCCCATCTCAACCGCCAGTTCGCCAAAACGCTTATACACCACAGCCTTGTTCTTGCTGACATTGGCCGCTTCCTGCTGGTTTAATATCTCGGTTATCTGTTCTGGCTTGATGAAGTGATTCGCTAGCAATATCTGCCCAAGACCAAACAGGCGCATGTGCTGGCTGACAAAGGGCTCCATCTCCCAACGTACCGATTCCGCCACTTGCTGTGGCGATAATTTATGCTTGGGAGGAATCGGCAGTTCAATCACCGCCTGCGCCACCGCCGGCGTCAACAGAACGGCATGCTTGCCATCCCACCCCTGTTTGCGCGCCTGCTGCACCAGCTCGTTTACCG
The DNA here is from genome assembly GCA_044222155.1 of Methylophilus sp. Lineage (GTDB taxonomy): Bacteria > Pseudomonadota > Gammaproteobacteria > Burkholderiales > Methylophilaceae > Methylophilus. The sequence goes on from JBGANT010000011.1 coordinate 38,218, forward strand.
CTACCTGAAGCTCCAGGCTATCGGCATGGCATTCCTGGGTAATCGTTACCATCTCGCCCTGGCGCTGGAAAACAGTCGCCTTGATGCCGACAAGATCAGCCTCACCTACCAGCACATTGTTCACCCGATTCAAAAAGGGGATGGTTTCAAGAAGATTACGCAACGACATGCAAACGGCTTTCTAGTCTCTAAGGGGTGTTCCAGGGAATTGTGATAGGTAACGTTGCGTTAGGCAGCAACGACATGTAGTAGGGCAGTTTGGTGTTGCCAGCAACACAATCGCCGTCATAAACTGTGCCGCTGGCACACCATACCGCCACGGCAATCTTACCCATCGGCAGTGGGCCGCTAATGGTCAGCATCTCGGTATGAGGGTATGGGTTTGTTGTAAGCAATGAGAATTGTGTCGTACTGACCTCCTCGGTAATCGCGCCGCCTTCTACAAAATAGACCCGCAACTCCAAACCACCTTGGTTGGCACCCGGAGGTGAATTGAAAACTACAGCAAAGCTGATAGCACCATTCAATTGCCACTCTGCACTATTGACGATATTGATACCGGCGGCCGGAAAATCCTCATTGAACCCACTGCCCTCCGCCGCATTGTTATCTCCTAAACTGGTCACAGTCATAACCGTGCAATCCGGTACCGTGCTGCAATGTGGGTTAACGGCCGGTGTGTGCGTAACATCCCAGCCATAATTGATGGCATCATTGTCTGCAATGGCGGTGTTGACGTTCGCCCAACCATCGCGAAAGAATTGGCTGCCCGCCGTGTACAGGTATGGGCCTCGCCAACCACTGCTCAATTGCCCCGTCATGCCCGCCGTCACTGTGCTTAAGGCTGTCGTTGTCCATGCTGGCTGGTTAATGGTGATATCTGGAGTGGCCGGATTGTTATCATGGTCATATGGTTCAATAATTTCAGCGGTGGCGATATTGTTGTCATGGTCGTAAGTGGCAGTTTGATCAACTAGTTCTCTAACGCTGCTTGGCAACCTCCCCATATCTGCGACATAGCCGCTGATATAAGGTGAGCCGTTCAGGCTCAGATTCGGGTCGCCGATGATGGCTTTGCGTATCTCGTTCCAGCGGCGTTCGGTCTCTGCCTGACGTTCATTTTCGCCGGTGTTGATGATGAGCGTGGTGGTGCTCATGGCAACCAGACCCAGCAGGCCAATCACAATCAGCAGCTCCAGCAGGCTGAAGCCAGCCTGTTTGCCATGTTTGTAGCCTTGGGGGGCACTGCTATCCATCGCCCATGCCTTATCTAAACCCAAAAAACACAAAAATCCATGGCGCTTGGCAGCAGCATGGAGCGGTTTTGGGCTTAGAGAAAGCTTAAGCGTCATTTGCGGGGTTTGTTCTCATCCATCAAGGTGTCATAACACCACGAAAGGCAGGCCCGGTGATGGGCGCTGCCTTCATGGCGGTTCCAGCTAAACCAGCATGATCATCAAGATCAGGCTAGATTAGTTAACTGGGTTTTGAGCGGCGATGTTCTCGTCGATCATGCGGCCTTCTGTGTCAACCACAGCCAGCAATGCTGGTTTGGCGAACAGCTCTGCAGCTTCCACGTTGTTGTCAGCGTCAGCGTCTGCACCAGCGTGAAACAATGCGATGTAACGTGCATAAGCGTTGTTCGGGTTAATGTTTTTGCTGACGAATGTCGGCGCTGTGGAGATGGCGACGGAAGTGCCACTGGTGCTGTGCGCAGCGTCATGGCCAAAACCAAGCGCCACGATCAGGTTACACTCGTCCTCTTCCAATGCATCATTGATGACGTTCTGGCGAGCACCGTCAGCTGCGGCAACAGCTGTAGTACCATCCAGTTTCAGCACTGCAATCGCTGCACCATTGACGGAGCAAGCTGCGGTACCGAATGTAGGCAGAATCGAGAAGTTGGTAACAGTGTCAAAATCCACTTCTACTGCGTCTGCGCCGGCAGCGCCTTCGTTGTGCTGCAAGTTTGGCTCGACACCGGCTGTTGCCGCCGCTACTGCACGCTCTTGGATTTCATCGATGCCTACTGCATCAAAAGCTTCATCCAGCAAGTTGCGAAAGTCGCCAGGAGCAGCAGAAACTGCCAATGGCAAGTTCATGAATGCTGCTTGTGTTTGAGCGGCCAAGATGGCTGGTGTTGCACCCGCACTGGTTACCAGACTATCCCATTGGTTAGGATAGTTCTGGGTCACCGCGCGGAAGTTGCGGATGGCACGATCTGCGCCGGATGTGTTGTTGGCCGCGGCGGTGGCTTGTGCGTTATCGCCAATGCCTTCGTACGCTACCAATGCACCTACGGACAGCACAGCCAGCAGCGTGATGACTACCAGCAACTCCAACAGGGTAAAACCTTTTTGCTTCATTTTTTGAAACTTGGTGTGTTTCATGATTTCTTCTCCTATAGCTTCTGTTAAACTTCTGATTAAGAGGCAACATTTAAGCTCTAGTAAACGATTTGGGCTTGTCGGCTTTGCAAATCGTTTACTGACTTTCTTGTTGCTTCCCTTTTCTACATCCCCTCTCCCGTGCAACATCAGGACGCAATATGCAAACATCCGTATCTTGGCGTGACAGGGGCAAGTGCATGTATGCCAAAACCCCGCAAACCCGTTTTGATTTTGTCGTGACGAATCTGGCAGGGCTATGCACAACACGGATATCTCTAACGCAAAGCCTGTGCCAGCTTGAAGTTTCACCCTTAACCCACTGTTTTATATAACAAAGGCGCGCACGGTGGCTTCTGGCTTGGTTTTGCACGGTTGGCTATAGAAAACCATTTGGTTGTTTTGGCGGCAACCAATTTGGTTGTGAGCACCATGGTTGGAAGCAGGTACAAAATAAAAAAAGCACCTGGTGCGATGGCACAGATGCTTTTCTGGCTATGCTTCAGCTGTCAGCCAGCGTCTTTTCAGTAGGTTTTTGTTGCTCTCTTTATTGCCGCTTTGGGCGGTCGCGCCTCGCTGAGTACGTTGAGATAATCCTGCCAGGATGACATGGGCAGCAGTGCCAGCTGTTGGCTGAACTTGATGGGATAAGCGTTCAGTGTGAACTTGAGCAGCTGCACTGCGGCTTTGTGTTCGCCGTTCAGCTCCAGCAGCACCACTTGTTTATAGGCGACCCTGTGGGTGGGATGGAAGCGCAGAACGGCATCGTTCAGCCATATCTTGGATTTCAGGTCATGGTGATTGACGGGAATGGTCTCTGCAAAGACTTGTTCGGCATAAGGCGCCAGCAGCGAGTGCCGATGCACCCATTCTAGTTTGGTATCGAACAGATGACTCTCTTCTAAGGTCAGTTTTGATTTGTGTGCCAGCGGCAACGCTTTCTGGAGCTGATGATTGGACCAAAGACTGGCGGACAGGTTGACTGTCAGTACCGTCGCCAGCACTGCCGAAGTGGCTATGCCAGCCCGGGGGAGACTGACCTCGCTGGTTTTTTCATCACCCGCGCCCAGCAGCAAGGCAGCAAACCCGGCGATATAGGCATATTGCAGATGAGCATCAAAAAACCCATAACATAACAGCGCAACCAGCGTGGTGACCAGCCACCATGTATCCGGCGCGGGGTGGCGCCAGTCGATGTTTTTCAGCCAGCCGATATATCCTACGACGAGAATGAGCGCAGCACCCGTACCCATTTCGGCCATTAACTGGATAAACATGTTCTGCGTGTTGCCGTAAACCCCAACCGCGCCGTTGATGGCAGGTGCGTCAATGGCAAGGAACGATTGCCAGGCCACATTTCCGAGTCCTACGCCCAGCAGTGGTTTGCCCATAAATAGTTGCAGCCCCTGCCGCCAGACAGCGGCGATGTGCCCAATGTCTGGCGTGTCCAGGTGATGTCCAAGCCAGCGCGAGACAGCCCAGGCAATTAGTGCATATGCAGGGATTAGTGCCAACGCCAGCCTCACCTGGTCACGCTTTTGGCGGCTGCCAGTGCGATGCTTGATGGCAACTGCCTGAATTACGATTGCAACCAGCACGATCGCAGCCACGATAGCCCAGCCGATGCTGCCGCCAGCGTATGCCAGACCGGCAAGCGCAACGGCAATCATCGGTATAGCGACCTTGACGTTCAGCTTGCCTTGTACCAAAAGATGCACGGCGGAGACGATGCTGACGATAAGCGACACCATGACATGAGACGCCTGCAGAGTGATGCCGATGCCTGCAAGCGCGCCAAGCAACATGAATATAGACACCAGCATGCCGGCTGCGACAGAGAACCATGCCAGATAATGTACCAGTTGGCCCAAGCCGATATCCTGACGCATCTTCTGCCCAAGCAGGACCATGGCAGCTGCCCATAACAGATACAGTACAGCATAAAGGGATACTGCATTGGAATGCAGCATACCCAGCATCCACTGGATAATGACAATACCCATTAGCCCGAGCGGGATAAAGATGCTTTGTGGCAGATGGACTTTTTGCCAGAACTGCCCGCTGATGAAGCTGAGGCTTGCAAGCGTACCTAAGGCAACGGTAAGCCATTGCGGCCAGAAATGCTGGATGGGCTGCCCTTTGAGCAGCGTAAACAGCGGTACAAGAAAAAAGCCGCCGATCAGCAGGAGTGAAATAGGAAGTTTCTGCAAGATATGTGTGTTCATGACAGGTAGCTTAATTACAAATAGCGACAGATAAGGCATAAACTGTGCCAGTTGGGCGCAAAGCAATTTAATCCTGTAAAAATATGCGATGGGTCTTGCTGCATATGGCGTTAATCAAATTGTTCATTGATCTGGAGCGCCGATTATTCTGGCTAAACACAGCCATCTGGTTGCAAGAAACCAAATTACTACCCACAGCTTTTTGGTAAGCTATTTTGATTGGCATAGTCCAGATAAATATGATTCTGCGACATAGCAATCAGCATAGGTTGCAGGCATTCCGAAGCAACGTGCTATTTTCAATCAGCCTATCGAGCCAATATGTCATTCGCTCCGCATTCGTCTTGTCAGTCCAGTGTTTAAACAGGTAGGCATGCTGATTGAGAGGTGTACGTCCAGGTTGAGGATGCAGCTCAAGCGTAAAGGACAGTTTGTCTGCAGGCAATCCCGACATGGCAGCGCGTATCACTCTGTTCAATCCTTCCGCCCCGTAAATACCTTGGAGCAAGTGCCGACCCTGATAGGGGAAAGCAATTGGAATCTGTTGCAGGAAGCTCAAATGGTCTGATACCCCGAACAAACTCAAGGTGGAAAGGGGGTGGCCGTCGTGCAGATGAAAATGGATGGGTTTGCCAAGCGCGGTCAGGCGGTTGATCAGGTCAACGATGATGGGCGGGGTCTCCTGAACAGCTTGCTGGACAGCTTCAATACGTTCAGGCAGATCAATCGAATCCGAGCGCAATGCACAGATATCTTGGCTGTTAAACCGCTCGGCAAAGCGTTGCTTGCAAGTGAAGATACCCATATGACCGATGTCGATACAGGCACTGACATGTGTAAGCTCCCGGGTCTTTTCGAACAGAGTGACGAAATAATCCAGTTCAAGGCCGACCGCATACTCTACGAACAACAGTGGTGCATCTTTAATCTGATTCAGGCGATGGTCGAGGCTGCGAAAGGCGATAACAACTTCCTCCAAGCGGTCGGCAAACCCGTCATGATCATGCACCACCAAGCCGAAGAACTTGCCGGCGGCGCGCTCGGCAAAGGCAACCACCGCATCTTGCCCATTATTATCAAGCAGGTTGATGTCACGTGGTAAGTGCGCGGTACATGGCTGCGTAGTCCGAAATGGAAGCAGCGTATCCACATGCTCGGGGCTGCCCGGATAGAGTTCGCCGCCGAGACCGGCCTCTTGCAGACGCAAGCGTGCCAGTTGTAGTAGTGTTGTGTCACCCGCGATGGGCGGCTGGATGTGCATGAGAGCGAGTAGCTTGGGAGTCATGTCAAATACCTTGCTGTGGACGGGTTTGCACGATGTATAGATGGTTGTCGCGGGTCAGCATGCCTTCAACGTCCTGTGGGCAGCCGAGACGATTCTGGAGCAGGGTTGCAATTTTGGCCAGCCGCGTCCCCATGTTTTGGAGCGCTGCCGCATGAGCTGCTACGGCGTCCAGGCTGTAGTTGAGACGCTCCTTGACGGGCTCTCCGCCAGGGCCGGGCCGCAGCGCATAGGAGAAGCTGGCGCAGTTGACCAGGGTCGTTTTCCCGGTAACGCGATTGCATCTGATCCGGTACGGTGTGCCCGGCTGGCAAGCCGATGCCAGAGTCTCGCCGAGGCCCACGGCAAGTTCCACATAGGCAATCTCGGGGTCCTTGCTGGCAGGGTCGACAGTGTGCATGACGAAGGAGAGCGCGGGATCCACCATGGCCTGAACCAGCACTGCCATGTGGATACCCTCATGCGGGATTCCTGCCTGTATGCGGCTTAAAGTGGCGCGGCGCGTCCAGATGGAGGCCCAGACCCGGCGAATTGCGTCGGCACATTCCGCAGGCCGCACTCCGATCACCGAATCGTAGAGCCCGGCACCCGCGAGTTGTTCCAGGTCTTCGCCGTTAGCGCTGGAACGCACGGCCAGAGCGGCATCCTTACCGAAGGTCTCTACGATGACCGCCACCAGCTTGCTGGGAATTTTGATCTGCTTGATAACTGCCTGCAAGGCTTTCAGTACTTCATCCCAAAGCGCTCCTGACGCGCTGGACAAGCGTTGTTGCAGAGAGCGATATTCACTTTCCAATCCTGGCGTCAGAGTCAGGCAGTGCTCCATAACGCCGAACGGCAGGGCGAGCGCTTGCGGTGCGACGAACAGCCCGTTCGATTCCTTGGCGATCATGAGCAACCGGCCAGCGCCCGCTGACTTGGCGCCGCAGGTCTCGTTAATCGCGTCAATCGCGGATACCCAGAGCAGGGTCTGGCTGAGGCGGGTCTCGGGCAGTTCTACTATGTGAGGTATCCGTGCCGCATCCGCCGCGCCTACTGGCCGTTCTGAAGCCTGCAACGATATCTGGTCCGCACCCACCCGCAGATGTACTTGCTTGCCCAGATCCCCCTTCCAGGTTGCCAGTAGTTGCCGGTCATCGGCCGCAGCGAAGGCGATGCCTGCCTGCCGGGCGCGGACGCCGAGATGGGAAAGCTGCGGAATGGCATGTCCCAGCAGGATGCCGTGCACGCCGGGCGGAATCTCCTCGTCGCCCGTCGCACGTTTCACCAGGGCGATTACCGGCTGGTTGGCAGAACGTATTTCCAGGGCCGCCAGCGTATCGGCCTCGACCAAGAGGCCGGAAGCCTCGGCTGGTACTACCGTCTCCCACGGTGAAAGCGCCAGGGCACTGCGCACGTGCTTGTACAGCATGCCAACCAGTTTGGAAAGCTGAAAGACGATATTGCCCCGGATGTCGCCTTCGCAGAACACAGCGATGGCATGATCGGCCACATGCAGAGCGCGACCTAGGCTGGTGACGCGCCCCGGAAGCAGGGCAAGTACCCGGTCTGCGTAACCTTCCGCCAAGCGCTTGGCACGCTCCAGTGTGGATTTGAACAGCAACAAGGCGAGCCGATCAGCGCTAGCTAAGCCTCCAGCGAGTGCTGGAGCCCAGGCTACCAGTTCGGATTCGAGCACGGCGGTTTCATCCGGCTCGATCTGGCTGAGCCGCACGTTGGACAGCGCCAGCGACAAGGTTTGCAGCAGGCTATCCCAGGCGCAGGCAGCGGCGACATTCTCGAAGCGGTTAGCCGCCTCGCTCAGCAATGCAAAAGCATAGTCTTCCAGCGCGATGTCGGTGCTGCGCAGGTATTGCCGCTGCGCCCCTTCCGTCGTGTTCAATCGCGCCGCAATGACGGTACGTACGGCGGTCAACGTCTCCAGCAGGTTCAGCAGTTCCTGGTCGCTACGGGCCTGTTTTGCCTTGAGTGTGAGCAATCGCTCAACTTGTGCCGCCTGCCCAGCGTCGAAGCAAGCCTGGATGTCGCGCAGGCGCACATCCAGCGCGGAAGCATTGAAAAATTCGCCGAGTTCCTCGTGAAAGATTTCGAACTGCCGTACAAACTCTGGCGAATAGTTGGCGCCTGGGGCGGTGATGCGTTCTAGGATTTCTGCGGAGGTCTGAAAATCCTCCGGGCCCGCACAGCGGTGCAGCTTGTTTTGTAATCGGTGCTTGATCTCGTGCTTGAGATCATGCGGAATATCGTTGCGATGCGCGATGTCGCGGATGCGCGTGAGCGGCTCCTTGCGGCAGAAGTCGTTGGCGAACGAGGGCAGCCAGGGATAAATCTTCCGGAGAATCCAGGCATTGTCCGCCGTTTTAACCGCTTCGAGCACGCTTTCGATATCGGCTGCCGCACTGGCATGGTGGTTGGGCCGGAAGTGCCTGCCGTCCTCTGTACAGGCAAGCTCACCAGTACCGAGGAAACGCAGGTAGACGGCGAGGGTGGCCAGATGTTCCGGCCTGGGATGGAAATCATCCTGAGTCAAGGTGGTATGCACCCAGCCGAGGCGCTCACGCCAACTGCGGTGTTGCGCATTCGCCTGCACCACGGCGCGGGTAAATTCATCCTCTTGCATCGCATAGTCGGGCAGGGATTCGATTGTCGAGGTCAGGCCTGAGCGTAAGGCATCGAACTCGGGGCGACCGGGTCGTGCGGATGGGCTTGGTGTTATTCCTGCTGCTTGATCATAATCGGATTGCTGGGCTTTTTTTTTACCCTGGCTTTGGCGCTGATCCGTTTTCTTGTCGAGCATACTCCGTAGCCGTTGCTCGGCTTTGGTCAGCAGTTCCGGAGGTTGCGGCCAGACCTCCAGAACCATCGCGCCCTGGTAGCCGCGCTGCTCCATGCGCTTGGTAAAAGCACGAATACCGCCATCGTTCTCCCTGGCGGGGCCGGTGAACAAAGGCAGATGCCTGTCCGCATCGCCATAATTTTCGTGGACATGCGTGTGAATGATGGGTATTTCTGGCCCCAGTTCGTCGATAAAGCGGATAAAGTCGTTGTGCGTGCGCTCATATAGGTTGGCATGCCCGATATCCAGGCACATGCCTATAGCCGCATCCTTAAACTCACTCTGAGCAAGGCAGGCAAAAAAATCCCTGAAGTCGCCGGGCGAGGTCTCGGGCGTGTTTTCGATCGCGATACGTACACCATTGTTGACTGCATGGGCGATGACAGGTGACAATCGCTCGAGAAAAACATCCGGGCCATGTTCCGTATAGAGGTGCAGATTGACCAAATCGGCTCCAATATCCCGCGCAAAGTCTACGCTCTCCATCAATAGCACCGGCCCCTGCTCATACAGGGGATTGGCCTGCCAGGGAACATGCACCGTGTAGAGAATGTCCTTTTCTTTACCTATACGGGCGATGCGAGTGCGCTCGTCAGGCCCCATGTCAGAAAAATCCCATCCCTTGGAGCTCCCATCATCGTAGTGCTTCTTGTCGGAAAACCACTCGAAGGAATCAAAACCTTGGGTCAAGGCAAACTCGAGTGGCGCTAGGGGTTCTGTTGCGGAAAAGGCGGTTTGGTTACCAATGCGTATACGGTTCATATCAATCACCCGGCACTTATTTAGAGCCCGACTTGTGGGCGTGTCTGTACCACATAAAACTCACCGGCTTGGACTGCGCCCTCGATGTCCTGTGCAGAGCCGCAGGCTTGCTCCACTTCGATACCGACTTGTGCGATCTTGGTGAACATGCGCTCGGAAAACTTGCGGTCTTCGAGCAGAGGTTCACCCAGATAGTCCAACAATCTCGGTTTCGGCTCCTCCGCGAGGAAACTGTCATAAAGCCCTGCACCGGCGAAGCCTTCCAGGTCTTCGCCATTAGAATCCGAACGGAAGATGACGCCGCGTCCGTACAGGCCTATGCCTTTGCTCGGATAAGCCATCAGGCTAGCCTTGCCAGTGGTCTTGTTGACTACAAAGCTCATGGCCCGGCCAGGATAGTTGCCGACCAAGGTCTCACCCATGCCCAGCACCAGCTCGGCGTAAATCTCGTTCGCATCGCCGCTGACGGGATTAACCGTGTGGATGACAAAGGCATAGTCGGCCTCTACCACCTGCTGAATGAGTACGGCCATCATCAGGTCCTGGTGGGCGATGCCGCGCGCTGTGCGGGAGAAATAGGCCCGGTCGTTCCATTTGGAAGCCCACACCCGGGTGATCGCGTGCCAGGCCTGATCCCAGGGTACGGAGGCCAGCCCGGTCTGTTTCCAGATGTCGAGTAGCGCCTGACGTAGCGGCTCGGGCGCTTGTAGCGCGCCTATTGTCTCGCGCATCTGGTGCAGATGCGTGGCTGGATCCTGACTGATTTCGGCCAACAAGGTATCGAGCTTGCGCGCCGTGGATGTATTCTCGGACGCGGCCAGCGCCTGTTCAAGGGCCCCAAATGGCAGCGCCATGGAGCGCGGAAACTTGATCCAATCGGACAACCGGCCACGCAAGGCCCCCAGGTTGTTGGACTTGCCGCCGACGATCTCCCGACTGAAGCCTTCCGCGCCCACCGCCCACTGCGAAAAGCTGCGGCGGCGGATGGTCAGTGCACCGCGCGCCGAGGCCGCATCCTGCGCCAGCGCAGCAGCTTCGCCTTCAACATATTGTATGTCCGCACCGCCTGCCACGCTGAAGATCAGGATTTGACCGGCTCGTGCCTTGATGCTTGTAAAAGTTTCCTCGTCGTAGCAGGTAGCGAACAGCACCCGTTCATTGCGGGCGCGTACCGCCACATGAGCAACCAGGTCCGGGGTATCCGCTTGTAAAAGTTTCCTCGTCGTAGCAGGTAGCGAACAGCACCCGTTCATTGCGGGCGCGTACCGCCACATGAGCAACCAGGTCCGGGGTATCCGAGGTGAGCACGGCGACTACGCCCTCGGGAATTTCTTCTTCGCCGGTCACCCTGTCTGCGATGAGTACAGTGTGCTCGCTATAAGCATTACCCTGGACGGACATCAGGCTGCCGATGACCTGCACCCTGCCGATCGCTTGTGCCGGGCTGAGTACTTGCCAACCGCCAATACCGGCACGCTCCCGCAATAGGGGGTCGAGACGGCGCATCAAGCGCGACACGGTAAAGGCTGCGCCACCCCGTATCACTTCCTCGCCAAACAACGCAATACTCCAGTCCGCGGCCCGGAACGCCCGGCCCAATATCTCGGCATTGGGCTGCAACTGGGTGAGCAATGCATCGGTCCACTCGCCCACTACACGGCTGAAACGGTCGGCTACGCTCTTGGCCCGCAAAGCCCAGTCGGCATCGTTATTCCGTGCTTCCAATAGCCGATCAAATTGCTTCGCACACAGGTCAAGTTCGGGCGAGAAGGCCGACAGCTGCAAGCCTTCCAGAGCGTGTGCCGTGAACGCAAACAAGTCATGTTCCGACAAAGCGTCAAGCTTGAGTTCTTCGATCCTGCCGCGCATGGTTTCTTCCAGGGCAAGGTCTAGGTACAGGAGCTTGCGCAGGGGTTCAGGATTTGACAAGCATGTGATCCCGTTGTGCAGGTCTTTGCGGATATCGACAATGAGTCCTACCTTGTCCAGGGGTGCCATGCTATGGTGGAACAAGGTATCGAGCTTGTGTCCCAGCCCATGTTCCAAGGCGTCGCGTGCCGCATTCAGGGCCGTCTCGAGGTCTGTCCCTAAATGCACTGCTTTCAGAATGCGTAAATAGTTTTCGAAATCGTGGATTAGACCGTGCTTTTTATCTCCGAGAAAATCGGGATCGGTCAGGATGGGCCGGTCGAAACTGCGTAAACGTTCGCGTGTCACACCTGCATCGCCAAGCGCATTGTAAAAAGTGTCGAGATTGCCGTCACTACGCAAAAAAGCGAGGTAGGCTTCACAAATGGCGACATCGTCGGGGGTGGTATTGTTGTGCAGCTTCTGGTGCCATTCTTCCATGAAATGACCACCCACTTCCTTGATGTGATGACGATGCATGATATCAAGAATCTCGTCCCGCACCTGCTGGCCGCGATTTCCGCCCTGGCCGACGGTACTCAGCATCAGCCGCACCCAGAGGCGGCTGGAGGGGTGGTTCGCATAAATCTCCGCAAGGCGCTCCGTCAGGCGGCTCTGTGCATGGGCTAGTTCGCGTGGTTTGGTGTTGTAGTGTCGCTGCCAGTCGAGTTGGCGAATGGCGGAAAAGCGCAGCCAGATAAACAGCAGGGCTAAGGCCTTGGGGTCTTCCTCTACGCCTGCGAGCAGGTCGTGGCATAGGTTGAACCGATGCATCAGTGTCCAGGAGTTTTTCCCCAGTTCTGCACCAACAATCGCGTCCGCGAGCCTCTGTTGTGTTTCCGAGGCCAATAGTTGTGCGGCCAGTTTGTCTGGTTCGATCAAGCGCAGGTGCATGTCCCGCCCGTGATGCTTGATCCAGTTATTTTCTAGCGGTTGGTAAAGAAGGAAATCCACGCCGCGCAGACGTGCTTTGCCTTCGGGTTTCGGGAACCGCATTTCGAGCCACTGTACGCCGTCCCGTTCTGCAAACGGGGTGCGCACGGCCTTTGCGTCGAAGGCCTCTGATCCGGCAGGCCACATCTGCTCCGGCGGTTGATGCCACTCGCCTTGGAAATGTTCGGAGATGCCCCAATGCAGCACCAGTGGAGAGGCGAGATCGCAGGCCAACAGCGCGCGGATTTCATCGCCGGTATCCAGCACGGCACTGGCCAGGACGTCTCCCTGACCGAGATCGATTTCCCCGTGTTGCCATGGGCCTTCGCCGGTGTAAGTCATCAGCACGGCTTTTGCCGAAGCCTGTTTGTTCATGCGTGGCAAGGGAATCTGAAAATCACTTTGACCGTTTTTGATCCAGCGTTTTTTTTCCGGGAAATACAGCACAAAAGCCAAGCTGCGCCAATCCTCAGTGAGATCAAGATCGATCTCGATGGACTCTCCCCGCACTTTTGATCTGTTGAAAGGGCTTTCCACGGCATGCGCATCGAAGGCCTTGGTTCCAGACGGCCAGCAGGATTCAGGCGGGCATTGCCAGTCTCCGCGACGAACCAACCCCCAGTGGAGGCGGCAGACTTCATCTGTTTCAAGCCGCAGTCTCACATCCATGCGTGCCCCATTCTGGGTCAATAAGATGCTGAGCGGAATGTCCTCCGCAACGAAAGAAAAACTTTCTTGTATTGCCATCATGGAAACGTTTTTAATTGGATTGTCATGTGATCAATGGTTGTTTAATGTGTACGCTAGTAGAGTGGTCTGCGGCAAGTATTCTCAATGATGGCGTTTTAATGCTGATATGTTAACATACCGTCATATGTTTTTACCGGGTGTTGGACAAAGCGGCTTCATTGTGCAGTTGAAGCGGTTCCTTTCGTCGGGGATGAACGAGGCTCAATAGGCAAAAATCTTGTTGAGATTTTGAGGATCGATGCTATTGAGAAGTCCATACGCAACTTAATCGTTGGCCTGAGGTTCCATAATGAAATATCACATTCATCACGCACTGGTCTTAAATCTCCACCAGCCTGCAGGAAATCTTCAAGAGTTGCTTGACCAGGGTTCCTGGGAGCCCAACGAAATCCTGTTGGCTATGGACAGGATTCCACGCGCGTTATGGGGCTACGAAGATGTCGCCAGGGTTCACCTGTCTTTGTCGGGAACGCTTTTGGAAACGCTATCCGACCCCGATTTCCAGAAGCGGGTTTACGGTACCGTGGATTGTGGGAGCCTGCTCTGGCATTTTCACAACCTCAATATTTTTCGCATCCTAGGGACTGGATATTACCATCCTGTGCTCCCGCTGATTCCTGAAGCTGACAGGGAAGAGCATTTGCGTCGCTGGCAAGGGATCGCCAGCCATCTATTCTGGCGGCGAAATTTCCAAGGGTTCTGGCCGCCTGAAATGGGATTCAGCATGGAATTGATTCCGTTGCTGGCTCGGCTCGGATACCGTTATGTGCTGGTGGACAGCAAACATGTAGAAGCCGTCACCCCCATGTCTTGGCAGGAGCTGCGTTATCGCCCTCATATCGCTCGCCACAATGGCGCTGAAATTGTCGTGGTTGTGCGTGATCGGGAAATTTCTGATGCGCAGGAGTCAGGATTTGACGCCCAATGGTTTCTGAACGAAGTGCAGGCAAGGACAAAAGACTGTGACTTTCCTCCATTGATTACGACCGCGACAGATGGCGATAATGGAGGCTGGTTCAGGAATCCCGAGGCGCAATCCAACTTCTGGGGAGTGTACTGCGAGATGCTTAATGCGTCACGTATTGATCACAGCATCTTCAAACCCACCTTTATTGACGATTACCTCGACAAGTATGGTGTGCATGGGGAGGTGCGCGTTTCCACCGGGGCATGGAATACGGGATGGCACCATGGCGAAGGTTTTCTGCAATGGACAGGTTCAGAAACCCAGCAGGATGGCTTGGCAAGAGTTCAGGAAGCGAGTCGTGCGGTCCATGAGGCACGCTGGCAAGCCGGTGAAAAGCATTGCCATGATCCGAATGTGCATTTTCTGCTGGAGCAGGCCATGTGGCATTTGCTGCGTGCGGAAACCAGTTGTAATTTCTACTGGGGGGAGGCGTGGGTCGGTCGGTCGCATGTTGATCTGGACCGCTGTTGGGAGAATCTCAATAATGCTTGCGAAAAACTTGGGGCGGAGTAGAGTTGAGCATAGTTTGCGCTGGTCATTAGAGTGATTCGGGTGATGGACGAGCATCATGACGCCGCATGAGGGGTTTTAGGGCTGCAATTTTTAATTTACACTCATTCGTATTAGGATTAAATAAGCAAGATGAAAAAGAATCAACTTAAGGCCGATCTCATACGTATCAGCGATGCACGACACCATGATCCATTCAGCGTCTTGGGTCGTCATGCGGATGGTGACGGCGTTGTGGTCCGTGCATTCATCCCCTTTGCGACCAAGGTTACCATCGCAGAGGGTGGTTTAGTGATGGAGCGCGTGCCTGATAGTGATTTTTTTGAGTGGCATGGTGACGGTGCTTCGTTGCCCGCACACTACAGTCTGATCTGGAGTGATGGTCATCGTGAGCACTACTCCCGCGATCCCTATTCCTTCCTGCCGCAGATCGGCGATCTTGATTTACATTTGTTCGGGGAAGGGCGGCATCGCCATGCGCATAATTTCTTAGGTGCACGGGAACACGAGGTTGATGGCATAGGTGGCATCCTGTTTGCCGTATGGGCGCCGAATGCCGAGCGGGTAAGCGTAGTGGGCGACTTTAATCGCTGGGATGGTCGTCGGCATCAGATGCGCGTTCGCGGGGGGAGCGGTGTTTGGGAGCTATTCATTCCCGATCTTGAGCCTGGGCATATCTACAAATATGAAATTCGTAACCGAGATAGCGGCGCAGTGCAACTCAAGGCCGATCCCTATGGAAAGCAGTATGAACTGCGCCCCAACACTGGCTCAGTTATCGCCGGTACAAGCACCTATCAATGGGGTGATGCCAAGTGGATGGAGAAGCGCCGCACGTGGGACTGGCAACATGCGCCGATGTCGGTGTATGAAGTCCACCTGGGCTCTTGGCAGCGGGGACAGGAAGGAGAGTTTCTGACCTACCGCGAAGCGGCTCATCGCCTTGTTGATTATGTCACGCACATGGGGTTCACCCATATCGAGTTGATGCCCATTACCGAGCACCCCTTTGATTTGTCCTGGGGTTATCAGGTGACGGGATATTTCGCACCGACCAGCCGTTTCGGTGATCCGGAAGACTTTTGCTACTTCGTCGATTATTGTCATCGTAATGGCATTGGCGTCATCCTTGACTGGGTTCCGGCCCACTTCCCCAAGGATGCTCATGGCCTTGCCCGCTTCGATGGTACGCCCCTCTATGAACATGCAGACCCTCGGCTCGGCGAACATATGGACTGGTCGACCCTGATTTTCAATTTTGGGCGCAACGAGGTAAAGAACTTTCTCCTATCTTCTGCCATTTTCTGGTTGGAGGACATGCATATCGATGGCCTGCGCGTCGATGCCGTAGCATCCATGCTCTATCTAGACTATTCGCGCAAGGAAGGCGAGTGGATTCCCAATCAGTATGGTGGAAGGGAAAATCTGCTAGCGATCGACTTCCTCAAGGAACTCAATGTGGCTGTGCATGACCAGTGTCCGGGCGTCCTTGTTGTTGCAGAGGAATCGACCTCATACCCGAAAGTTAGCTGCCCTACCTATGACGGCGGTCTCGGCTTTGACCTGAAATGGAACATGGGGTGGATGAACGACACTCTAGCCTATATGGCACACGAACCTATTCATCGCAAATACCACCATGGCATGCTCACGTTCAGCATGCTGTACGCATTCACTGAAAACTTCATGCTGCCTTTCTCGCATGACGAAGTCGTCCACGGCAAACGCTCGATGCTGAATAAATTGCCTGGAGATGAGTGGCAGCGTCATGCGAATCTGCGTGCCTTATATGTCTACCAGTTTGTCCATCCGGGAAAGAAACTGCTATTCATGGGCACTGAATTTGCTCAGGGAACAGAATGGAATAGCGCTGCGGTTTTAGACTGGTATGTACTTGACTATCCCTTGCACAAGGGGCTGCAGGTGTTGGTGCGAGACCTAAACCATCTTTATTCAGACAATCCTTCGCTTTACCGCAACGACTTTGACCAACAAGGCTTTGACTGGATCGACTGCAATGATGCTGAAAAGTCCGTCTTGGTTTTCCTGCGTAAAGGGAATGATGAAGAAGTGGTGGTTGTGGCAGTTAACTTCACGCCCGTACCTCGTCCCAATTTTCGCATCGGTGTACCGCGAGCGGGGGGCTACCGTGAACTGATCAATAGCGACATGTCTCAGTATGGTGGTAGCGGGCTTCACAACGGCTCATCCCCAATCCAGGCGGAAGAGCGCCCTTGGATGAATCAGCTATATTCGCTTGAAATCACACTACCTCCTATGGCTGCGGTGGTGCTTGGGATCGAAGACGTTAAGAAGCCCGCGGCAACGCGCGCGAGGAAGTCGAAAGCGAATTAATTAGAGCTTTGAATTGATTATCTTGATTAACCAGAACGGAAAAAAGTAATAGGGGACTCCGCCGTGTCAATGAATTCTGTCATGCACGCTCTCGTGCTGCATCTGTATCAGCCGCTTGACAACCTTCATATGTTATTTAGGGAGAATCCAGAGGAACTCAGGCGCATCCTCCTGTGCTATGAACGGGTTGGGCGTTATGCACACAAGTACGCGGGGGTTGCCCATATTCATGTGGCCTTATCCAGTGTCCTGCTGGAGCAGTTGCGTGACCCCAAGCTGATCAACGCCTGTCGTAAGCTGGTTGATATTCCGTCTGTGCTGGAGAGTCTGCGGAGCGCACCCAATATTGAGTTTGTCGGAACAGGGTTCAGGCATGCTCCTTTGCCATTCATTCCGCAGGAGGACTGGGAAGACCAACTGCAATTGGAGCGTGAGCTCATGTCGTCCGTTTTTGGACGTGTGTTAAAAGGATACTTTCCTCCTTCCGCGTTTTTTTGTGCAGACATGGTGCCGGCCTTGGTCGCGGCAGGCTATGAATACCTGTTGCTGCCTGCCCACATGCTGACCCTGCAGAAAGGGGAGGAAGCAGACCCGTACCGGCCGTATAAGCTTACGCATCACAACGCCAGTATCACTGTCGTTCCGATCGACGCAGGCTTCTCCCAGTCGCAGCAATATGGTCTCGAAGCATCATGGTTTGCCGACGAAGTCCGTAATGGTGTGATGCTTGCGCTCCCGTACTCTGCGCCTTATCTGCTGACGACCTGGTCGGATGGAGAGAACGGGGAATGGTTCCGTACTTATGATGAGCAGGGGTTCTTCGGGTCGTTTTTTTCCCCATACATGGAATTCAGTGAACTGGGGGCATTTCCGATTCAGCCTGTTTCTATCACGGAATATTTAAATAGTTACCCTGCTCAGGTGCAAGCATTGCTGAAGCCAGAATATACATCCAATCCGGCGTTTTCCGGCGATCTTAGCCTGAAAAGGAAACTCTCCAAACTTGTTGCGCAGTACTGGTCTATGGCCAAACCTGTCTCAGGGAGCCAGGCTACGATGAACAAAGCCACATTGGCGGAGGCCAGAACGCTGCTGCTTGAGGCGGAGGATAGTGGGCTTCTGCTTGGAGAAGGACCGTGGTCTGTAAAACTGAAGGACCTGCTGACGCAGGCAGAAAAATTACTCTTGCCGAAAGCACCTGAAAACATTCCCGGATTGCAGCACGAGGATATAAAGAAATCAACCGTCAAAGCTAAAGTCAGCCGTCCATCTGATTTGAAGTTGGCAACGAAACTGGCCAATGGTGGGGCAGCCTCTCCCACTGTGGAGACAGTAACTCCTGCAGCCAAAACGATCGCAAAAAAACAAACTGGAGAGTCGACGTCTACAAAAAACAGGCCCCAGAAAAAATAATAATGGTTGGGGTTTGGCCTCCAGGTTGATTGATGGAAAGTCTGCAAAAACCTTGCAAACAATCTGGAACCAAGCAAGCCCACAAGCAAAAGAAACAAGTGAACCCACATGCAAAAGAATACGGTAACAAGTACTCGAGAGAAAAAGGTTGTCGCGGTAGCAGCTGCAAGAGCTACTAAGACCGCCCCCCCAAAAAGCCGCAGTAAACACTTCCCAAAGCCCTATACCGCCGAAGAGTTGCGTGTTATTTCAGAGGAAATATCCCTTCGAGCATGGCCTGTCCCAGCGGCCAGCCGCCTCGAATTGATGGCAATCGATCCTTGGAACGTATATGCCTATTGGTATATCCACGCGTCAGACATGACCAAATGCCTATCCCGGTTGGCCGGGAAGGGACTGAATGCTAAACTGGTGCTGCGATTCAGCGACGTTTCACCTAAGCAGGGCATGAATGGCCTGCATGATCAGTTTGATATCGAGGTCACGGAAGGAAGTGACAATTGGTATGTCAATCTGTGGCGCGATGGCAAGCACTATTTGGCTGAAATCGGCCTGCGGACAGATGAAGGTGTTTTTGAGGCCCTGTCGACTTCAAATGAAGTCATCATGCCGCGCGCGTACCCCTCTGCAGAATTTGATTTTTATCTGACTGACGCAAGTGTGCCCAGTATGCCGGCACCAGCAACTGCTATCATTCCGCGAATTTCTAATGATCACCTGCTGAGAAATCTTTTTCCGAAGCGATTGTCGTCTGAAGAGGTGTTTCCGTGGGTCGAGCAGAAACCGTATTCCCCATTACGGGATGAGTTGACGCTTCCTGCATTGGATGAAACAGGACGCGAGAATGACGCATCCCGAGAGTTTCCTTTGCTGGATCAGAGGGAAATCGAAAAGTGCGGGGCGCTCACCAGGAAAACCCGGGGGGAAATCCTGGCAGAACCCCAGTTTCCAGCCCTGGACGCACCCCCTGCTGGAAGCGTGGCGCCAACGGGAGTTACGTTTGACGCCCATTCATCGGCGATTTCTCAGGTGAATTTGCCTGAGGACGCTATGCGGCTGGGCCAGGCGGAGGTGCTTGGCTACGCTGGTGAAGGAGCCGGGATTCCAGAAAACAGAGGTGGCGGACATTATTCCACTCCCGTGCCGCTCGAAATGCATCTGGGGCTATCCACGCAGTCTTCGTCATTTGTCGATAGTTCTTTCAGCCATGAGGCCAGGCTGGTCATCGAGGGAACGTGTCCACCCGGAACCCATCTGTTGTTTTTCGGAGAGCGTGTCGATTTGGCGCCTGATGGTAATTTCTGTATCCAACTGCCTTTGGAGCGTGGTCCCGAATTGCTAGAGTTTATGTACCGCATGCGTAGCAAACAGGCCGAGGGGTAAATCTAATGTCCAAAGGCTATCAGTGTCTCGTGCTGCATGCACACCTGCCTTATATTCGCCATCCTGAATATGAGAGCTTTTTAGAAGAGAACTGGCTGTTCGAAGCCATCACCGAAACCTATATCCCTCTCCTATTGGTGCTGGAACGTTTGAAGGAAGATGGTTTCAAGGCGTGTATGACCGTTTCACTGTCCCCTACCTTACTCACCATGCTGCTCGACCCGTTTCTCCAGGCACGTTATCTGGCGCATCTCGATAAGCTGCGCCAGTTGGCGGCTAAGGAAGTGCGCCGGACACGATCAGATCCGGTTTTCTCCGGCCTGGCGCGGCTATATCAGGAAAAGCTGGAAGAAACGGCCGAGGTTTTCGAGCAGCGTTATCAGTGCAACCTAGTGGCTGTTTTTGCCCAGTTGCAGCAGGATGGCGTGCTCGAACTGATTACTTCGTCGGCGACCCATGGATTCCTGTCATTGCTCAAGACCGAGCCGGCGGCAATACGTGCACAACTGCTGGTCGGGGCCAGAACGTTCCAGTCCATGGTCGGCGTGTCCGCCAAAGGGATATGGTTGCCGGAATGCAACTATTTCCCGGGGTTGGAAGGCTTTGTAGAGGAAGCAGGTTTCAGCTACTTTTTCGTCGATTCGCACGGCATTATGAATGCCGCGCCGCGCCCCTATTATGGATTATCCGCCCCGCTTGCGTGCCCCAACGGACTGGTCGCATTTGGTCGCGACCCGGACTCTTCACGTCAGGTCTGGAGTCGGGATGAAGGTTATCCAGGCGATTGCTACTATCGCGATTTTTATCGGGATATTGGTTTTGATCTCGATTTCGACTATATCAAACCCTATATTCTGGATGGTCATACCCGCACTCTGACCGGGTTCAAGTATTTCAGAATCACCGGCAAAACGGACCATAAGTTGCCCTATGAACCTGAAGCCGCCGCCGCACGCGTGGAGGCGCATGCCTATGACTTCGTGTCGCGTACCCGGCAACGGATGGCCAGCCAACAGGAACGGATGGGACCAGCCCCGCTGATTGTTTCGCCTTATGACGCGGAACTCTTCGGTCATTGGTGGTTTGAAGGGCCGCAATGGCTGGAAACCGTGGTGCGGCGCATGGCAGACGAGCCTGAGATAGCCGCTTTGACAACGCCATCGGCGTATCTTTCCAGCAACCCAAGCCTGCAGGCGGCGACGCCATCGGCGTCTAGTTGGGGAGATGGGGGGTACAATGCCTTCTGGCTCAATCCCGGCAACGACTGGATTTATCCGCAATTGCATGAAGCGGCGCGGCGTATGTCTGACATGGCAAGGAAACACGCTGCAGCTAAGCCCGGGTCCCTGATTTTTCGTGCTTTGCAGCAGGCAGGACGTTCTCTGCTGCTGGCGCAGGCCTCGGATTGGGCGTTCATCATGAAAACGCAAACGGCCAAAGAGTATGCTACGCGGAGTACGCGCGACCATTTGGCTCGCTTCTTCTTTCTTGAAGAATGTATAATCAGTACCATTGACGAGCGCCGTCTGCATGCGCTTGAAATAATGGATCAGATCTTTCCGGATATTGATCCGGCGGTGTTCAGGTAAACGAAGTTACTGCATCGGCAATTACCAGTGAGGAGAGGGTGAAAATGTATATCGCGATGGTTGCTTCAGAATGCGCTCCTGCTGCCAAGGTAGGCGGCTTGGCCGACGTAGTACATGGTCTTGCGCGTGAACTTCAGTTGCGTGGTGAGGCTGTCGAAGTATTTCTCCCGATGTATGACTGCATGCGGTATGAGCGCATCTCAAACCTCACGCAGCACTGGGCGGACCTTTGGGTGCCTTTTTACGAGGGTGGGATTCATTGCGAAGTCTACCGCGGTGAGGTCGATGGTTTGAACTGCTATTTCATTCGGCCGCATTCCAGGGAAAACTTTTTCAATCGCGGGGTCTATTATGGCCATAACGATGATCCCGCGCGTTTTGCCTTATTTTCGAGAGCTGTACTGGAGTTCATGTATAAAAGCGGCCGCAGGCCGGACATCATCCATTGCCATGACTGGCAAACGGGTCTGATCGCCCCCATGCTGTTCGAGATATACCAGTCTCTCGGTATGGGACACAGCCGCGTATGTTATACCTTGCATAATGTCCACCATCAGGGTCTCACAGGATCACATATTCTGCGCCAATCAGGATTAGGTATGCACCTAATGGGCTTGGACAAGCTTGGCGATGAGCATCATCAGGGCGCGGCAAACCTCATGAAAGGTGGCATAGTTTACTCTAACTTTATTACCACTGTCTCGCCAAGGTATGCCGATGAAATTCGGCATACCGATCTTGGGCATGGCTTGCAATCTACACTGGGGGCGCATTCAGCCAAGTTTGGCGGCGTCCTCAATGGCATAGATTATGGAAGCTGGAATCCCGAAATAGACAACTTCATCCCTTACCACTATTCAAGCGATAGCTTTTCCAACAAGTACGCTAACAGGGAAGCTTTGCGCCACAGGCTTTTGTTGCAGGACAAATTCAAACCCATCGTTTCGGTGGTCAGTCGACTTGACCAGCAGAAAGGTGTGCAGCTCATCAGCCATGCCTTGTTCCATGCTTTGGCAAATGGCGCACAGTTTGTACTGCTGGGTTCAGGCACAGAAAGAAGCATCAATGACCATTTCTGGGCACTCAAGCAGAGATTTAACGACAACCCGGACTGCCATATTGAACTGAGCTTCAATGAAGAGCTTTCCCATCTCATCTATGCCGGTGCAGATATGATCGTTATCCCAAGCGCATTCGAGCCTTGCGGATTGACCCAGATTATTGGCATGAAATACGGAACAGTTCCAGTGGTGAGGGCTACGGGAGGTCTCGCCGATACTGTATGTGATGCCAACTATGGCCATAAGTCTTATGAGGATCGAACAGGCTTTACCTTTAACGATTTCAGTGAAGACGGGTTGGACAGCGCCTTGGGGAGAGCCATTGGTCTTTGGTACAAATACCCCCGCTACTTCAATCAGCTTGCAAGGAACGGGATGCGGCAGGATTATTCCTGGAATAAGTCAGGGAGTGACTACATCAACATTTACAATCACATCCGTCCATAGAGTTTAGACGCTTTAGTAGCACTCCTGTCACCGAAGACCCGGTTTTATTGGGGAATGGCATCGACACTTTCAAGCACTACTATGCTTCTCTTCTCAACTTTATAGTTATCGTTAACCTGGATGCTGGTAGGGTATGGTTTGATGTCTGATGGGCTTGGCCGGGATGTGTCTAGGGCCAGTTCCCACGTTCTGCCTGATAAAGTTGGAATTCTTACTTCGATGTCGGTTTCCGACATATTAAATATCATATGAATATCTCGCTCTTCAGCAGAAACCCTTGCGATTGTGCATGCCAGCATCTGTGTAGCAGGGTCAGCCCAATTTGGCTCATGGAGGTCTTTGTCGTACCAAGTGATATCTGACATCCCATGTTGTGATTTTGATTGGCCACCTGAAAAATAATCGTTTGATGTCAGGCTAGGGTGGCGTTTGCGGAATGCAATCATCTCCCTGGTGAAGCGCAACATGTCGCTGTTTTTCTCGATAAGACTCCAGTCGAACCATGAAACCTCATTGTTCTGGCAATATGCATTGTTATTACCTTTTTGGCTTCTCAACACTTCGTCACCAGCTAGCAGCATAGGTACGCCACGCGAGAGCATGAGGATGGCGATGATATTTTTCGCCTGCTTTCGACGAAGTTCGAGTATTCCCTGATCATGGGTTTCACCTTCATGACCACAATTCCAGCTTAGATTGTCATTAGTGCCATCGAGGTTGTCCTCGCCGTTTGGCTCATTGTGCTTGAAGTTGTAGCTCACCAGATCATTCAGGGTAAACCCGTCATGGCAGGTGATGAAGTTGATACTGTTGGCAGGCGTCCGACAATCATTTTTGTACATATCAGCACTTCCCGTAAGCCTGGAAGCGACTTCACCGATTAGGCCAGATTCACCTTTCACAAATCTCCTCATGACATCCCGGTAGCGGCCATTCCACTCTGACCATGCTATTCCAGGGAAAGCACCGACGTGGTAAAGGCCAGCTGCATCCCAAGCCTCGGCAATCAAGGGAATGTTAGATAATGTTTTTGAAAATTCGATAGCCCATGGCAGCGGTGGTGTACTCAAAGGCACCCCAAGTTCGCCGCGGGTAAACACACTTGCCAGGTCAAAACGGAACCCGTCAACACCCATCGTCTCCACCCAGTATTCCAGACACCGCACTATAAATGAGGAAACGATAGGGTGATTACAGTTTACGGTGTTACCACATCCGGTGAAATCGAGATAATGACTGCGGTCAAACGCATCCAGATGATAAAAAATCTCATTGAACATACCCTTGAAGTTAATGATTGGGCCACCATTGCCTCCTTCAGCCGTGTGGTTGAACACGACGTCTATAATGACTTTGATTCCGGAATCGTGAAATGCATCGATCATTTCGCGAAACTCGCGGACAGCTTGCAAAATATCCACGCAGTATTCCGGATGTGGAGCCCAATAGCTATGGGTACTGTACCCCCAGTAATTGCTCAAGCCTCTGTTGGCAACATTTTTTGGTACGTCCTGAGGATCGAATGCCATAATCGGGAGCAGTTCGACATGGGTAATCCCCAATTCCTTAAGGTAAGGAATTTTTTCCTTCAAGGCCGAGAAAGTGCCTGGATTTTGAACGTTGGCTGTTGGATGAAGTGTGAATCCGGAAACATGCATTTCATAAATAATGGCACCTTCAAGCCCAGTTTCATCTAACCGGCTAAATGGTGTAGATTCAGTCGACGGGGGAGTGTCAGCTACGATCGCGCGCATTCCCCCTCCAGAGGAATCAGGTTGACATGCAACCGGTCTATTCCAGCCCACGGTGCTGATTGAGAGCGCCCAAGGATCCAGCAACTCTTTATGGGGGAAAAACATACGACCCGTTTCAGTTGTGTCATTGGAGCCATCCATCCTCCATGTATAACAAGTTCCGGTGGGGAGGCTTTCTACAAAGACATGCCAGAAAAAGAAGCTGTGGTTATGGACCGGATCCAGCCTTATGGTTTGGAAGGGAGCTTGACTACTTATGTTTTCGTAGAGGAGTAGTTCAACCTGTGATGCATGCCTGCTGAAAATGCAAAAATTCACACCGTCTTCTTTAAGGCTAATGCCTACAGGGAATCGGGAGCCATCACGAACTTTGTAAGATAATTCTGTCATTTACTGAACTTGGAATGGGGATGTTAGGATGCCCTGGAAGCCGCATGGATATTGGCTTCCAGGGCATGCTTATTAGGATGATTTAGAAGTTGTGCGTGTATTGCAAGCTTAGAATATCTACACTGCCTTCAAAATCACCGATGAGCCGACCATTTCTGCCTTTTGCTGGTGATGTTTGATCATCGTCAATTTTTGCATCACTAATAAATAAGTGTGAATACCCAATATCAAATTTAGAAACGGAAGTTGGTTGATAGCTTAATCCAAAAGACACCCACTTTCTATCATTGCCAGGGATGCGTGCGGTGCGATATTCGGTCTTGATTGCTTCTTGGTCATAAGCCAAGCCTGCTCGTAATTTAATCGCGTCGCTGTAATGGTAATTGACACCAATCGAATATCTCAAAGTGTTGTCCCAGTTCTCTGGTGTAACTGAGTCGGGGGTGGCGTTTGCAAAGTCAATGCGTAGCTCTTTAAAACGGCTCCAACGCGTCCAAGTTACGTCTCCCATTAAATCCCATGTGTCGTTCAGGCGGCTGAACGCACTGACTGAAAACGTCTCTGGCAGTGTTACATCAGCTTTAACTTTGGTGTTTAAGGCCGCAACTAAGGGTGACTTGGATCTGCCTTCAAGATGTTGTTCAACTTTGGAGCGATAAGCTACCCCAATCCGAGTATCTTGAGTAGCCTGATAGATGGCTCCGAGGTTGAAACCATATCCCCAATCGTCGCCTTTGATTTTGACGTTCGTTTCAGGGAAAAATACTCGATTTACTTGACGGGTGAGGGTTGCTTCTGCACGCATAATTGATACACCAAAGCCTAATGACAGCTGGTCATTTACTTTGAAAGCTACGGAAGGATTGATGTTGATCGTTTTTACTTCAGATTTATCGGCTTGGAAACGACCTACCCAATTGTCATCATATTCCGTTTTAAGTCCGAATGGAGCATTCAGGCCCAGACCAAATTTCACGCTGTCGGTTAAATCTCTTTTGTAATAGAAGTTAGGTACAAAAGCTAAATCACCTGCGTTGGGGCCTTCATCGCCTCTAGGTGGGACGCCCTGAGCCTTTATTGAGCCTTCGTCATTAAATTCTGCGTTAGGATTGATTAAATGCAGCGCTCCAACTGCTTGTGTGCCTTGAATATAAGTCATGCCAGCGGGATTGAAAAATATCGTGCTGGCGTCTTCCGCGATGGCGGATGCGCCCGCGTAGGCATTCCCCATGCCGCTACCACTTTGCTCAATCAATGCAAAACCTGCAGCTTGCGTAGTGATTGGTGTTGTAAAAATCACACAGGCTAAAATTTTTTTATACATTGCCCCCATCTCCCTGTAATAGCTATTGGTAATTCAAAAAAACAAATATTGTCAATAGGTTGAAGTTCAATCTTATTGTGAAATGTAAAATTAATTATATATTTCTAGCAAAAATATTCTGCCAAATTAACATTAAAAAAGCAAAACAATCAAAAATCAATCACTTGCAGCGCTTATTTAATGAGCATATAGTAATTCCCATGCCAAGCATGTGTCGGCAATTTAATAGTTAACAACAAGCCAGCGGGGGAAGTTATGAACAGTATAGTGGATTTTTACCAAAATAACGTAAT
>JBGANT010000033.1:0-7802 GCA_044222155.1 Methylophilus sp.
GGCGGCTATGATAATATCTTCCCGAAAGTGGAAGAAGCGATGCACGGCAAAAACGTGGGCGATAGCATCGAAGTAACGCTGGAACCAGCCGATGCGTTTGGTGACTACGACGAAGAACTGGTGCAAATCGAGCCGACCAGCGCATTCCCGACCAAAGACCTGAAAGTTGGCATGCAATTTGAAGGCGAAGATGAAAGTGGCGAAGTGATTCTGTATACCATCACTGAGATCGCCGACGGCAAAGTGGTCGTAGACGGCAATCACCCATGGGCTGGCGAGCGCCTGCTGTTCAAAGCCACCATCACCGCCGTACGTAGCGCGCATCAAGAAGAAATCAGCCATCAGCACGTGCATGGCGCGGGTGGGCACCATCACTAACTGCGCGAACATAAAAAATAATAATAATCAGTGAGTTATAAAAAATGTTTAGCAGTTGCTAAACATTTTGTTTATAATGCCGTCTATATTCAATGTAAGTTCAATTTCAATTTGGAGAGCATTATGTACCCAGCAGGTTGGTTTGGCTGGAAAACTCTAGCCAAGATTGGAGTACCAATTATTGTCACTTTTGCTATCGCTAAAGATCCTGAGACAAACCTCTATATCGGGAAGTCTGTCGGACTCAAAGGCGTATTCGCCGAAGCAGAGACGCTAGATGAATTAAGCAACCGTCTAAAATCCGCTTTTGAGGACATTATTGAATTGGAATTGTGTGATGGCGATATTGACGTTACAACAAGGTATGAAGAAAACGATAAACTAGCATTTGTATGAATTCTTTTTACCCCATCGTAAAAGCCGAGTTATTAAGACTCGGCTTTTTGCTACATAGACAAGGCAAAGGATCGCATGAAATCTATATCAAAGGTAAGAATAAAATTACTTTGCCTCACGGATTAAGAGCCAGGCCTCTAGCAAATGCGATTCTTAGACAAGCAGGCAGCGAGAAAAGAGTTTAAGTATAATAACTTCACTTAATTGACCTAATCGTCGATAAAATTATTTTGCAGCTTCATTGTCAAAACAGATGCTCTGTAAGCCAAGCTGGATGCGGATTCCAGGCCGATGGTTTCACCAATGAAAAAGGACGCAGTTGCGTCCTTTTCGTTTCAAGCCAGACTAGCCCTAACCGTAGTTCAACCCCATCACATCGCGCACCTCGCGCATGGTTTCGCGAGCAAGTTTACGGGCTTTTTCGCAACCTTCCGCCACAATGTTTTTCACCAAAGTCGGGTCTTCTGCATATTCTGCGGCGCGGTTCTGGATCGGGGTCAGTTCAGCAATCACACCGTCTATCACCGGTTGCTTGCATTCGATACAACCGATGCCGGCAGTTTTACAGCCATTTTGCACCCAATCCTTCACGTCATCGTTGCTATACACTTCGTGCAACTGCCATACCGGACATTTGGCCGGGTCGCCCGGGTCGGTGCGGCGGATGCGCGCCGGGTCGGTCGGCATGGTTTTGATCTTCTTGGTCACCACATCCAGCGGTTCGCGCAGCGAGATGGTGTTGTTGTAGGATTTGGACATCTTCTGCCCGTCCAGGCCGTACATCTTGCTGGCTGGGGTCAGTTTGTATTCCGGCTCGATCAGGATGATCTTGCCACCACCTTCCAGATAACCGAGCAGACGCTCTTTGTCACCCAAGCTGAGGTTCTGCTGTTCCTGAATCATGGCTCTGGCCGATTCCAGCGCCTCCTCATCACCACTTTCCTGATAGGCGGCACGCATTTCCTCATACAAGGCAGCGCGCTTGTTACCCAGTTTCTTGATGGCGGCTTCGGCCTTTTCCTCAAAGCCTTTTTCCTTACCGTAGATATGGTTGAAACGGCGGGCGATCTCGCGCGTCAGTTCGATATGCGGCACCTGATCCTCGCCCACGGGTACTTGCGTGGCTTTGTAGATCAGAATGTCGGCGCTTTGCAGCAAAGGGTAACCCAGAAAGCCGTAGGTAGACAGATCCTTGTTGGAGAGCTTTTCCTGCTGGTCCTTGTAGGTAGGCACGCGTTCCAGCCAGCTCAGCGGCGTCATCATGCTCAGCAAGGTGTGCAGTTCGGCATGCTCCGGCACGCGGCTTTGGATGAAGATGGTCGCACTGGCCGGGTCGATACCGGCGGCCAGCCAATCGATGACCATATCCCAGACGCTTTCCTCGATGATCTCGGGCGTGTCGTAATGCGTGGTCAGTGCATGCCAATCGGCCACAAAGAACAGGCATTCACATTCGTGCTGCAATTTGAGCCAGTTTTTGAGTACGCCGTGATAGTGCCCCAAGTGCAACTGACCCGTTGGGCGCATGCCCGATAAAACGCGTTCGACCGCCATAAAACCCTTAAACGAAACCTAAAGTGCCATTATACAAAAAAGCGCACGATCATCATCTCGAAAAAGCGGATGATGGGCAAAACGACCATGCGACCAAACGGCGTCTGGGTAAGCAGGATGAAAAACCCGATAAGAATCCACAAACTGTATTGCTCCAGCCGCTGGAACTTGATGGCCAGATGCATCGGCAACAGGCTTACCATGATACGCCCGCCATCCAGCGGCGGGATAGGAATCAGGTTGATCACCATCAACACCACATTGATGGAAATGCCTACCTGACTGGTCAGCGCCAAAAACGCGCCAATATACGGCGGGAAATACCTGGAGAAGCTCCACAGAATCGCCCACATGATGGCCATTGCAAGGTTGGACATCGGCCCTGCGGCAGCCACCCACAGCATATCCTGCTTGGGATGGCGCAAATTGCGGAAGTTGACCGGCACAGGCTTGGCCCAGCCAAACAGGATGCCGCCCAGCATGATCGTCAGGGCGGGCAGGATAATCGTGCCAAACAGGTCGATATGCCGCAAGGGATTGAGGCTAATGCGCCCCATGCGCTCGGCCGTCATGTCGCCAAAATGGCGTGCAGCATAGCCATGCGCCGCCTCGTGTACGGTAATCGCCAGCAATATAGGCAATGCCGCAACGACAATTTTAAGTATGATGTTTTCCATAAATTTAAAATCCAAACGGCGCAGCACTCGCCGCACCTTGCCTGATAAGTTGTGGAGTTTCCTGCGTCAAGTCGATTACCGTGGTCATACCAATCGCGTGAATCTCCGAGTCTATGACCAAATCCACCTGGCGCTCCAAGCGCTCGCGTATATCCCAGGCTACATTAAGCGGCTCGTTATCGCCCGGAAGCTGCAACGTCATGCTTAAAATCGGCTCGCCCAGCGCTTCCAGCAGGGCCTGCACCACGGCATGATCCGGCACACGAATCCCGACCGCGCTGCGCTTGGGATGCTGCAAGCGGCGCGGCACCTCGCGCGAGGCATTGAGGATAAATGTATAAGCCCCCGGCGTATTCGCTTTCAACAAACGAAAAATGGTGTTATCCACTTTGGCATACGTTGCCAGTTCGCTCAAATTGCGGCACACCAGCGTAAACAAATGATCATCGCCCAAACCGCGGATCTGCCGAATCCTGTCTTGCGCGTCCTTGAATTCCATCATGCACCCAAGCGCATAGCTGGAATCGGTCGGGTATGCCACCACGCCGCCATTGCGAAAGATTTCCGCCGCCTGATGAATTAGGCGCGGCTGCGGGTTTTCGGCATGGATAGAGAAATACTGCGCCATATGGGTTTAAACTAGCTAAGCAGTTTCGCTTCCGGCCAATCCTGCCATACAGGGATACAGCCATGCGGTAAATCCGGCAGGTAACCCATCTCCATGTAGCTACGCCCCACGCCGTGGTAATCCGAGCCTTGCGAGGCTTTCAAGTCAAAGCGATGGGCGATTTTGGCAAACTGCTGGAACTGCGGCGGCGTATGGCTGCCGGTGACCACCTCGATAGCTACGCCACCGTAGCTTCTGAACTCGTGCATCAGCAAATGCATGTTGATCATGCCCAGATCATAACGCCCCGGGTGCGCCACTACAGCCACGCCGCCCGCGCCGGTAATCAGTCCCACGGCTTGCTCCAGGCTCATCCACTGGAAATCCACAAACCCGGGTTTGCCCTTGACCAGAAACTTTTTGAATACGGTGCGCACATCTCTGGCGTGGCCTTGCTGCACCAGCCACTCGGCAAAGTGGCTACGCGTCAGAATGGCACTGCCCGCAATCTGCTTTGCGCCTTGATAAGCGCCCACGATGCCAGATTTTTCCAGCCCTTGCGCCATTTCCAGCGCGCGCATCTCCCTGCCCTGCCGCACGCTCGCAAGCGCATCCTTCAGGGCAGCATTCTCCTCGTCAAATTTCAGGCCGACGATGTGCAAGGTGCGCTTTTTCCAAGTAACGGAAATTTCCACACCATTGATGAAGGCGATGTCATGCTGCGCGGCAGCCTGCCGGGCCAGCGACAAGCCGCCAATGTCGTCATGGTCCGTCAGCCCCAGCACCCGCACACCGCGCGAAGCCGCATGCGCCACCAGCGCGTCGGGCGCAAGCACCCCATCGGAAACATTGGAGTGGCAATGTAAGTCTATTTCAGCTGGCACGGGATAACGTCATCAATCGCTTTGCAAACAATCCTAAATCATAGCAAAATAGCCATTTCACCGATAGCGCAAAGGAATATCTTTGAAAGTCTTTTTTGATTTACTGCCTGTGATCCTGTTTTTTGTGGGCTTCAAGTTCTATGGCATTTTCGCCGCTACGGCTATCGCTATCGCCACCACGCTCGCCATGATCATATACAGCAAACTGCGCCACAATACCGTAGAGAAGATGTTACTGGTGAATGGCGCCATCATTACCGTACTGGGCGGCATTACGCTATTGCTGCACGACAAGACCTACATTATGTGGAAACCCACTGTGCTGTACTGGATACTAGCAGGGGTGTTGATCGTGTCAGAAATGGCATTTGGCAAAAACCTGATCCGCAAGATGCTGGAAAAGGCGCTACAGCCACCGGAACCTATCTGGCGCAAACTCAATATCGCCTGGGCATTGTTTTTTATCGTGCTAGGGGTCGTCAACCTCTATGTAGCCTTCCATTACAGCGAGGACACCTGGGTCAATTTTAAGCTATTCGGCACCACCGGGCTGATTTTCGCATTTGCGATTGCCCAGACCTTGCTACTGAAAAATCACCTGGTAGAAACCGACCAGACTGACAATTAAACAATCGGAGAAACCACATGTGGTACGCCATCATGGCAGAAGACACCCCAGGCAGCCTGGAGAAGCGCCTGGCAAACCGCCCCGCGCACCTGGCGCGACTGCAGGCTTTACAAGCCGAAGGACGTCTGTTGCTAGCGGGCCCTTTCCCAGCCATTGATAGCGCAGATCCGGGGCCTGCAGGCTTTAGCGGCAGCCTGATTGTGGCGGAATTCGACCATCTGGAAGCCGCACAAGCTTGGGCGGATGCCGACCCGTTTGTCGCAGCAGACGTTTATGACAACGTGACCGTGAAACCTTTTCGCAAAACCCTGCCCTAAGATTGATGATTTTGTCTGACACGATACGCCAGCGTTTGCATGTACTGGAACCGCAGCAACTTGAAATACTCGACGATAGCGCCTTGCATACCGGGCACGCGGGTAACCGGGGCGGTGGGCATTACACAATCAAGATAACAAGCTTGCATTTTTCCAAAAAATCGCCCATTATGCGACATCGTTTAATTTATCAAGCACTTAGCGATTTAATTCCCAATCAAATTCACGCGCTTAGCATTGTTGCAATTGCGCCGGATGACCCCAAATAAAACCGACTGCATTTCCATTCAAAAGGATTTTTACGAAAATGAATAAAGCTATTATTTCCCTGTTCACCTTAGGCGTGTTGTCTTTTGCCACCGGCGCATTTGCGGCTGACGCCCCTGCCACTGTCAACGGCAAACCCATCAAGCAGATTTGGATGGATTACATCACCAAAGACGCCATTGCGCGCGGCCAAAAAGCCGGCGACCCACTGAAGAACGCTGTCCTGAACGAGCTGTTAGGTGCAGAACTGGCCGTGCAAGAGGCGCAACGCCTGGGCATGGACAAAACCCCGGATTACATTGTCAGCAGCGAACTTTCCAACCGCAAGATTCTGGTTAATATGTTCCTGCAAGACCAGATGAAGAAAAACCCAATCACCGACGCCGACATCAAATCCGCTTACGAACAATACAAAAAAGAGCTTGGCGATAAAGAGTTCAACGCCAAGCACATCCTGGTGAAAACCGAGGCCGAAGCCAAGGACATCATCGCGCAGTTGGGTAAAAGCGGCGACTTTGCAAAATTGGCTAAAGAAAAATCCATGGATCCAGGCTCCAAAGAAAAAGGTGGTGATTTAGGCTGGTTCTCCCCCGCTGGCATGGTAAAACCTTTCAGCGATGCTGTTACGGGCATGAAAAAAGGCGAGGTTTCTAGCACGCCGGTACAAACCCAGTTCGGCTGGCACGTCATCAAACTGGTGGACTCCCGTGCGACACAGGTGCCTCCATACGACAAGGTGAAAGACGGCCTGGAGCGCACCTTACAGCAGCGTAAACTGGAAAAGATCATGCTGGACTTGAAAGCCAAGGCAAAAATCGAAGTTCCCGGCATGACCGCCAAATAAGCATGTTATAAGTTTAAAAAAGCTTGCTGCGGCAAGCTTTTTTTATTGCATCGCCTGCAAAAAAATTACATGCGCGTCGAAATATTTATGCCATAATAAGAACCATTCTTATTCTCACTCAACTTTGACATGATTCGTGTCTTGAACCAACTCCGGCCCGGCGACAGCGCCATTATTGGTACTATCCATGCAGAACAACATCTGCATCAGCGCTTGCTTGCGCTTGGTTTTCGTGCTGGAAAAAAAATAGAAATCATCCGCCGCGCCAACTTTCGTGGCCCGCTACAGGTGCGCATTGGCGCAACAGATGTTATCCTGCGCGAATCCGAAGCCAATTTGATCCAGATTCAGTAACTAGAAACCTCTGATTAAATCCTTATGAAGCGGCTAGCGTTGCTAGGTATGCCCAATACGGGCAAATCCACCCTGTTCAACCGCCTGAGCGGCGCCTCAGCGCGTGTCGGCAACTGGCCCGGCATCACCGTAGATTTAATGAGCGCGAAGATCCTCGCAGGCGGGCATATCGCGGAACTGATTGATTTGCCAGGCATTTATGACTTGCACGGCTTCTCCGACGACGAACAAGTGGTGCGCCACTTCCTGAGCAGCAACCTGGTTGATTTGGCCATTGTGGTGCTCAATACTTCACAGATCGACCGCCAACTCTCACTGGCGCTGCAGATTCGCAATCTTGGCATCCCCGCCCTGGTGCTGCTGAACATGCAGGACGAAGCAAAACGTGCAGGCATCACGTTAGACACCGTCAGGATGTCGCAGGAACTAGGGTTGCCGGTACTCAACATCAGCGCAAAATACGGGGATGGGTGCCCCGAAGCACTACAGAAAATCGGGCAGCTGATTCAGCAAGCCCACAGCAGCGTCTCGCCGCAAACCATTGCCAACCAGCTGGAAGCAGACACCCAGATAGAATCAGAAATGCACGAGATCGTCAAAAAAACCGTGCAAATCCCGACAAAACTGGCTGATGAGACCACCGACAAGATCGACAAGGTATTGCTGCATCCGTGGCTAGGCCTGCCGATTTTCTTTCTAGCCATGTTCCTGCTGTTCCAGTTCATCTTTACCGCCGGCAAGCCCTTGCAGGATGGCATGAACTGGCTGCTGACAGAGTTCCGCACATTGGCGCTGGAACCCGCACTGGCACACGCACCACCTTGGCTCAATGGCCTGCTGCTGGATGGGATATTCAATGGCGTGAGTACCGTTGCCGCCTTTGTGCCCATCATCGT
>JBGANT010000012.1:0-58007 GCA_044222155.1 Methylophilus sp.
GTCGGCCACCAATCCCATCGTGTAGCAATTCGGTGCCTTCACGAATCGCGGTCAGTGGCGTTTTCAACTCGTGTGAGACATGGCGCAGGAATTGTTGTTTTTGCTGATCTATCCCTTGCAGAGTCATGCGCAGCCAGTCCAGGCGCTGACCAAGCTTGCTCAAGTTTCCAGGGCCATCGATCTGGATTGATTGATGGTACTGACCTTGACCAAGTCTTTCCAGGGCATCATCCATATGACGGATGGGCCTTGCCAGCATAAAGGCAATAAAGGCAGCGCAAAGCAAAGCCAAGGGGATTAGCACCAGGCTTTGCAATAGCAGTTTTTTTTGCGTTTGGTTAGCCTTTTGTTTCAGGGTAGCACTGGTTTGGTCAATCTGGACGCTGGTGTCTTGTGCAATGCGGATTGCCAATGTGTTGAGTGTGGCAAAATGCTCTGAGATGACCTGTGTCGACGGCGTTGCTGATTCAGATTTCGCTGCTTCGTTGTTGACCTCTGCAAGCAACTGACGAAACGCAGTCAGATCATGCGATGGTGCATTGGGCAATGCAGAGATTTGGTGCAAGGCGTCGCGGGATTGTGCATGAGCTTTCAGGTAGCCTTGCATTAGCGCTGGCTCGTGCAGTATTTGGTACTGTAACAAACTGCGCTCCATTACGATTAGCTGTGACTGCAACGTATAGCTTGCACGTGTGGCTTCCACTGCATTGTCCACAGTTTGCTGGCCTTGGCTTGCAATATGTTCAAATGCAAGATTTGCATTGATAAATGCGATAAACAAAGGCAACACGACCACGGCAAAGCCTGCAAGCAAAAGCTTCAGGAAGGATTTGGGATAGCGCCACCGCAACATGGGGACATTCTAAAAAGAAACGCTCCAAACATCTAGTATAATCTGAGGATGATCCAGCTTAGCATTATTGTTGCCTATGCCAATGACCGTGTTATCGGTATCGATAACACATTGCCATGGCATCTGCCGGAAGATTTGAAGCGATTCAAGGCACTGACGATGGGGCACCATATCATTATGGGGCGCAAGACCTTTGATTCATTGGGACGCCTATTGCCGGGGCGTACCACGGTGATAGTCAGTCGTAACCACCGCTTGAAAGTAGATGGCGCTATCGTAGTACATAGCCTGGAGGCTGCAATCCAAGCATGTGGCAATGATACTCAGGCTTTCCTAATAGGGGGGGCAGAGCTTTATCAGGCCGGGCTAAAGTTTGCCGACAGGCTGTACGTCACGGAAATTCAAGCCTCCTATGAGGGCGACGCGTTTTTTCCGGAAATCGACAATGCGATTTGGGATGTCGTCAGCCGGGAACAACACCGAAGCGAAAAGGGAATCGACTTCAATTATGTTGTATATTCGCGCAAACCAACGCTTGGCTGATGCTTCTCATAGCATAGCAGATTGGTTTATTTAGGGCTGGTTTCCCGAATCTTGGCTATTGCTACAAAGCCCAGCACAATCATGGCGATAGCAGCGGCGGCGATGACAATGATGCTTAGAAGGCCATAGTCAGTTCCAAATAAATCGCTTAACAATTTCATAAACCTCTCCATTTAAAAGGAAAATTACTGCTGTTAAGTTTGCGCTTGTCTGGAAAACAAGTTTTGATATGGCTCAAATGTTCATGTTTTTAATATGATCAGCTGCGGACGCAATCTACATAGTAAGTGGATTTTCCGTCTACCATGCCTTTAACCAGGCCATGCACATCGGTCTCGAAGCCAGGGAAGCGCTCGTTAAACTCGCGTGCGAACCTGAGGTAATTAACAATCACCTTGTTGAAGCGTTCGCCTGGAATCAGTAGCGGGATGCCAGGCGGGTAGGGGGTGAGCAACACCGCTGTGATGCGGTCTTCCAGGTCATCAATCACTACGCGGTCAATCTCACGGTGTGCCATTTTGGCAAACGCATCGGTAGGTTTCATGGCAGGAACCATGTCGGAGAGATACATTTCGGTCGTCAGGCGTGCGACATCGTTAGCTTTGTAAACAGTATGAATCTGTGCGCACAAGTCCTTCAGACCTACACGCTCATAACGCGGATGTTTTTGTACAAACTCGGGCAGTACTTTCCATAGCGGCTGATTCTTGTCGTAATCGTCCTTGAACTGCTGTAACGCGGCTACCATGGTGTTCCAGCGGCCTTTGGTGATGCCGATGGTGAACATGATGAAGAATGAATATAGGCCGGTTTTTTCCACAATCACGCCATGTTCGGCCAAATATTTGGTCACAATCGCAGCCGGAATGCCAATGTCATCTGAAAATGACCCATCTACATCTAGGCCAGGGGTGATGATGGTGGCTTTGATCGGGTCGAGCATGTTGAAGCCTTCGGCCAGATTGCCAAAGCCATGCCAGCGTTCACCGGCCTTTAACATCCAGGATTCACGTTCCTCAATGCCTTCTTCGGACAGATCGTTTGGTCCCCAAACTTTGAACCACCAGTCTGCACCCCATTCCTCGTCCACTTTACGCATTGCACGGCGGAAATCCAGCGCTTCCATGATGGATTCTTCCACTAGCGCGGTGCCACCCGGCGCCTCCATCATGGCGGCGGCTACGTCGCAACTGGCAATAATGGAATATTGCGGGCTGGTGGAAGTGTGCATCAAATAAGCTTCATTGAACACGTCGCGATCCAGACGGTTGGTTTGCGCATCCTGCACCAGAATCTGCGAAGCCTGGCTCAAACCAGCCAGCAGCTTGTGCGTGGATTGGGTCGAGAACACCATGCTTTCCTTGCAGCGCGGACGATCTGCGCCAATCGCATGATAGTCACCGTAAAAATCGTGGAAAGTGGCGTGTGGTAACCAAGCCTCATCGAAGTGCAGGGTGTCGATTTTGCCATCCAGCATTTCTTTGATCTCTTCCACGTTGTACAGCACGCCATCGTACGTAGATTGTGTAATCGTCAGCACGCGTGGCTTGGCTTTCTTGTCGGTAGCAAAAGGGTTGCGCTCGATTTTCTTCTGGATGTTTTCCCACGCGAACTCGGATTTCGGAATGGGTCCGATGATGCCAAAATGGTTGCGTGTCGGCATCAGGAACACCGGAATTGCGCCGGTCATGATGATAGAGTGCAGTACAGACTTGTGACAGTTGCGATCCACTACCACAATATCACCTGGCGCAACCGTGGAGTTCCACACGATTTTGTTGGAAGTTGAGGTGCCGTTGGTGACAAAGTACAAATGGTCGCAATTGTAAATGCGCGCTGCATTACGCTCTGATGCGGCTACCGGGCCGGTATGGTCAAGCAGCTGGCCAAGTTCGTCAACCGCATTGCATACGTCTGCGCGCAGCATGTTCTCGCCAAAGAACTGGTGGAACATTTGCCCGACCGGGGATTTCAGGAAAGCCACGCCGCCGGAATGTCCTGGGCAATGCCAGGAATAAGATCCGTCTGCGGCATAATGGGTCAGTGCCTTGAAGAATGGCGGTGGCAGGCTGTCCATATAGGCGCGTGCCTCGCGGATAATCAGGCGGGCTACGAACTCCGGCGTGTCTTCATTCATATGGATAAAGCCATGCAGCTCGCGCAGCACATCATTGGGAATGTGGCGACTGGTGCGGGTTTCACCATGCAGGAAAATCGGAATTTCCTCATTGCGGTAGCGGATTTCCGTCACAAATTGGCGCAGTTGCTCAATCGCTTCCGGCTTTTCCTCTACGATGTCTTCATCATCGATGGAAAGGATAAACGCTGATGCGCGGCTTTGCTGCTGGGCAAAGCTGGATAAATCGCCATAGCTGGTGACACCCAGCACTTCGAAACCCTCGTCCTCAATCGCCGTGGCAAGCGCACGGATGCCTAGGCCGGAAGAGTTTTCAGACCTAAAGTCCTCATCAATAATAACAACGGGAAAGCGAAATTTCATTGAAATTCCTTATTAAATCTTGGGTAGAGTGACGCCGACTTGTCCTTGGTACTTGCCGCCACGGTCTTTATAGCTGGTTTCGCACACATCATCCTTATCTGCCTCAAAGAACAAGACTTGCGCGCAGCCTTCGTTGGCGTAAATCTTGGCGGGCAGCGGGGTGGTGTTGCTGAATTCCAGGGTCACATAGCCTTCCCATTCTGGCTCAAACGGCGTGACGTTGACGATGATGCCGCATCGCGCATAGGTGCTTTTGCCTAAACACACGGTCAGCACATTGCGCGGGATGCGGAAATATTCCACCGTACGCGCCAGCGCAAACGAGTTGGGCGGGATGATGCAGTAATCGGCATTCACTTCGACAAACGAGTTCGGGTCAAAGTTTTTCGGGTCGACAATCGTGCTATTAAGGTTGGTAAAGAGCTTGAATTCGCGCGAGCAGCGAATATCGTATCCATAGCTGGATGTACCATAGGACACTAGGCGTTGCCCAGCCTCATTTACCTTGACCTGATTCGGCTCGAATGGCTCAATCATGCCGTGTTGCTCAGCCATGCGGCGTATCCATTTATCTGACTTAATGCTCATTACTTACCCTAAAACTTTCGCCTGGTTATTAACAAGATAAAAAAGCGGAGTCAAAACCCCGCTTTTACAAAACGCAAATAATAACAACAATTGTTGGGTTGTTTGCAATTTTTTTAGATTATTGATGTTTGTCCCCACCCAGTTCAATGGAGTAACGCCAGAACTGATCCTGGCTTTCGAAAATCACGCTGGATTCTTCCGGATCGCGATTGCCGGCGCGATACTGGTGTACTGGACTTTTATCTTCTGCCCAGGCTTTGACAATCGGGTCTACCAGTTTCCATTGCGCTTCCACTTCATCGATGTGCAGAAACTGGGAGGGATCGCCTTCCATCAGATTCAGCAGCAAGGTCTCATATGAATCCACGCTATCATCACCTTGTATGCGCTGCGCCAGATCGGTGCTCATGGTGCGGGTTTTCACGTCCAGGCTAGGCACTTTGGACTCAACCTCGAACTTCAGGCATTCGCGTGGCTGGATGTTGATGATTAGCCAGTTCTGATGCTGGTTCTCGGTCAGCATCATTGGCGCTTTTTTGAGTCGGATAGAAATTGCAGTGTTACCTTCATGCATGCGTTTTGCAGTGCGTACATAGAAAGGTACGCCTTTCCAGCGCTCGTTGTCGATCCACAATTTTACTGCGGCATAAGTTTCAGTGTTGCTGGTCGGCATGCCATCGCGTTTCAGTTCTTCCAGATAGCCCGGGACATTTTCACCATGGCCATCGCCCACGCATACACGGCCTGCGGCGTATTGTGCGCGGAACGCCTGCTTGTTGATGCTCTTCACATCAATTGGGCGGATGGATTGCAGCAGCTTGATTTTGGCAGCGCGCACATTTTCCGGCTTCAAGTCGGCTGGTTTTTCCATCGCCACCATCGCCAGTGTTTGCAGCAAATGGCTCTGGAACATGTCACGCAATGCGCCGGTCGCATCGTAGAACGTCGTGCGCTCTCCCACGCCAAGGATCTCGTTGTTGGTGATTTGCACGTGGTCGATATAGTCTTTGTTCCAGAACGCCTCGAAAATGGTGTTGGTAAAGCGGAACAGCATCGCGTTTTGCACTGCGGCCTTGCCCAAGTAGTGGTCAATGCGGTAGATCTGGCTTTCTTTCAAGTGCTTGGTCAGCTTTGCCTGCAAATCCTGTGCGCTTGGCAAATCCGTGCCAAACGGCTTCTCGATCAGTACGCGGCGCCAGTATTTGCTTTCATCCAGCAGACCGACACCTGACAACCGTTCCACCACTTCCGCAAAATCGCTTGGGCGTACGCTCAGGAAGTACGCCAAGTTTTGTGGGAATACGCTTTCATTCCCCAAAGTTGCAGCCATTTTTTTGAATGCATCCGGATCGGTAGGCGGGTTGGCGTGGTAGTAGTTGCGTTTCAGGAATTCGGCAAATACTTCTTGATCGTAACCGTCCTTGAATTTTGCATCCATCATGCCCTTGATTTCTGTATGCCATGCTTCTCGCGTCAGTTCTCCGCGACCAACTGACAGAATTTTCATATTATCCGACAGGCGACCAAGCTTATGCAGCTTGAACAAGCCTGGCATCAGTTTGATACGGGAGAGGTTGCCGCTTGCGCCGAAAAGAACCAGGGTACAGGGGTCAATTTTTTTCATGATGCATACCTTACAAAGTGGCCGGGGAATACCCCAGCCTAGATTACAGTTAACTTGTTGATTTTACATGATGCCCGCCAAAACCGTTGCGCATCATGGAAAGTAGTTTATAGCTATAGCCGGTTGCATCCTGGCTTCTGAATCGGGCTTGCAGCGCCAATGTCAGTACTGGCGCAGCTACGCCTTGCTCAACGGATTCCATCACCGTCCAACGACCCTCACCGGAGTCAGCCACATAAGGCGCTACTGTAGAAAGCTCCTGGTCGCCTTTGAGCGCATTCGCTGTTAGGTCAAGCAACCAGCTACGCACCACGGAGCCATGACGCCACAACTCGGTAATTTCTGCGAGGTCAAGGTCAAACTCCTCTTTGCCTTTGATGAGGTCTAAGCCTTCAGCCATTGCTTGCATCATGCCGTATTCAATGCCGTTATGGATCATTTTGGTAAAGTGGCCAGCCCCAATCGGCCCAACATGCGCCCAGCCACGGTCAGCTGCAGGTGCCAAGGCTTTTAGGATAGGCTCCATCGCAGTGGCGACTTCTTTCGTTGCGCCTACCATCAAACAATAACCGTTTTCTAGCCCCCAGATACCACCGGATGTGCCGCAGTCCATGAAGCCAATGTCATGTTCCGCCAGCAATTTGCCACGGCGCTGGCTGTGTTTATAATTGCTGTTGCCGCCATCAATAATGATGTCGCCTTTATTAAGCATGGGAATCAAATCCAGGATTTGATTTTCAGTAATTTCACCAGCTGGTAACATCAGCCAGACAATTTTCTGGCCTTCCAACTTACTTACGGCATCTTGTACAGAAGTGGCTGGAGTGAGTCCGGCTTCTTTTGCCAGGGTGTTGACGGTATCGGCGTGGTGATCAAAGCCAACCACTTGAATATTATTACGCAGCAAACGGGTGGCCATGTTGCCACCCATCTTGCCTAAACCAATCATTGCGAGTTTCATGTATTTTCCTATGGTAAAAGGATTAAGGAGCCTCTTGTTTTGGAGGCTCCTGAAGAAGCGCTGTCTTTTGGACAGGTGCGCCAAATGTTCAAATATTGATGATTCCTTGCAGAAATATCCCTTTGAATTGGTATAATTATAGCAAATGCAGCTAGGTCGCTAAAGGCTGCTTTTTCTTTTTTTGGCGATATTTTTGTAATTATTAGGATTCTTAGGCGCGTTCATGACACACGGCAATTCCCAGACTCGCTGGCATGTTTTTCAATCCCAGCACGACATCAATCATGCGGCGGTGGACCGTATCTTGCACGCCGCCGACAAGGCGATCAAAAAACGCGGCAGCTTTTTGATCGTACTCGCAGGCGGTAGTACGCCCAAGAGCGTTTACCAATTGCTTGGCAAAGCCAAGGCCGATTGGGCCAACTGGCATATCTATCACAATGACGACCGCTGCTTGCCGGTAGATCATGTTGAGCGCAACAGTAAGATGGCGCGTGATGCCTGGCTGAGCCTTGTGCCGATTCCTGAGGAGCAGATTCACGATATCCCGGCCGAGCTAGGCAATGTGGCGGGCGCCAAAGCCTATGCCGAGACATTGAAAGGCGTGCGTAGCTTCGATCTGGTGATTCTAGGCTTGGGTGAGGATGGCCATACCGCCAGCCTGTTTCCGGGACAAGAAGTGGACAACAGCGCCGATGCGGTGCCTGTGTTCAACGCGCCCAAACCGCCAGCAGACCGTATCACCATCAGCGAAAAGCGCCTGAACAATACGCATGAAGTGATGTTTCTGGTAACGGGTGCCGGTAAGCAGGAGGCCGTAGACAATTGGCGCAAAGGAGTGAAAATTCCCGCTACTTTGATTCATGGCAAGAATGGCGCCGATGTGTACAGCTTTGGGGTGAACCTGGTTTAAACGGTTCAGGTTATAAGCCAGCGCGCTTCTCTTCGAGCAAGTCTGTCAATAGTTTGATTTGCTGGTTTTGAATCTCCAGCAATTCCATCCATTGCTTTTCTCTCAAGGTGTCTATTTTTTCGTGTAACAGCATAATCTCAAGCTCCGCCTTGAGATTGACCTCATAGTCATGCTCGGCATTCTGACGGTCTTTTTCAGCCTGGCGGTTCTGTGACATCAAGATAATAGGCGCTTGCAGTGAAGCCAGCATGGACAAAAACAGATTCAGTAGAATGTAGGGGTATGGGTCAAACGCTTTGCTGTAGTGCACTAGAATGTACGAGTTTAATATCACCCAGGCGATTAACACGGCTATAAAAATGCCGATAAATATCCACGAACCGCCGAAACTGGCAATCTTGTCTGCTGCGCGCTGCCCTAAGGTGCTGGCACTTTCCATCTCCTGCGAGATGTTGCGCGAAATGTGACGTTTCTCAGTGACATGGCGAGCCACCTTGCGCGCTACCGCTGTATCAACCGCGCCTAGTTTCGACTCGATCAGTTCTTCGGCGGAGTTTTTGCGTGGATGGGACATCGTTAGGTATTCTGAATCACGATATTGGGGAATTTGGTGCTGTGATCCAGCGCGGCGATAGCAATTTTGCTGGCGGCTTTGCGGGCGATTTCTTTGTAGATTTGCGCAACGTGTGAATCCGGTGCTGCGACAACGGTTGGCTTACCGCCATCGGCCTGCATACGGATATTGATGTCCAGCGGCAAGCTGCCCAGCAAATCTATCCCGTAGTCTTTGGACATTAGTGCGCCGCCGCCTTCGCCAAAGATATGTTCCTCATGACCGCATTTCGAACAGATATGCGTGCTCATGTTCTCGACGATGCCCAGAATCGGAATGCCGACTTTCTCGAACATTTTCAATCCCTTGCGTGCATCTAGCAAGGCAATGTCTTGCGGTGTGGTAACGATGACCGCACCGGTGACAGGAATCTTCTGTGCCAAGGTCAATTGAATGTCGCCGGTGCC
The DNA here is from genome assembly GCA_044222155.1 of Methylophilus sp. GTDB lineage: Bacteria > Pseudomonadota > Gammaproteobacteria > Burkholderiales > Methylophilaceae > Methylophilus. The sequence goes on from JBGANT010000012.1 coordinate 9,003, forward strand.
GGGCGGCAAATCAATCACCAGATAATCCAGGTCTTTCCAGTTGGTGTCGCGCAGCAGTTGCTCCAGCGCACCTGTCGCCATCGGTCCACGCCATACCATAGGCGTATCGGTATCTACCAGAAAGCCGATGCTCATGGCCTGAATGCCGTGTGCCTGCATCGGCTCGATGGATTTGCCGTCGGCACTATCCGGCCTGCCAGAAATACCGAGCATTTGCGGTTGGCTGGGACCGTAGATGTCCGCATCCAGCAAGCCCACGTTTGCGCCTTCTGCAGCTAGTGCCAGCGCCAGATTCACGCTGGTGGTAGATTTTCCCACGCCGCCTTTGCCGGAAGCCACTGCAATCACGTTCTTTACGTTTTGCAGCAGCGTAACGCCTTGCTGTACCTTGTGCGTCACGATGCGTGAGCCGATATTCACGGTAATGTTGCCGATGCCATCCAAACCGGAAAGCGCGTCTAAGACCAGCTTTTTAAGCGATTCCAGCTGCGTTTTGGCGGGGTAACCCAGCACGACATCCAGGCTGACATTGTTGCCGTTGATCTGGATGTTTTTGATGCTTTTGCCGGAGACGAAATCTTTGCCGGTGTTCGGATCTATGCAGAGTTTCAGCGTGCTTTGGATGAGTAATTCGGAGATAGCCATTGCTTATAAATATCCTACTAAATAATTCGGGTATTTTAACGCATGTGAAAGCAGGCGTCATTTGCTAAAATAACACCTTTAGTAAACAGAAACCCGTTTTCATGTCACGCAAAATCCTTGTCACATCCGCCTTACCCTATGCCAACGGCAGCATTCACCTTGGCCATTTGGTGGAATATATCCAAACTGACATCTGGGTGCGTTTCCAGAAGATGCAGGGTCATGCCGTGCACTATGTATGTGCGGATGATACCCACGGCACACCCATCATGCTGCGTGCGGAGAAAGAGGGCGTTACGCCAGAAGCCTTGATTGACGCGGTGCACAAGGAACACAGTCAGGATTTTGCTGACTTTCTGGTGGAGTTCGACAATTATCACTCGACCAATTCCGCCGAGAACAAGGAGCTCTCACAAAACATTTACAAGGCGTTGAAAGCGAATGGAAAAATCGCCAGCAAGACTATTGAACAGTATTTCGACCCGGTCAAGAACATGTTCCTGCCGGACCGTTTTATCAAAGGGGAGTGTCCAAAATGTCACGCCAAAGACCAGTACGGCGATAGCTGCGAGATTTGTGGTGCGACTTACAGTCCTACAGAGTTGATTAATCCGTTCTCTGCGGTCTCTGGCGCGACACCAGTGCGCAAGGAGACGGAGCATTATTTCTTCAAGCTGAGCGAATGCAGTGATTTCCTGCGTGAATGGACGCGCAGCGGTACTTTGCAAGCCGAAGCAGCCAACAAGATGACCGAGTGGCTGGGCGAGGCGGGAGAGAACAAGCTTTCCGATTGGGACATCTCGCGCGATGCGCCGTATTTCGGCTTCGAGATTCCCGATGCGCCGGGCAAATATTTCTACGTTTGGCTGGACGCGCCGATTGGCTACATGGCGAGCTTCAAGAACCTGTGTGCCAAGAAAGGCCTGGATTTCGACGAATATTGGGCGAAAGACAGCAAAACCGAGCTGTACCATTTTATCGGTAAGGATATTTTGTACTTCCATGCGCTGTTCTGGCCAGCAACCCTTGAATATAGCGGCTATCGCAAGCCGACACAGATTTTCGCGCATGGCTTTTTGACGGTGAATGGCGAGAAGATGTCCAAATCGCGCGGCACGTTCATCACCGCACGTAGCTACTTGGAGCATGTGAAAAATCCTGAATACTTGCGCTACTACTATGCGGCCAAACTCAACGGCACCATGGAAGATATCGACCTCAACCTCGAAGATTTCGTGGCGCGCGTAAACAGCGATTTGGTGGGGAAATATATCAATATTGCCAGCCGCACGGCGGGGTTTATTGCCAAACGATTCGCCAATCAATTGCTCGCGCCAAGCAAAAATGCAGTGATTTCGGAAATGCGCGCAGCGGCTAATGTGATTTCAGAAGCTTATGTAAACCGCGATTTTGCGCGTGCATTGCGCGAGATTATGAAACAAGCCGATGCGGCGAATGCCTTTGTGGCAGAGGCTGCGCCTTGGGTGATTGCCAAGGATACTAGCCGCGATGCGGAGTTGCAGCAAGTGTGCTCGGATGCATTGGAAATGTTCCGCTTGCTGACGATTTATCTCAAGCCAGTTTTGCCGAAGATTGCCGCCGAAATCGAGGTGTTTTTGAACGTGCAGCCATTGGTCTGGGAGGCAATAAATACGCCACTCTACGAGCAGCAGGTTATTAACGAATATGCGCATTTGATTACGCGCATTGACCCTAAACAGATTGAAGCCATGACAGAAGCGAATAAAGAAACCATGCAAAGTACGCAAAGCGCAGCTCAAGCATCTGCCCAGGAAGCCAATAAGCATGCGGCTTCCGAGGCATATATCAGCATCGATGATTTTACAAAAGTCAACCTGTTGATTGCGAAAATCGTGAATGCAGAGCATGTGGAAGGCGCAGAGAAGTTGTTGAAATTGACGCTGGATATCGGCGAAGAAAAACCGAGACAGGTATTTGCCGGCATCAAATCGGCTTACGACCCGGCGACATTGATTGGGCGATTAACCGTGATGGTGGCGAATTTGGCACCACGTAAAATGAAATTTGGATTGAGTGAAGGGATGGTGCTGGCTGCCAGCGATGAGCAGGGCGGACCATTCATACTCTCACCGGACAATGGCGCGCGGCCCGGCATGCGCGTCAAGTAATAATAAAGTAGGGCGACAAGGGCAACTTCAAAGTAAGGAATCTATAGTGAATTTAAGATATACAGTTGCGGCAGTTTTGCTGATGTTAACTAGTCAAACGATGGCCGCAGACAGTACGGCCAAGACTGCGGTAGGTGGCGGTGTAGGTGCAGCAGCAGGCACGGCTATCGGAGGTGCTTTAGGTGGCCAAACCGGTGAGATTATCGGCGGTGCGGTAGGTGGCGGAGTCGGTGGTGCGGTCACCACGAAAGGGCAAGGTCAGACAGGTGCTGTCGTAGGTGGTGCTGTGGGTGGCGCTGGTGGCGCGATTGTTGGTCGCAGCGTTTCAGGTAGCAGGACAGGTGCCGTTGTGGGCGCAGGTGTGGGTGGTGCAGGCGGCGCGGCGGTGGGCAAAGCCGTTGGCGAAACCGCGCATGATAATAAGACCAGCCATAAAAAAAGACACTACCATAAGCATAAACACAAACATAAGCACAAGCATCACGATCATGGCCGACGCGGGCATGACCATGATGATTAGCATTTAACCAGTAATAAAAAAGCCCGCGTTTGCGGGCTTTTTTATGGTGGCCGGATTACTCGGCTTTATCAGTTTTGGTTTTCTTTTCTTTTTTAGGTTTGTCAGCTTTTTTCTTGCTGTCTTTATCGGCTTTGTCTTTTTTGGATTTAGACTCTTTTTTGTCTTTATCCGCTTTTTTATCATCTTTGTCGGCTGCTTTATCCTTTTTGGATTTGTCAGCTTTCTCTTCTTTAGCGTCTTTATCTTTCTTGTCTTTTTTCTCTTTGGCTTCTTTAGCCGGTTTTTCTTCTTTCATTTCTTTGCTGTCAGCCGTTTTACCACTGGCAGCGGCTTTTTCATTGCCTACGGATTTGGTTTTGGTTTCTTTTTCTTTAGCTGGTTTTGCGGATTTATCCTCTTTTTTCTCGGCAGGCACCATCACCGTAGTACGGCCAGATACGGAAACATCCTTGCGTACATTTTGCAGCGTGACTGGGCCAACACCGTCTACTTTTTCCAGTTCGTCAATAGATTTGAAACCACCATTTTTTTTGCGGTAATCAATGATTGCTTGTGCTTTGACCGGGCCGATCCCTTCCAGAGATTCCAGTTCTTCTTGTGTGGCGGTGTTGATGTTGACTGCTGCAAATGCAGGCAGGCTGAACGCCAGTGAAGCAAGCAGAGCGATGAGGATTTTTTTCATTGTGATCTCCAGTCAGTGAAGTAGTTAAAAAATTATAAACGTTATTCTAGCGATTTTAGTTGACCTGTGTGCGTATTTCCTTGTAAATGTCTTGCAGCGCACGCGAAGGGTTTTCCGCTTGCGTGATGGGGCGACCGATGACCAGATAATCCGCGCCCATCTGCAAAGCGCGTGCTGGCGTCATGACGCGGCTTTGGTCATCTAGGCTGGCATTTGCAGGCCGGATGCCAGGCGTGACGGTAATAAATTTATCTGAAATTGCGGATTTGATGCTGCCAGCCTCGTGGGCGGAGCATACCACGCCATCCATACCGGACTGGTGTGCGAGCCTGGCCAAATGCAGCGCATGCTGTTGCAAAGGCGTGTGGATGCCGATTTCTGTTAAATTTTCCTGCGACATGCTGGTGAGTACGGTGACTGCAATCAGGATAGGGTTTTGCCCGCTTTTATCCACACCTTCGCGGGCGGCTTGCATCATGCCACTGCCGCCGCTGGCGTGTACGTTGAGCATCCACACGCCCAGTCTGGAAGCGGCCTCGCAAGCTTTACCTACGGTATTGGGGATATCGTGGAACTTCAAGTCGAGAAACACCTGAAAACCCTGCGCTTGCAGTTGCTCTAATAGGTTGGGGCCTGCAGCTGTAAAAAGCTCCTTGCCTATTTTTAGTTTGCATAAGCTAGGGTCTAATTGATTTGCAAGCTTTAGCGCGCCATCGGCATGGGCAAAATCAAGGGCTACGACGATATTGGAACACATTATTTTTGCTTCACAGTCATTTCTCGGCTAATGGTTTCAGTGGGCTCGGCGGACAGCGACTCCCAAGCATTACAGGCCGGGCAGCGCCAATGGTATTGTCTAGCGCGGAATCCACACTGATCGCAGAAATGCGCGGCACGGTTGCCGATAGCATTGCGCACGGTTTGCTGCATGAGCTGGATGTCAGGTACCTGGTTCTTTTCATCCATGGCGCGGGCTTGCAGTAGTTGATCCAGTGTTTGCAGGCTTGGTTTGCGAATCAGTTCGTTTCGTGCCAACTTGGCTGCACTTTCCGGACCGCTTTCGGCGAGCGTGGCTTCGTAAAGTGCGTGCATTACCGAGGAAAGCTGGTAAGTCTCAGCGTAATGATTCAACAATATCAGACCTTCGGGCAGCTTTTCTAATGCCGCATGGCTTTTAAGTAGCTTGCCTGCAACCAAGCCCAAGTATTCCGGTTGCTGGAATTCGATGCGCTTCCAGAAGCCAATGGCTGCGGCGTTTCGGCCAGCATCCACTTCCAGGTCTCCTAGAAGCACATTGGCTCGCACGCAATTTTTATTAGCGTCAAGCGCTGATTCAAGCGCTTTGCGGGCATCATCATTGTTTTGTGCCATGAGATGGCTCATGGCGATTTCGCAATGATATTGCGCGATCTCTTTTCTAAAAGGGATACCAGAAAGACGTTCAAGCTCAGTCGCCGTTTCAATGGCGTGTGCCCATTCGCGCTCGCGTACGTAGATTTCCAGTAAAGCGTGCAGAGCGGGCTGGCGATAACGCGTGTCATTGAGCGTTTTGAATAGTTCTTCAGCTCTATCGTATAAACCGGCTTTCAGATAATCTTGCGCCAGTTCGGCCTTGACGGCATCCTTTTGACTGGTAGTGAGATCCTTTTTTTCCAGCAGATTGAGGTGCAGATTAATCGCACGGTCAGTTTCACCTGTCCTACGAAACAGGCTTCCCAGTGCAAAATGTAGCTCTAGTGATTCCGTATTGGCATGAACGGCTTCGCTAAAAGCCTCCACAGCTTTGTCGTGCTGGTTGCTGATCAGAAAATTGAGGCCTTTAAAATAGGCTGCTGGCAGGGTGGTGGATTCGGCTAGCAACTGTTTGATATCCACCCGCGCAGCTATCCAGCCTAGGGTAAAGAACAACGGCAGAATTAGCAACCACCAGAATTCGAATTCTACAGACATGAAAGATGTATCATTTTAAAGTTAGCCATATTCTACCTAAGCAAATCTTTACTGGCTAATGGTTATCTATTTTCTTTTGCTTAGGTCAAAAAAAACGGTGCCGAATTAGCACCGTTTTGATTTTCGACTGCGAAGTCAGTCTGTATGATCCACGCGATCTCTGAGCTCTTTACCCGCTTTGAAATGTGGAACATGTTTAGCGGGCACTTGCACTTTGCTGCCGGTTTTGGGATTACGTCCCAGGCGCGGTGGGCGATAGTTCAAGCTGAAGCTGCCAAATCCCCTGATTTCGATACGCTCCCCGCTTGCCAAATTGTCTGTCATCGCATCCAAAATAGTTTTAACGGATAATTCGGCATCTTTTACAACTAGTTGAGGGAAGCGTTCCGCAAGCAGATTCACTAACTCAGATTTCGTCATTTCTGGTACCTTGTAATGTTCTGTTATCGTTATCGTCTATTGCAGATTATTTCTTGGTGTCCAGTTTTGCTTTCAGCAAAGCACCCAAATTGGTTGTACCAGCAGATGCGGCATCCACGGTATCCTCCGTTTTGGTTTTTGCTGCTTTGGCTTTGGCAGGTTTGGCTGCTTTTTCCTCAGAGGTGGAAGATGCACCGCTTGGGTCTTCGCTCAGTTGTTTGACGCCCAAGGAAATGCGCTCTTTCTCAACGTCGATGCCCAAAATAACGGCTTCCAGTTCGTCACCTTTCTTGAAGTTGCGGATAGCTTCTTCGCCAGGCTGTGTCCAGGATAGGTCGGATAAGTGTACCAAGCCGTCGATCCCACCAGGCAAACCGATAAACACACCGAAATCGGTGATGGATTTGATTTGACCGGAAACCTTGTCACCTTTCGCATGGGTGGCAGCAAAGTCGTCCCATGGGTTTGGCTTGCATTGTTTCATGCCCAATGACAAACGGCGACGCTCTTCGTCGATCTCCAGGATCATGACTTCGACCTCGTCACCCAGTTGTGCGATCTTGCCCGGGTGGATATTTTTGTTGGTCCAGTCCATTTCGGAAACGTGCACCAAGCCTTCGATACCTGGTTCGATTTCCACGAACGCGCCGTAGTCAGTCAAGTTGGACACTTTACCGAACAGGCGGGTGCCAACCGGGTAACGGCGACCCAATGCAACCCATGGGTCATCCCCCAGTTGTTTGATGCCTAGGGAAACACGGTTTTTCTCTTGATCGAATTTCAGGATTTTAGCTTCTACTTCCTGGCCTACGGATAACACTTCGGATGGGTGTTTCACGCGACGCCATGCCAGGTCAGTGATATGCAGCAAGCCATCGATGCCGCCTAGATCAACGAATGCACCGTAGTCTGTAATATTTTTCACGATACCTTTTACAACAGCGCCTTCGGTCAAGGTGCCCATCAAGGCTTCGCGGTCGGCGCCCATATCGGCTTCCATCACTGCACGGCGGGAAACCACGATATTGTTACGTTTGCGATCGAGCTTGATAACTTTGAAATCCCATTCCTTGTTTTCAAACGGGGTAGTGTCTTTTACTGGGCGGATGTCAACCAGAGAGCCAGGCAAGAAAGCCGGGATGCCATTGACATTAACACGCAGACCACCTTTGACGCGGGCGGCTACAAAGCCTTTTACTACACGGCCCTCGTTCATGGCGTCTTCTAGATCCAGCCAAGCTTCCATTCTTTTCGCTTTTTCGCGGGATAGTTGGGTAGAACCAAAGCCGTCTTCCAGCTTCTCGATGGCAACTTTGACAAAGTCACCGACAGCGACTTCGAGTTCGCCTTGCGCATTTTTAAATTCGGAAGCGTCAATCACGCTCTCGGATTTCAAGCCGGCATTAACGATAACGTGATCGTTATCCACTGCGACAACTTCGGCAGTAATGATTTCGCCTGAGCGCATCTCCTGGCGGGCCAGGCTTTCTTCAAACAGTGCTGCAAAAGATTCCATAGTGGAAGAGGTAGATTTAGAGGTAGAAGCCATTAAATTAAAAAATTCCAAAAAACCCCACCTAGCAGTGGGAAAGTTAGCAAAACATCACGCAGACACGTGTTGCGTGATTACGAACTGCACATCATACACAAAATAATACGTGTGTTCAATGACTTAATGGTAATTTAATGCGATTTTCATATGCGCTCAGCACGAATTCAACCGCTTCGTCGATAGTACATTGTGTTGTATCCAGTAGCAGGGCGTCTGGTGTCTGCACAAGAGGTGCGGTGCTACGCTCTCTATCTCGCTTGTCGCGTAGCTGCAAATCCCGCAGGATGGCTTCGTAATCTGCCTGCTGATCTTTTTGGCTGAGTTGTTTGTACCGCCTTTCAGCACGTACTTCCGCGCTGGCTGTCAGGAAGATTTTTAACATGGAATCTGGAAATATCACGCTGCCCATGTCGCGACCATCCGCGACCAAGCCTGGCAGTTTGGCGAATTCCCTTTGTAATGAGGTGAGTGCACTGCGCACCTGTGGGTGGGTAGAAACTTCTGATGCGCCTTTGCCCATCTCTTCCGTACGTATTTCTGGTGAGATTTCCTGGTTGTCCAGGAATACTTTTCCATGTTCAAACCGGATATCCAGTAATTCAGTCATTCTGGCAAGCGCGTCGGCGTCAGCCCAATTAATTGCTTTTTGTTTGGCGGCGTATGCGATGACGCGATAAAGCGCACCGGAATCAAGATAGTGGAACCCCAGCGCTTCAGCCACTCGTTGAGAAATTGTCCCTTTGCCGCTGGCAGATGGGCCGTCAATGGCAATGATTGGGATAGCAATATTTATCATAAGTAAAAATTATCAATAAATTTTAATCAATCAATTGGATTATATTTTTGCATAAGTGCAAACTATAGCCAATTGATATTGGAAGGAGTTTGCCATGGCAAAGACATTAACGTTTGCGATTTTACACTTTAGTGTGGCATTCGGCGTAGGTTACGCATTGAGTGGTAGCGCTTTGATAGGCGGAGCCATTGCTTTGGTGGAGCCCGCCTGTAATACGGTTGTGTTCTATTTTCATGAAAAAGCTTGGGAGCGGTTCAAATCGGCGCGTAGCATCCAAATGCACTCGCATGAAGGTGCGCTTGATATGACGGTCGGTTAACGTTGGCAAATAGTGTCAAGCTTATCAAAGTAATCCGGAAAGGTTTTGTTTACACACTTTGGGTCGTTAATTGTTACCGGTACACCTTTCTCGCCTAAGCATATCAGCGAGAAGCACATCGCCATACGGTGGTCGTCATAGGTATCAATCACAGCGTTGGGGGTTAATTTCTCCGGCGGTGTGATTTTAATATAATCTGCGCCTTCTTCCACAATCGCGCCCACTTTACGCAATTCCGTTGCCATTGCGGCGATGCGGTCGGTTTCCTTGACGCGCCAGCTGGCGATGTTGCGTAGCGTGGTGGTGCCTTCGGCAAAAAGCGCCAACATGGCTAAAGTCATCGCAGCATCGGGGATGTGGTTGCAGTCGAGATCGATAGCTTTGAGTTTGCCGGAGATAGGCTTACGGACTAACACAGCAGTATTGCCCGGGTGAATTTCTGCCCCCATCGCTTTAATGGCATCCAAGAATTTAATGTCACCTTGAATGCTATTTTTTCCAACTCCTTCGACAGTTGTTTTGCCTGCGATAGCCCCAGCTGCGTAGAAGTAAGAAGCACTGGAGGCATCGCCTTCAACGTTCAATTGACCTGAATCTGGGGATAAGTAACTGTAGTCGGGTGTAATAAATCTTTGCCATCCATCCCGCGCGACTTGTACATTAAATTGATCCATCAAATTAAGCGTAATCTCGATATACGGCTTGGAAATTAGTTCGCCGACGACTTCGATCGTGGCTTCCTGCTTGGTGAGTGGCAGCGCCATCAGGAGTGCGGTCAAGAACTGGCTGGAAACATCACCGCGGATTTTGATGGGTTTGCTGACGTCTACATTTGCTGGCGAAATCTTGAGCGGCGGGAATCCGCCATTCTGCAAATATTCGATCTCGCAGCCGATTTGTCGCAAAGCATCGACCAAATCTTTGATTGGCCGCTCATGCATACGCGGCACGCCGTGCAGATAATAATGCCCGCCAGATACGGCGAGTGCAGCGGTAAGCGGGCGGAAAGCCGTACCCGCGTTGCCCAAAAACAAATCAACCGGTTGTTCTGCGCTGCCTTTGTTAGGGAATTTGCCACCACAACCGTGTACGCGCCAGTCGTTTTCACCAATCTGTTCCAGTTTTACTCCCAAAGCTTGTAGCGCATCCAGCATGCGGGCTGTATCGTCAGAAGCTAGCAGATCACGTACTTCCGTTACGCCATCGGCAAGCGCGGCCAGTAGTAGCGTGCGGTTGGAGATGCTTTTAGAGCCGGGCAGTTTGACGCTGCCTTCTACGCGGTTGACGGGTTGCAGGGTGAGTTGTTCCATAAGATTGAGTGCTGATTATTGGGTTTTTGCCCAGTTGTTGCGCGCGGTGCTCGCCGTCTGGAATAGCGCTTCCAGCCCTTTGCCATCCTCGTTTACAAGCAATTGTTTTAAAATGGAAAGTTGTTGTTCATAAGCGGAAATCTCGCCTAATAGCGCAGTCTTGTTGGCCAGCGCGATGTCGCGCCACATTTCCGGGTGGCTGCCGGCAATACGTGTGAAGTCGCGAAAGCCGCTGGCAGCGAAGCTGAACAGCTGCGCGGCGTTGGGACGGTTGGCGATTTCATTTACCAGCGCGAATGCCAGCAGGTGCGGCAAATGGCTGACTGCTGCGAAGATGCTATCGTGCGTTTCGGCTGGCATCTCGCTGACTTTCGCGCCGCAATCGCGCCACAATTGCATTACTCTGGAAACCGCATCCTGATTGGTTTCCAGAGCAGGGGTCAGCACCACGTTTTTGCCGAGAAACAAATCGGCTTGCGCTGCGTTGACGCCGGATTTTTCAGCGCCAGCAATCGGGTGCCCGCCTACGAACTGATTGAATTGTTCGCCCAAGGCCTCGCGCGCTGCGGCTAAAACATCCGACTTTGTGCTGCCCGCATCGGTGATGATGGTTTTGGTTTCAAGATGCGGCTTGATGCTTTGCAGAATGGCGCTGGTTTGCGCCACAGGCGCGGCGATCAGTATCATATCGGCATCGCTGCAAGCCGCATGGATATTGGTCTCCAAGGCATCGATCACGCCCAGGTTTTTAGCTTTCCCCAGGCTTTCCGCACTACGTCCGATACCGACGATTAAAGGCGCACCGGCATGTTTTTTCAATGCTAGTGCCACAGAGCCGCCAATCAGCCCTACGCCAAAAATCACCAGTTTTTTCAATGAATGCGCCCTTTAGACTATCCAAACAAGGCCGCAATTGTACCACTTAGCACACCAGATTGCTTGTCGGAGCAGTTGCTCAACAGGCGCTTAGATACCTGTCATTTTTTTGACATGTTGATTTTTTCTTCGCCAGAATGTTTTCTTGGTTAAATAAATTGATTATAAAAATCATCAAGTTATGTGTTTTTTAAGGTTAGCCCGATTTTTGCACAGATGATTATTAAAGTTTTAGCACAAACACAACAACAATAATCAGGAGCAAGAAATGGGTTTTTTAGATTGGATTATTCCAAGACGCGATACATTGATGGAGTCTCAATCGGCAAGAGGATGCACTCAGGTGCCAGAAGAGGAAGTAAACTTCTTTGGGCTGGACTTGCGTAATGAATTGCTGGCGCACAAGGCCTGGCGTGGCCAGTTGCAGGAGATACTGGATGGAAAATCATCCAAAACTTTAAGTATGGATGATATTTTGCAGTATGAAACATGCAGACTTGGAAAATGGCTGCAGAATGAAGGCAAGCTGCATTATGGGCATTTGCCGGAGTATGAAACAATGTGTGTGGCGCACCATGAGTTTCATGTGTGTGCCGCAGCTGTGATTACACATTACTTGAGTGGTGATGTATCCCAGGCGCGTCAACTGTTTCAGACCAAATTCCGCAGCGCATCTAACCGGCATCAGCTGGAGTTGGTGCGCTTGTTTACTGTGGCTGCACGGTAACGCATTGTTTTGTCAATAAAAAACCGCCGGTAAAGGCGGTTTTTTATTGCGTCAGCAGTTAGCTACGGCGTCTATAACCTACGAAACCAAGCAATGCGGAGCCGAGTAACCATGCTGCTGCTGGCACAGGAATCTGTGATGGAGCATTAGCGATGTAATGGCTGGTAAATTCATTCTCTTGTTGGTCGTACATTGCGCTACACTCAGGATGATTTTTACCGCCGCATTTCTGGTGGGCAGCAAACAACCAACCACTTGCATTTGCACCCAAGTTAGCCAATGTTAAACTTACATCGCTATCTGCAGTGAAGCTGAAAGCGCTGTAGTTGCTATTCCCGGTACCTTTAGCACCATCGCTGAAAACACCAAACATAGATACATTCTGATCTGTGTCAGCACTCCAGCCGGATGGAAGGCCAGTCAAGCTCACGTTACCAACACTGCCTGTCAGGTTAAAATAGAATTTGTCAAACCACCAACCTGTTGGGTTGAGTGACTGTACGTTGAACAGCAGGTTGCCTGCACTCTCAGTTACATCAACTTGTGCAAAGTTCACCCCCACGTCACCTACAGTATTGGAATAATTCAGATAGAAAGTATCGGCTTGTGCAGATGCCGAAAAGCCAACAGAAGCTGTTGCGATAATCGCTAATAATGCTGATTTAAGTTTCATAATATTTGCCCCTTGTGATTTATTACTACATGGCACGAATCATAATGCTTGCAGAGATCTATCAACAATAGCCCATTAGGGCTAATTGGTTGCTATCAGCCAATCCTTAATGCTTGGCCTTGGTGCAGTCATTTAGGGTGAAATGGTGAGCAAGGGACGCTTTTAAAGCGGCGCGGTTTCAATCCATAGGCCGCCAATCAGGTGCTGCTGTGGCTGAAATGCTTGTTTGTAGGCCATTTTCCGGCTTGTTTCAATCCAGTATCCCAAATACAGGTAAGGCAAGCCCAGGTTTTTGGCTTTCTCCGCCAGCCACATAATGCTATAGGTGCCTAGGCTGGCTTTGGGGTCGCTGGTGTCATAAAAGGTATAGACGGCGGAAAGGCCATCTTCCACGACATCCACTACGCTGACCATTTTTAATGCACCATGCGGGTCTTTAAACTCCACCATTATGCTATTCACGTTGCTTTGGCATAAGAATTGGTTGTACTGTTCTGCATCCACGGTTGCATCCGCACGGTTAGCCATGTCAGGTTCGGCATGGCGGGTTGTCTGATAGTGTTGATAGAGCGAAAGATGCGCAGGATAAAATCCGACGGGCTGAATATGCGCCTGCAAATTGGCATGCTGCCGGAAAGCGCGTTTCTGGCTGCGGTTGGGTTTGAATCTGTCTAGCACCACTCGCATCGAAATGCATGCCTGGCAATGTTCGCAGTGTGGGCGGTAGGCAAAGTTTCCGCTGCGACGGAAGCCTTGTCGGATTAGCTCGCTGTAAACCTGTTGTGAAACAAGCTGCTGCGGCGTGGCAATCAGGCTTTGCGCGCGCTGGTTGGGCAGGTAGCCGCATGTGTAGGGCGTGGTGACATAAAATCGCAGCTCTTGCAGCAGAGGGTCATTGGGTAATGCCATGTCAGCAGTTTACCAATTCTGTCAGCGTTTGCAAAAAGGCTGTACGTGAAACCTCGCGTCCGCCAAAGCTGGTCAGCAGCGGCGTTTTCATCTGGCAATCTATCATGCCTACACCGTGAGTTCTCAGGTGTTCCACCAAGTTCACAAAGGCGATTTTTGAAGCGTCTGTCACATGATGGAACATGCTTTCGCCGTAGAACATCTTACCTATTTTTACGCCATAACAGCCGCCCACCAGCTTGCCATCCAGCCAGCTTTCCGAGGAGATGGCGTACTCTTGGGCGTGCAGTTCGCAATAAGCTTCTATCATTTGCGGGTTTATCCACGTGCCGTCCTGCCCGGGGCGGCTGGTTTGACCGCATGCCTGCATGACGGCCCGGAAGGCAGTGTTGATGCGGAGCTCGAAAGGGTGTTTCTTGAGCGTTTTAGCTAGCGACCGGCTGATTTTCAGTTCATCTGGAAACAGCACCATGCGCGGGTCCGGGCTCCACCAAAGTATCGGTTCGTCTTCACTGAACCAGGGGAAAATGCCTTGCCGGTAGGCGCTGAGAATGCGTGTGGCACTTAAGTCGCCACCAATCGCAATCAGGCCATTAGGTTTATCCAATGCCTGTTCCAGTGGCGGGAAGGGGCAACTGCCTTCAATCGCAGCGACTTTTCCTCCTGGCAGTTGGTAGTGGCCAATCACGTTACGTTGTGGGAATTATTTCTTAAAAAACAGCATGAACAGTATGATGGCGGCAACGACCATGATCAGTACAGTGGGTGCGCGGCGCAGGATTTTGTCACTAGGCAGTGCGGGAATCTCGATTGGCGCTTTAGGTGCAGCCTGCGGCAGCAGGCGATAGTTGCCGATTTCCGCCAGCGCGGCATTGAGCACGGCCATGTTATTTTTCGGCTCTATCAAAATGGCCTGTGGCGGATCTAGCGTCACAATCACATCGTCTGCAAACTCGCTCAGCTTGGCTTGTACATGCTTTACGCAGTTGCTGCATGTCATGCCGGAAACGTGATATTTGACCTGACTGTCCATAATGTTCAAGGCACTCCTATAAGTTCACCTTTTGGGCGCATCGCTGTGTTGCGCAGTACTCGCAATCTCGCTGTATAACACATACTATCTCGGTTTCTGCGTGCTGTGCGCCTTGCGCTGCATCCCAAACCGTGTATTTATAGAAACGCCATTTAATAAATTTTATTTTAAATCAATTCATTAACGCGTAGAATGCGCGCATTCGCATTCAAGCCTGCCATTTTGGAATTCTACAGTAATAACACGGCAAAACCACTCACCAGCTACAAGCCTTATTGGGCCAAACGCTTTGGTGTAGCACCCATGCTGCCCATGAGCCGTGCAGAGATGGACGTGCTGGGCTGGGATAGCTGCGATATCATCATCGTTTCTGGCGATGCCTATATCGACCACCCCAGCTTTGGCGCGGCACTGATTGGACGCCTGCTGGAATCGCAAGGTTTCCGTGTCGGCATCATCGCCCAGCCGGACTGGCAGTCGGCCGACCCGTTTAAAGCACTGGGCAAGCCCAATCTGTATTTCGGCATCACGGCCGGCAATATGGATTCGATGGTCAATCGCTATACGGCAGACCGGAAAATCCGCTCTGACGACGCTTATACGCCAGATGCTGCGGCGAACAAGCGCCCGGACAGAACCGTGCTGGTGTATTCTCAGCGCTGCAAGGAAGCCCATCCTGATGTGCCACTGGTGATTGGCGGTATTGAGGCCAGCCTGCGGCGTATTGCGCATTATGATTACTGGAGCGACAAAGTACGCCGTTCCATTCTGGTGGACAGCAAGGCGGATATCCTGCTGTACGGTAATGCCGAGCGCGCGATCGTCGAACTGACGCACCGCATGGCACGCGGTGAGCAACTGGCAGACATTACCGACATTCGCGGCACCGCGTTCATGCGCAAAGCAGTGCCGGATGATTTTTTTGAAGTTGCCTCCACACAGATGGACAGGCCGGGCAAGATAGACCCATACATTGACCCTTATGCCATGGAAACCCCGACAGACGCGGCCTGCAAGGCAGATGGCGTTCCAGAGGCTCCCAAAGTCATCCAGATCCAGCGCCCAGCCAAAATCCCGCGAGATAAGCAAGTGGTGCGCTTGCCAGCCTATGAGTTGGTCTCCAACAACCCGGTCATGTACGCTCACGCATCGCGCGTGTTGCACCTGGAGGCCAACCCCGGCAATGCGCGTGCGCTGATACAGCAGCATGGCGACCGCGAGGTGTGGCTTAACCCACCACCGATTCCACTCATGACCAAGGAAATGGATTACATTTTCGATTTGCCGTATGCCCGCAAACCGCATCCGGCTTATAAAGGTGCCAAAATCCCTGCTTGGGAGATGATTCGTTTCAGTGTCAACATCATGCGCGGCTGCTTTGGCGGCTGCACGTTCTGCAGCATCACCGAGCACGAAGGCCGCATCATCCAGAACCGTTCGGAAGCCTCGATTTTGAAAGAGATTGAAGAGATTCGCGATAAGGTGGAAGGCTTTACGGGCGTGATTTCCGACCTCGGCGGCCCGACGGCCAATATGTACCGCATCGCCTGCAAGTCGGAAGATATCGAGAAGAGTTGCCGCAAGCTTAGCTGCGTGTATCCGGGCATCTGCGAGAACCTGAACACCGACCACAGCGCCCTGATTCAACTCTACCGCAAAGCGCGCCAGATCAAGGGCGTGAAGAAGATTTTAATCGGCTCCGGCCTGCGTTACGATCTGGCCGTAAAGTCGCCGGAATACGTGAAAGAACTGGTGCAGCACCATGTGGGCGGCTATCTGAAAATCGCGCCGGAACATAGCGAAGAAAACGTACTCAGCAAGATGATGAAACCAGGCATGGGCGCGTATAACGAATTCAAGGCCATGTTTGAGAAGTTCAGCAAGGAGGCGGGTAAGGAGCAATACCTGATTCCGTATTTCATTGCCGCGCACCCGGGTACGACCGACGAAGACATGCTCAATCTCGCGCTGTGGCTAAAGCAGAATGACTTCAGGCTAGACCAGGTGCAGAACTTTACGCCCACGCCGATGGCGATGGCGACCGCGATGTATCACAGCGGCAAGAATCCGTTGCGTAAGGTCACCAAATCCAGCGAGGATGTGCCAATCCCCAAGGCGGGTGGAGTGCGTAGGTTGCACAAAGCGTTTATTCGTTATCACGATCCGGCCAACTGGCCGTTATTGCGCGAGGCGCTTGTTCGGATGGGGCGAGAAGATTTGATTGGTAATAGCAAGAAACATCTGGTGCCTGCCTATCAGCCCGCGGTGATGGGTAAGGTGCGCCAGTCAGATGGCAGTGCCTTCAATCCGCGCGTAAAAGCCAAGCTGCCAAGAGCGTTCAATAATATGAAGAACGCAGCCAAACCGACCAAGCGTAGTAGCAAAACGCATTCTTGAACTAATTTGTGTTCGTTGAAGTCTTTCCAATAATGAATTTATGGGGAAGCGCTCGATGCGAAAAATCTCGAACTACCTGATTGGCGTTGTCCTATTGGGCATCACATTTGCGGCATCTGCCACCGACAAAGGCCTGTTCTGGAAACTGGAGTCGCCCACCGGGGTGACCAGCTACCTGTTCGGTACCATGCATTCCGACGATAACCGCGTGGCGGATATCACGCCCAACACCATCGAAGCCATCAAGGCAGTGGATACCTTCGTGATGGAAGTGACCGAGAATCGCGACCCGAGCCTGTTCATGCTGAAAAGCGGCAGCCTGGCCTCGCAGCTTACCAATGAGGAGTTCGAAAAAGTGCGCGAACTGGCGGATTTCCACACCATGCACCTGGGAGCCGCATTGCAGATGAAGCCCTGGTTGCTGGCAGTGGTGTTTGATTTGCCCAAGCCGCAGACGCCTTTCGCGCAGGACAATATGCTGATGACCAAGGCCGAGGAGAACCTGAAGGATGTCGTCGGCATCGAGACGCCGCAGGAGCACTTTGCCGTGATGGATGACTTCACTCTGGAAGAGCAGATGGTAATGCTGCGCGCGGTGCTGAAGCGAACGCAGGAGCAGAAGGAAGCTGATTTCGAGCGCCTGATGAAAGCTTACCTGGATGGCGATGTCAGCAAAATAGTCGGCTTGGACGAGCAGATCACCGGCGGTATGCTGCCTAAGGATTTATGGGTCAAGATGAAGGTACGCTTATTGGATAGGCGCAACAAGGTGATGGCTGAGCGTGCTTTACAAATGGCCGAGGAAAAACCTGTTTTCATCGCGGTAGGCGCTTCTCATCTGGGTGGGGAAGATGGTCTGGTAGAGGCTTTCAAAAAGGCAGGGTATAAACTCTCGCCGGTGGCAAAGTAGCTAGACCGTAGGCCCGACTTCGCTGGCCAGTTTGCTGATGTACTGGCTGAAATCCGCATCTTCACCCTGCAGCAGGCGCGGCAGCATCTGGCGAAAATCGTCGCGGGTGCACCACTCGCGCATGTAATCTTCCCATGATAGCCAGCGGCGGCGCTGCTTGCCGGTCATATTGTCTTCGTAAGCCAGCAGGTATGCGCGTTCGAACAGTGAAATGAGTATCTCGAAAAGCACCAGCTTGCGCTCTTCCTGCTCGGGAGTCATCGCGGCGATATGGCATTGCGAGCGCAGCTGCAAGTCCGGGTTAGCCATCACCAGTTTGAGAAAATCCATGTAGTTGTCCGCCAGCAGCTGGTAGACCTCTTCATCCTCATTCTCGCGCTCCTTGCGCTGTTCCAGCACAAAAGTCACGATAGCCAACGGCAGGCCGACGACGGTGACGATATAGCTTAATAACTCCCAGGTTTGTATGTTCATGGCTTAATTATGCTGAGTGGCTTTCCAATTAGTTGTGCTGGGGCACAACGTGCCGCCCGGCTTCGTATTCCACCTGATTCGCCTGCTTTACAAACAGCAATTCATGCGTCGCAAAGCCCAATTCTTTAGCCTTCGCCATCAGGTGCTGCTTAATCGGGTAAGTCAGCTGCGGCGTACGCGAGAGTATCCACAAATACTCCTTGCCGCTGCTCACTAACGCGTAATTGTAATAGGGTTTATCCAGCTCGATGATGTTGTAATCGCCATAGAATGGCCTGAAAAATGACACTTTCAGCCGCCCGGTGCGTGTACCATCCTTATTCGGCTCGTCCACGAATTTCGCCTTGCCGATAGCTTCCTTCCATTCACCGCTTTCCGGGTTGAAGCCGCGGTTGATGACTTTGACAGTACCGTCCTCATCCACGCTGTAATTGGCGGTCACTTGTTCCAGGCCTTTCTCAAAGCTGTTGTCCAGCCGCGCGATTTCGTACCACGTGCCAATGTACTGTTGCGGGTCAAAACTCTTGATAATGGCATCCTGCGCGGCAGAAGGCATGGGCTTGGTGCAGGCGGCGGCTAAACAAATCAATATCAAAAAGCTAAAGGTTCTCACGATGCGCTCTCAAGAAAGATTGTCAATCGAGTTGGTAGTAACAATACTATGCTAATTTCATCTGCCTAGCCGCGCAATCAATTTATCCAGTTCCGCGGCAAAGGCCTGTCTGTCAGATTGGTTGAGAACAGATGGCCCGGAAATGTCTATGCCACTGCTGCGCAGGCCTTCCATAAAGTTGCGCATGGTCAGGCGTTCCTGAATATTATGCACCGAATAAAACTCGCCGCGCGGATTGAGCGCGTAGCCGCCTTTTTCAATCACTTGTGCCGCTAGCGGAATATCTGCGGTAATGACTAAATCACCCGCCTCCAGTATCTCGACGATCCTGTTGTCCGCCACATCAAAGCCTTTTTCCACTTGCATGGCTCGGATGTAAGGCGAGGGCGGCACGCGCAAGAGTTTGTTGGCAACGAGTGTGGTAGTGATTCTGGCGCGGTCAGCCGCACGGTAGATGATCTCTTTGATCACCACCGGGCAAGCGTCTGCATCCACCCAGATCTTCATCAATTAACGGCCTCTGTTCCCGCTGTGGTGCATTTGTCCTTTAGGCGCAAATGCTGGCTTTTGCGGTTTGCGCTGATGTCTGGCCGCTTCGGATAAAGGCTTGCCGCTTGGCTTTTGTTTTGGCTGAGCCTGTTTTTGCGCTTGGCCTTGTTTTTGGCCCTGCCCATTTCCTTGCGGGCGGCGTTGCTGCGGTTTGGGCGGCCTTGGCGCTTCGGTTTCCTGCCTTGCAGGTGGTACATAGCCTTCAGCCACCACTTTCGGTATCTCGCGCTTGATCAGCTTTTCAATGTCTTTCAGGTACTTCATCTCTTCGCCATCCACCAGCGATACGGCTGCACCGCTGGCACCGGCACGCCCGGTACGGCCAATCCGGTGCACATAGTCTTCAGGCACGTTGGGCAGCTCAAAGTTCACCACTTGCGGCAGCTGGTCGATATCCAGACCGCGTGCGGCGATATCAGTAGCGACAAGCACGGGGATGTTGCCAGCTTTGAAGTCCGCCAATGCTTTGGTGCGTGCGCCCTGGCTTTTGTTGCCATGAATCGCCGCCGCGGGGATGCCATCTTTCGTTAGCTTTTCCGCCAGCCGGTTCGCGCCATGCTTGGTGCGGGTGAAAATCAGCACCTGTTTCCAGTCGTTGGTTTTAATCAGGTAGCTTATCAGGCTGGTCTTGTGCGCCTGTTTTACCAGATGCACGGTCTGTGTCACCAGTTCGGACGCCGTATTGCGGCGCGCCACCTCGACAAAGCCGGGGTTATGCAATAGGTTGTCGGCCAGCACCTTGATTTCATTGGAGAAAGTGGCGGAGAACAGCAGGTTCTGACGCTGCTTGGGCAACAAGGCCAAGATTCGTTTGATGTCGTGTACAAAGCCCATGTCCAGCATGCGGTCGGCTTCGTCCAGCACCAAAAATTCCACGCCGGATAAATCGATATGCTTCTGCGCAACGTGATCCAGCAGGCGGCCGGGCGTGGCCACCAGAATGTCCAATGGTTTGCGCAAACGCGCCGTTTGCGGGTTGATGTTCACGCCGCCAAACATCACCATGGAGGTCAAATGCAGATATTTACCATAGGTTTTGACTGATTCTTCCACCTGCGCCGCGAGTTCGCGCGTAGGGGTCAGAATCAGGCAGCGCGGCTTTCCAGCCTGGGCATGCTGGTGCTTTGTGTGCAACAGATGCAGCAAGGGCAGGGTAAACCCTGCGGTTTTTCCGGTGCCGGTCTGTGCGCCTGCCAGCAAGTCGCCGCCGCTTAACACCAGCGGAATCGCCTTGGCCTGAATGGGCGTGGGCGTGGCGTAACCTGCATCGGCAATCGCGCGCAGGATAGGTTGTGCCAAGCCTAGCGCGCTAAAATTCAAGGTAGGGTTAATGATTGAGCCAGCGTCAGCGCCAGCGTTCGATACTTCTGTGTTCATGTAGTTTTTTCCTGCGACGGCCAGTTGCAAGCTGCAACACCAATCGAGGCAGACGAAATAGGGATCAGATTGATTTAAACAGCAATTGATCTGGGTAATAAAAGAGCCGCTGCGCAGATTGGTAAGTCGCAGGGTGATGGCATTATACGGAGTTGCGGCCCAAAAGCGAGAAACTTTACAAAAAGGCGCACATTGTTACAAAGCACTTTCAAAAGGAATTAAGGCTACATTCGTTCATTATCAAATCAATCGGGCTGGAAGGCGCATCCAGATTGGCTTCCAGAGCATCGGTTTTCATAATGAACGCGCATGCGTATGTATGAGAGGCTTATTCGACGCGCTTGTCCGCTTTATTGTCGGGCGCTATCCAGGCAAACAGCGACGTGCGCATCACGTCCTCCACCGTCATATCGATGGGCTGCAGCCATGCACGTGGTACAAATACCGTATAGCCGCCGATGTTGTAGCCCATGGGCAGAAAAACGGCCACGCGGTCACCTGGCAGGAACCCATCTGGCAGATCCTTGAGGTTCTGCCGGGTCACCAGCCCTACCAGTTCCAGTTGCGAGTCAGGCATGCGCAGAATCACCGCCTGCTGCGCCGGTTCGTCCTTGTGCGGGGCAAAATAGTCCGCAAAATTCTTTAATGAAGAGTAAATGGTTTTCACCACCGGCAAATTCATCAGCGGAAACTCGATGAGCGACAGCAGTTTGTAGAACAGCCGATGCGAGATCAGGTAGCCCAAAAATACGATGCTCAGCAAAGCCAGCGCGATGCCTACGCCAGGTATATAGAAATCCCCAATGAATGGGCGTATCCACCATAGCGAAAACCGCTCTGCCCACACCAGAAAGATATAGAACAGGTAAACCGTCAAACCCAATGGCAGCGCGGTGAACAAGCCCCTGAAGAAATATTGGTAGATTCTTTTCATGCGGTTTATGGCCTGCAGGTGAACAAGACCAGCATATCTTACAGCAATTAGTAACGTTGATTTGTGTGCCAGTGTTTTTAAAGCGGCGCAAGTCTCTTGCACAGGTACGCGGCAACCAGCACTTCCAGCAGGCTCAGCGGCACGGCATACACCAGCAGGCCAATGGGCAGCACGCTCAGGTTCCACAGCGTGATCCACATCAGCACAAAGCCCATCACCCAGCCGATGATGACGGTGTTCAGCAGGCTGAACCGGCGCGAAAGCAGGTATATCATCCCCGCGAACACAAAGCCCCACATGCCCCATAGCGCGCCATTGATGGGCTGGGAAGGAAAAGTCAGCCCCAGCGATTGGTAATGATTAGTCCAGTACGATTTGAATAGCAGCTCGTTGCGAAAGAACTCCGACACGTTGACCCAGATGCCGGTAACGAGAATGGTTAACAAGCTTTTGTTCATGGCGATGCATCCTCCGTAGTGGTTAGGTGCATCATACCATCAGATGGTAGGGCGGATGAGCGTAGCGTTATCCGCCGGATGTGGTTTTAAGAAAGGTCACCATACGGCGGATTACGTGAACTAATCCGCCCTACGCGAGCTAGCAAAGGTAGCACGGCTATCATTAGCACTGAGGCTGGTAATACAGGAACCGGGGATGGGGCTTGAGAGATGATATATGTGCCTGTCGGGAATGACCAACTGCACATGACGCCAGATAGGCAATTGGCGCTCGACCAGGTCATCTGGGTGGACTCTAGATAGATTCCAGGAATGATGGTGTTTTGATCGTTGCTAGAAGTTACGAAACCATCAAGTGAATAGGTGTTTAAATTTTGCGACAAATGTAATCCGATAAATGGGTCCTGATAAATAACGTAATAATTAACACCATCAATGAATGCAGAAAAGTCAGTAATAGTTTCCTGATTGTTAACAAGGCTGGTATTAAATGACCCAAACCAATCTGGGTCGTTATCCCAGGCATACTGAGTAAAGCTGATATTGTAGCTGTTGGCAAAAACAGAACTGCTTGCCAGGACAAGGAAGAATATAGCAATTAAATTTTTAATGAGTGGCAGAAAGCTATGCATTTTATTTTCTTTCTTAATTTTTAGTATTTGAATCCAACGTCAGGCATTTAGCGCCATGATATCACTCTCACTCAACCACCGCCATTCGCCTACGGGCAAATCTTCTGGCAATTTTAACTCACCAATTTGAATGCGTTTTAAGCCTTCCACGCGGTTGCTGATGGCGGCGACCATGCGTTTGACTTGGTGGTATTTGCCTTCTGCCAGCGTCATGTGGATGATGCGTTCGCTGATGGGCTTCACGTCCAATGCGGCAATGGTCTCTTCTTCGTCAATCAGTTTCACCCCGCTGAGAAGCGCTCGGATATTGGCTTGCGAGACAGGGTGTTTGCAGGTGACTTCGTAGATTTTCGGCACTTTGTGTTTGGGCGAACTCATGCGGTGGATGAATTGCCCGTCGTCTGAAATCAAAATCAACCCTGTGGTGTCTTCATCCAGCCGGCCAATGCACTGCACGCCGCGTTCCACCAAGGGGTGCGGCAGCAGGCTGTAGATGGTGGGGTGGTGCTGGGTCTTGTGCGAGCATTCGTAATTGGCGGGTTTGTGCATCATCAGGTACGATTTTTCTTTGTACTCCCATGGTTCGCCTTTTATCGTAAAACTTAAATTTTCCAGCTCGAACTCGGCATCGGGGTCGTCGCACAGCGCGCCGTTGACGGAGATTTCTTCGTTGAGAATCATGATGCGGCACAGCTTGCGCGAGCCAAAGCCCTGTTTGTGTAAGATGCGTTCTATATCCAGCTTTTTGGCCATGTTTCTGCCTATTTGAGATGCGTGTAGATGAAGGGCAAGGCGACGGCGCTTAATACGCCGTTCAAGCCCATGGCCATGCTGGCAAAGGTGCCGGCTTCTTCATTCACGCTGAACGCGCGGGTGATGCCCAGCCCGTGCGCACCCACGCCAATGGCGGTGCCGCGCATCCACCATGGTTTGATGCCACAGGCGTTAAGGATATATGGCGCCAGTATCGCGCCCAGCATGCCGGTGATGACGGTGAACACGGCGGTGAGGGTGGGGGAGACGTGAATGCGCTCGGCAATGCCCATGGCGATAGGTGCGGTGACCGATTTGGCATACATGCTGCCGACGATTTTTTTACCGGCGCCCATGTAATTGGCGATAAGCACCGCGCTTGTTACCGAGGCTGCGCTGCCAATAACAAGTGCAAGGGTGATGGGGATGATTTTGCCTTGCAGGTTTTTAAAGCCGCGATAGATGGGCACGGCCAGCGCCACGGTGGCGGTGCCCAGCAGAAAGTGCACGAACTGCGCGCCTTCGAAGTATTTATCGTACGGCATGCCGATGAGCGAGATGCACACCGTGACCAGCAGCACGGAGATGGCGACCGGGTTGGCGATGGGGTTGCGGTTGGCTTTGACATACAGCTTGTAGCCGATCTGGTAGGTGGCCAGCGTGAGTATCAGCGCAAACAGCGGATCGCCGGAGAGATAGACCCAGATTTCCGAAATGGGCAGGCGGTCATTCATCGTGCGTTGCCTTCCAGAATAATCTAAGCACCAGGCCGGTGACAGCGATGGCGAGCGCCACACTGACCAGCAGCGCGATAGTGACGGCAAGCGCGTGCGCCTTCAGGTCGGGCAGGAACAGGATCACGCCGACTGAGGCCGGCACGAACAGCAAACCAAGGTGCTGGCGGAAAGTGTCGGCCACCATGGCTAACGAATCATCGACTTCGCCTTTGATTACCAGATAGGCCACCAGCAGTATCAGCCCGATGACGGGGCCGGGAATATTGGGCAACAAGAATCTGGAGATGAGCTCGCCTAGGCCTTGCCAGATAAAGATTTGTACCAAACCATCAATCATGCGTTTTACCTGTTGTTGTTTAGCCTGATTGTAATGGCTTTGAGTGAAATTTGGATGAAAGAATAAAACAAAAATGCCCGCATAATTTAGGATGCGGGCATTGGCAACGCTGGAAGCGGGCTAGTTTTTAGCCACCAGATTATAGATTTTTGCCCCGATGATGCCACCCAGGATAGGCGCGACCCAGAACAGCCAAAGTTGCTGCAGGTAGATGCCGCCCGCAAACACGGCCTGGCTGGTGCTGCGGGCCGGATTGACCGAGGTATTGGTGACCGGAATGCTGATCATGTGGATGAGCGCCAGGGTCAGGCCTATCGCCAAGCCAGCCATGGCTGGGGATGCGGCTTTATCGGTGGCGCCCATGATGATGAACAGGAACACGGCAGTCATCACCACCTCGCACACGAAAGCAGCGTGTAGCGCGTAGCCATGCGGGGAAGCCTCACCATAACCATTCGACGCGAAACCACCGGCTTCCCAGCCTTCTACACCACTGGCGATGCAGTAGAGGGTGGCCGCTGCGAGTATGCCGCCCAATACCTGCGCGATGATGTAATGGGGCAGTTCAGCGGCTTTAAAGCGCCCACCAGCCACTAAGCCAATTGAAACGGCAGGGTTTAAGTGACAGCCTGAAATGTGGCCGATAGCATAAGCCATGGTGACCACGGTCAAGCCAAAAGCCAATGAAACCCCGAGATAACCTAAGCCTAAATCCGGGATGCCGGCTGCCAGCACGGCGCTGCCGCAGCCGCCCAGTACTAGCCAGAATGTCCCGATCAGTTCTGCAAGTGCACGTTTTGTTAATGACATTTGAAACCTCCTCAAGAAGTGTTTTTAATGATGGTTGCACGCGCCAATCTACGCCGATTTTTGACGAGGTACAAGTCTATTTGCGTTAGAATGCCGCATGGCATTCAAACATATCACCTCTCGCGACAATCCGATTTTCAAGCAGCTGAAAAAACTGGCGGATTCGGCCCGTGAGCGCAGCCGGGAAAACAAGACCCTGCTGGATGGCGTGCATTTGATAGAAAGCTATCTGCAGGCATTTGGCGAACCATTGAGTCTGGTCATCCCCGAAGGCAAAAGCAGCGTTGAAGCGACTGCTTTGATGCAGCAACTGGAGCATGTGAGCACGGTGATGTTGCCGACCCTGATGTATGCGGAACTGACGCCAGTGGCTAGCAGCACGGGCATTCTGGCGGTAATCGAGATTCCGCAAATTGCGTCGCCGGAAAATCCGCAATTCGCGCTGATGCTGGAGAATATCCAGGACCCGGGAAATCTGGGCAGCATGCTGCGGACGGCCCTGGGTGCCGGGGTGGAAGTCGTGTATTGCTCTAAAGGCTGCACAGATGTGTGGTCGCCCAAAGCCTTGCGTGGCGGGCAGGGTGCGCAGTTTCACTTGCCTGTGGTTGAAAGCGCGGACTTGCCACAAACCATGCAGAATTTCTCGGGCAACGTATTTGCCACCACTTTGGATGGCGATTCCCTTTACTCGCTAGATTTGACCTCAGCCACTGCATTCGTGATTGGCAATGAAGGTGCCGGTTTGCAGGCTGACACCATTGCCGCCGCCACGCGCAAAGTCAGCATTCCCACCGATCCGCGCCTGGAGTCACTCAATGCCGCAACGGCAGCAGCCATCTGCTTGTTCGAGCGGTATCGGCAAGTTCACACAAAGTAATTGCAAACAAGAATGATTATCATGTAGAATTGTGTTTCTGAATTAGGAAACATGAGAATCCATGCATATGAATACCCGGTATAAATACCTGACGCTGGTAGTAATGGCAGCGTGTGCGCAAATGGCGCAGGCGGCAGATGAAGCGCTAAATCTGGCATTGAACGTGCCGCGCGTCGATGTGATCGGCAGTCAATCAGAATGGTTCACCACGCCGAGTTCTGCCACTGTGGTGAGTCATGAAGAACTGGAAAGCAGCCATGTGATGACTACCAGCGAAGCGCTGCGCAAGGTGCCTGGTGTCGTCACGCGGGATGAGGAGGGCATGGGCATGCGCCCGAACATCAGTATTCGCGGCTTGAATCCAACGCGCTCCACCAAAGTGTTGCTGCTGGAAGATGGCATTCCTCTCGCTTATGCACCTTATGGCGACAACGCGAGCTACTACTACCCGACGATTGACCGCTTCTCCTCAATAGAAGTGCTGAAAGGTGCAAGCCAGATCAAGTTTGGTCCGCAAACGATCGGCGGCGTGATTAACCACATTACCCCGAATGCACCGGAGAAGTTTGGCGGCCATGTCAGCATGACGGCAGGTAATCGCGACTACCTCAATACTAAAGTCAATGTGGGCGGCAACGGCATGCTGCTGGACTATACGCACAAGCAGGGCGAAGGCGCGCGTGATGAGACCTATCATAACGTGGATGATCTGAACTTCAAAGTCACCAAAGTCATCAATGATGACCATGCGGTGACCTTGCGTGCCAACTATTTCAGCGAGGATTCACAAGTCAGCTACACAGGCCTGACGCGCGCGGAGTACAACAATTTTGGCGGGGAATACAACCCGTTCCAACATGATGATTTTGAGCTGACCCGTTATGGCACATCGTTGACTCATGATTGGCAGATCAATACCAATGCCTTGCTGACCACGAATGTGTATTACAGTCATTTCGACCGCGACTGGTGGCGGCAGCAGAGCAACTCCTCACCAGGGAATATTGCCGCCGGTGTCGGTTGTGCCGCCGTTGGTGCCGGACGTATCGCTGGTTTGGCGGTTGATACAGACACTTGTCTGGGCAATCAAGGTCGTTTGCGTACCTATGAAACCTATGGTGTCGAGCCTCGCCTGAGTTTGACCCACAATTGGGGCTTGTTGGAAATGGGCGTGAAAGCGCATTATGAAACACAGGAGCGTAGACAAAAGAACGGTGTCTCGCCTACAGCGCGCACCGGCACTGTGGTCGAAAACAACTATCGCGAGACGGATGCTTATTCCGGCTTTGTCAGCAACCGGTTTGACATCGGCAACTTCAGCATCACCCCGGCGGTGCGTTACGAGCATGTGGAGAACGAGCGCAAAAACCGTCTGAACGGCGCAAAAGGCGATGCTACGCTGCATGAATGGGTGCCGGGCATCTCTTTTGCTTATACGCCGAACGAGCAATATACGATCTTTGCTGGCGTACATGAAGGCTTTGCGCCGCCCAGAACCGAAGACCTGATCTCCAATACAGGTGGTTCTGTGGATGTGGACCCGGAGAAATCCACTAATTATGAAGCTGGTTTCCGTGCCCACCCCACAAAACACTTCAGTTTCGAGACAACCGCGTTCTATAACGATTTCGATAATCTTGTCGCCGTAGGTTCGGTGGCCAGCAATGTGGCTTTATCCCAAGGCAAAGCTACGTTTGCAGGGCTGGAGCTGTTGGGGCGCTACGAATTCGACAACGGCATGTATACCCGCGTGGCCTATACCTGGCTGCCGGTGGCGGAGCAGGATTCCCCGTTCCGTCGTGTAGATACCAACGCGATTGTCGGTGGCAGCAAATCTGGTAATCGACAGCCATATGCGCCTAAAAACACGGTGACCGCCGCTTTGGGTTACAAGGTAGGTAACTGGGATGCCATGATTGAGGCCGTGCATGTGGGCAGGCAATATGCCGATTTTGCCGAAACCAAAGCGGTGGATGCGACTGGCCAATTTGGTGAGATTTCCAGTTACACGATTTACAACGCTGCGGTGAATTACAAGCTGCCGGAATATAAAACGACTTTGTTCCTGGTGGGCAAAAACATTTTTGATAAAGACTACATCGTGGACCGCACGCGCGGTATTCTTACCGGGATGCCGGCGTTGGTTCAGGTGGGGGCAAGGTACGATTTTTAAAAATTGCTGGCTGAAAGGCTGCGCTTGATGATGCGGCGTTAAAAAGTTGCGCAAAATCCTCATGCATCACCCCATACATTCCGGTTTTTTTGCAACTTTTTGCCTTGCCTCATCATCGCTCGCACTTTATCAAGCGATTTTTAGGTACGTTCGACAGCTTCCAATTTGCAATCGCCCAGCGCCACATTTCTTGCAATGTGGCGTTTTTCATTTCTGCCGGCGGCTGCTGGCCTAAAAAGTCCAATGCCTCAAACACAAGCATCGGTGCGGCCTTCGGGGTAATGGCTTTGGCTAGTGTTTGCTTGCTGAGTTTCTCACCCGCTGCGTTTACTGCCACAGGCACGTGCGCATAGCGTGGAGTGGGAAAGCCAAGCAGGTGCTGCAGGTAAATCTGCCGCGGCGTGGAATCCAGCAAATCTGCGCCGCGTACGACATGCGTCACGTCTTGTTCTGCGTCATCCACGACCACGGCAAGTTGGTAGGCGAACAAACCATCGACGCGCTTGACGACGAAATCGCCAATGTCGCGAGCCAGATTTTGCGTGACCTCACCTTGAATCGCATCGAAAAACGTAATGTTTTCATCTAAAACTATTGCCCTGGAAGCCGCATGGATATTGGGTTTCAGGGCAGGTGTTTTGCGGCATGTTTTTGGGTAAATCGCACCTTCAATCCCTCTGGAAACGGCAGAGTCCGCAATCTCTTTGCGGCTGCAGGTGCATGGATAAATCACACCTTGAGCTTTTAGTTGCGTCAGGGCTTGCTCATAGGCTGCCGCTCGTCGGCTTTGATACATCACCTCGCCATCCCATGCAAAACCAAATGCTTCTAGCGTACGCAGAATGTCGT
The DNA here is from genome assembly GCA_044222155.1 of Methylophilus sp. Lineage (GTDB taxonomy): Bacteria > Pseudomonadota > Gammaproteobacteria > Burkholderiales > Methylophilaceae > Methylophilus. Next base: position 38,445 of record JBGANT010000012.1, read on the forward strand.
CCGCGGCGCCTGCCAATTCACGTGGCTTATCCAAATCTTCCATGCGTACCAGCCATTTTCCGTTATGGGATTTTGCATCGCAGTAGCTGGCGACGGCCGCGATCAGGCTCCCAAAGTGCAAAGGCCCGGTGGGCGACGGAGCAAATCTACCGGCGTAGTTAGTGAACGGGTTGAGCATAGGGCGGAATATGCCAGTTTTGCAATTGCCTGCCGAGTAGTTGCAAGTGGCATTGCAGGCGCTCGTCACCGCTGGCGCTGACTTCAAAGGTGTAATACCGCATGATTTGCAGATGGCCGCGCGGGTCGCGCGCCAGTCCAAGGCGGGTACAGGCCACGGTTTCGTCTAGCAGCTGTAGTTGGCAGCGATCCGCCAGTTTTCTTCCCATATGCATTGCGATTTCGCGTTTGGCGATATTGTCCAGCCAGAACCAGGCTAGCAGAGCCAGTAGTGTCAGTAATATGGTTTCAAACATGGCGGGCAGATTTTAAAGAAACGGGCTGGCAATTATATAGAATGGTGATATTATTCAAACAATTATACGTTACAATTCGAGTGACATTTTAAGCCCCTGCATTGCAATGACGATACAAGAGCGCGAACAACAAGCACTGGAAGTATATCTGAAGCTGCTGAAAAGCAAAGGCTTCGGTCCGGACACGTTTGCGCCGCGTGTGGAGTTCCTGAACCATCTGATGCCATTGCTCGCGGACAAGCCGCGGGTAGGGGCAGAATATCGCAAAATAGTCGAAACGCTGATGGATAGCGTGTCGGAAGAAGACTGGCCGGAGAGTCTAGTGGTTGCCAGGGAATATTTTCCTTTCTGGATCAATGATCTTAAAGCTGTGACCTTGCTAAGCAAGGTGGTGACAGAAGATGCGTTGCCGATAGACTGGAAGCCGATCCACGTCGAACTCTCCCATTTGTGGAATACAGTAGATCAGGAAAAGTTTGGTACGGCCGAAGCATGGGCACTCAAAGCGTATACGAAGGCGTTACGTAACGAGAACGCGGAACAGACACTGATTGATACACGCCTCAAGCTGGTAAAAATACTGCTGGTGCGCATCAAGGATGCGCCGGTGAAGGACAATAAGGCTTACCGTATCGCTGTGGATGCAACTCTGCCCTTGTTTGAACTCAAGAAAAATCGCCGCCTTTTCCTGGCAGTGGTGCGCGAGTTTTTTCATTTCTGGTCGGGCAATCCGGAAGCGGAAAAATATATCTTGAACAGCAACACAGTTAGCATGGTATAAAAGCACCAAAATGGTGCTATGCACGCACTATGGCACATTAGTGGTGCATTTTGCTTTCGGCTAAAAAACCACTTCTTTTAAAATCAGCCACTTAAGATTTGGCTTGTTTTTTGCTAACTAATTGCACATTTATAATAATTGCTATTGTCAATTAAAAGAGCAAACGGAGGAGCGAGATGGAAGCACAATTGACAGGCCTGATTTCGGCCGGAGATGTATTGTTTGTGTTGCTGGGCGCCATCATGGTGCTGGCGATGCATGGCGGGTTTGCGTTTCTGGAACTGGGCACAGTCAGGCACAAGAACCAGGTGAACGCACTGGTGAAAATCATGGTGGATTTTTCGGTGTCCACTATCGCTTATTTCTTTATCGGGTATAGCATCGCCTATGGCGTTAACTTCCTGCAAGGCGCGGATGCGCTGACTGCCAAGAATGGCTATGATCTGGTTAAATTCTTTTTTCTGCTGACTTTTGCTGCAGCAATTCCGGCCATCGTTTCAGGCGGAATCGCGGAACGCGCCAAGTTTAACCCACAGCTGGCGGCCACTTTCCTTCTGGTAGGTTTTGTTTATCCTTTCTTCGAAGGCATCGCCTGGAACGGTCATTTTGGCTTTCAGGAAATGCTGGAAGCCAATTTCGGCGCAAAATTCCGTGACTTTGCCGGCTCTGTGGTTGTACATGCCATGGGTGGCTGGGTTGCTTTGCCGGCGGTGATTTTGCTGGGTGCGCGTAACGGGCGTTACAGCAAGGACGGACGCCTGCATGCCTATCCGCCGTCTAATATCCCGTTTCTGGCGCTAGGCGCATGGATGCTGACGGTAGGCTGGTTTGGCTTCAATGTGATGTCCGCGCAGAGCATTCAAGGCATTTCCGGCCTGGTGGCGGTGAACTCGCTGATGGCCATGGTAGGCGGCACATTGACAGCGCTGGTGGTTGGCAAGAATGACCCGGGCTTTGTACACAATGGCCCGCTGGCAGGGCTGGTGGCAGTGTGTGCGGGCTCCGATATTATGCATCCGCTGGGGGCATTGGCAACCGGTGCGGTAGCTGGCGGCCTGTTTGTGTGGGCATTCAACACTACACAAAGCAAGCTCAAGATTGACGACGTGCTGGGTGTATGGCCATTGCATGGCTTGTGTGGCGCCTGGGGTGGCATAGCGGCCGGTATTTTTGGCGCAAAAGCCTTAGGCGGTGTTGGAGGGGTGGCATTCATGTCTCAGCTGATTGGTACGCTTACCGGGGTTGCCATCGCGTTGGTTGCCGGTACAGTCATCTATGGCCTGCTGAAAAAGCTGGTAGGTATTCGTCTGGATGCCGAGCAGGAATTCGATGGCGCGGATCTAAGCATCCACAAAATCAATTCGACGGCGGAAGATTAAGCGAGAATCCAAAAGCAGGAAAAAGCCCGCAGTCGCGGGCTTTTTGTATTTTAGGCGGCGCGTTTGGCCTGAAACGGATGAGCAGTATTCTTATATTCCGCCAATAGCTTGTCCACGTTTGGCTCGCGGTTGACCGCATTGCGGATAGCTTGTTTGGTGGCCTGGTAATTCCAGTCTTGAACCCGCTCATCCATATCGGCGCGGGTGCTGATATATACGCCTACGCAGATAAACAGGTTTTCAACTTCATCTTTCGGGATAATGCCCTCTGCAACGCAATCCATCACCGCCAATGCCACTCCGCGCTGTGCCGGGCCAAACATCTGCACGGCCTGTTTTTCGTTACGGATAGTGACTTTGTTGAACATCACGGTTGGCGGCTTTACCATCATATTTGGCTCCAGAATCGCCAGCAAGCCGTTTGCGCCATCTTTCTGGTCTGTTAGTGTGCGGCAAAAGGCTTCTTCAGCATAGCTGCCACGCGGGCCGATAATCAAATCAATATGCGCCACGTTGCGCAAATCCGGGCAATTCTCAATACCAGGGCGGTTCTCCACTACAAGCGCCTCGCCCACCAGTACACCGTTTATTCTGGTCATTTGATGCTCCTCCTTTTCGATTGTTGTTAAGGAACCTCTATTGTCAATATAGACTGCATCTGAAGAGAAAAGTGCCCGGTCATGCTACACTAAAGTATGCCAAATTTTCATGTCATTATTCCTGCAGCCGGGGTTGGCCAGCGCATGGCCAATGCACTACCCAAACAATATATCGCACTGGCGGGCAAGCCTTTGGTAGCGCATGTTATCAACACCTTCTTTCATCACCCGATGGTTACCGGCATTCATCTGGCACTTAGCCCGGATGACTTGTTCTGGCGCACACTGACGCTTAACCCGGATAGCAAGTTGCGCCTGCATTACACCGGCGGCGCCACGCGCAGTGAGACTGTGCTGAATACACTCAATGCAATGGAGGTTGCGGAAGATGATTGGGTGCTCGTGCACGATGCTGCGCGCCCCGGGTTGACGGCAGAAGCGCTCAGCCGCTTGCTGGATACATTGCAGCATGACGAAGTGGGTGGTCTGCTCGGCTTGCCGGTGGCGGACACGCTAAAATTGTCGCAAAGTGACAACCGGGTAAAGGGCACCGTTTCGCGGGAAAGTTTGTGGCGCGCGCAAACGCCGCAGATGTTCCGCTACGCCGTTTTGCAGCAGGCTTTGATGCAGTTTCCCGGTACGCCAACGGATGAATCCGAGGCAGTCGAAGCGTTGGGTCTGCAGCCCAAGCTGGTGGAAGGAGAGCTGCGCAACCTGAAAGTGACTTATCCGCAAGACCTGGCTTTGCTGGAGACCTTGTTTGCAGCAGATCACGCGAAAGGCAAAACATGAGGATTGGGCATGGGTTTGATGTGCATGCACTGGTTACAGGGCGTAAATGCATCATCGGCGGGGTGGATATCCCGCATGACAAAGGGCTGGATGGGCATTCCGATGCGGATGTGCTGCTGCATGCGATTTGCGACGCCTTACTGGGCGCGGCTGCGCTGGGCGATATCGGCAAGCATTTCCCGCCAACTGACATGCGTTACAAGGGCATCGATTCGCGCGCGCTGCTGCGGCACGTGGCCGGTTTGCTCAAAGAAAAAGGGTTTAGTGTCAACAACATCGATGCCACCGTGATTTGCGAAGCGCCCAAGCTCAGCCCGCACACGGCGCAGATGTGTGCCAATATCGCCGCGGATTGCGGGGTGGAAATCTCGCAAATCAACGTGAAGGCCACTACCACCGAGAAACTGGGCTTCACAGGCCGCAAGGAAGGTATTGCCGCCGAGGCGGTCTGTACTATCGTTTCAACCTAAACTGCCATGTTCAGCTGGTTCGAAAAGCGCGTCAATCCATTTCCCCATCAGCAGGTCAGTGCGCCACCTAAAGATTTTTGGGCGTTCGCCTGGCGCTGCACCGAAGGCATGCGCCCGTACATTATCAGCATGACACTGCTTACCGCGCTGATTGGCGTTTTTGAGGCATTGTTGTTCGCCATGATGGGCAAGGTGGTAGATTGGCTCGCTAAAATCCATCCTGACCAATTTTGGGCGCAGGAGAAACAGCATCTGATCATTCTGGCGTTTATTTTAATTGCCAGCACCGTGTTCCTTGCCATACAGAGTATGCTTAAACATCAGTCGCTCGCAGGCAATTTTCCCATGCGCATGCGCTGGAATTTCCATCGCCTGATGCTCAATCAAAGCATGAGTTTTTATCAGGACGAGTTCGCCGGTCGCGTCGCGGCAAAAGTTATGCAAACCGCGCTGGCCGTGCGCGATATGTGGTTTGTGCTTACCGATATTTTAGTGTTTGTGATTATTTACTTTGCCACCATGCTGGGCGTCGTCGGCACGTTTAACCCCATGATTATTTGGCCATTTCTTGGCTGGGTGCTGTTGTATGCCGGTGCGCTTCTGTATTTTGTGCCGCGTTTGAGCGAGGTTTCGCGCAAGCAGGCCGATGCGCGCGCGCTGATGACCGGTCGCATCACCGATGCCTACACCAACATCAGCACGGTCAAGCTGTTCTCGCACGCCGGGCGCGAGGCGGGCTACGCGCAAAGTGCCATGCAGGAGTTCCTTGGCACCGTGCATAATCAAATGCGCTTGGTGACGATGGTTGAAACCATTAATCATTTGCTCAATATGCTGTTAATTATCGCCGGCGGCGGCTTGGCGCTGTGGCTGTGGAGCAAAGGCGAAGTGACGGTAGGCGGTGTGGCGGCGATTACCGCCATGGCGCTGCGCCTCAACGGCATTTCACACTGGGTGATGTGGGAGATGACATCTCTCTACGAGCAGGTCGGCACTGTGCAGGATGGCATCAACACGCTGTCGCAGCCGCACAACATTGTTGATGTTGAAAATGCGAAAACACTTAGCGTGACAAACGGCGCGGTAATTTTCAATCAAATCAATTTTGCCTATGCCTCGCAGCGCCTTATTCTAAGCGGCTTTCAGCTCGATATTAAACCCGGCGAAAAGGTTGGGTTGGTCGGGCGATCCGGCGCGGGGAAATCCACCATCGTTAATCTGCTGCTGCGGTTTTATGATGTGCAAGGCGGGCAAATCGAGATTGACGGGCAGGACATCAAAAGCGTGACGCAGAACAGTCTGCGCGCGCAAATCGGCATGGTCACGCAGGATACCTCATTGCTGCACCGCAGTGTGCGCGACAACATCCTGTATGGTAGGCCGGACGCGACAGAGGAAGAGATGGTTTCCGCCGCCAAGCGCGCCGAGGCGCATGATTTCATTATCGGGCTAAAAGATGCCAAAGGCCGCACCGGCTATGACGCCCATGTGGGCGAGCGTGGCATCAAACTTTCGGGCGGGCAGCGCCAGCGCATCGCCATCGCGCGCGTCATGCTGAAAGACGCACCGATACTGATTCTGGATGAAGCGACCAGTGCGTTGGATAGCGAGGTGGAAGCAGTCATCCAGCAAAGCCTTTATCAGTTGATGGAAGGTAAAACGGTAGTCGCCATCGCGCACCGTCTTTCCACTATCGCCGCGATGGATAGACTCATCGTGCTGGATAATGGCAAAATCGTGGAGCAGGGCACACATAAACAATTACTGAAACAAAATGGCCTGTACGCGTCGCTATGGGCAAGGCAGAGCGGCGGCTTCTTGGCAGAAGATTAAGGAGAAAACATGAGCGAAATCGAATCCAGACCACCTTTCCCGCCCTTCACGCGCGAGACGGCGATACAGAAGATACGCATGGCAGAAGACGGCTGGAACAGCCGCGACCCGCAGCGTGTCTCGCTGGTGTACACGCCGGATTCGCAATGGCGCAATCGCGCCGAGTTTCCCAAGGGCCGCCAGCAAATCGTTGAATTCCTCACCAGAAAGTGGGCGAAAGAGCTGGATTACCGCCTTATCAAGGAGCTATGGGCGTTCGAGGGCAACCGCATCGCCGTGCGTTTTGCCTACGAATGGCACGATGATTCCGGCCAATGGTTTAGAAGTTACGGCAACGAGAACTGGCAGTTCAACCCGCAAGGCCTGATGGAACTGCGCTACGCCAGCATCAACGATTTGCCTATCAAGGAAAGCGAACGCAAGTTCCACTGGCCGCTTGGCAGAAGGCCGGATGACCATCCGGGGTTGAGTGAGTTGGGGTTGTGATTGCAGGTTGGTGGTGAGTAAAACGAACCCCAACATTGTATGGAAACTTAGAAAATTGTTGGGGTTTATAAACTCAATTCACCCCAACCCACTTGCTTCATTGCGAGCAGTAGGTCTTAGAGTTTGGAAAAGCCGCGCGCGTCTTTTTGATGCCAGCAAGACAGTGAGCTTTCATCTTATGCTGCTCGGGCGTTGATGCCTTCTCTAACGCCTTTGCAATACGTTTGAGGTAATTATCAATGCCGCCTGGAGGGCACTCGGCTTCAAATGTGAACTCACAAGAGTCATTATGCTCAATGGCAAACACCTTGAACGGAGCCCTTGGCAGTGCAACATCCCATAGGGCTGCAGATAGGTCTTCGCCCGACTCTCCATCAGCTTCCTTTCGAAGCTCGCATACACTTTCAGCCACTCGTCATTTGCAGTACCAATTCCTTTCAAAATAGCCTGCCACTTAGGTGTATTGTAGTACTTGGCAATAGCGCTCTCGGAACCAACCTTCGCCGTTTCGGCGAGTACTGCCGATGCGGTAAGCTCTCCAGCCCAAGTTGTACTTGTGCAATACAAAAGGGCTGAACCAAGGATTAGTGTAAGCCTGTTGTTCATGAGGCCTAACGTTTGAATTAAGGGGCGCCGTTAGGCGTCCCGCTTGAATGATGGGTTAGGCATTTGCATTTATGAATAAGCCGAAAATGGGAAATGCAAATAACCCAAATAAAAAAAACAGTGCCAAAAAAATAGCAGAGTACCAACGAGTAAATCTATGGAAGGATGGCGGCAATTTAGCTCTTAGTTTTGAATGAACATATAAATTACCTTTAGTTGGATGAAACCATGTGCACATGCACAATAAACCCCAAGGAACAGCAACAAAAGGAACCAATAAAGCCATAGGAAAAACCGATTTTGGAGTGCCAATAAAAGAAACAAGAAAAATTACACCAATGCTAATTAGAGATGCAAGCAAAAACCACCAACGCTTTGGGTAAAGTTTTTCAGCTTGAACTGTAAAAAAAGTCACTAGCATTTAATTGTGAATGTTGAATTTTGCATGCTATTTTTCTTTTTAAATCATTAGGCTAAGTGTTTTTCTGTCCGTATGATAATAAATGACAAGTACGGACGCAATCATTTTTTAGCGAATTACTGCTTAAGCCTTCAATAACACTATCACCGCGCCGCTGCCGCCGTCTTCCGGCTTGGCTTGGGCGTAGGCGATGACTTCGTCGCGCTGCATCAGCCAGCTGCGCAGTTTGTGTTTCAGCACGGGTTCACGGTTGCGCGAGCCGAGGCCTTTGCCATGCACGATGCGCACACAGCGGACACCACGTTTTTTGCAAGCGTTGAGAAAATCCGCCACGTACATGCGCGCTTCGTCACTCACTAGCCCATGCAGGTCAATCTGCGCCTGCACCACCCAGTGCCCGCGCCGCAACTTGCTGAGAATGGAAGGGGATTGGCCTTCACGCAGGTAGAGCAGCTCTTCGCCGCTTTCGATCTCATGCGCAGGTACATAGTCGTCGCTTAAGGAATCGCGCAGTGCTTGCTGCTCATCTCGAATGAATTGTTTGGGGATGGGTTTGACGCGCTTGATCGGCGCGTGTTTGGGTTCCGCCGTTAGCGGGCGAGCGTCTTTTACCGCCTGGCGGAACAGGTGCCGTTCTTCATCTTTGTCATCGTCTGCGCTCATGATGCAAGATGATACCAAATCTTTACGTGCGCGCATTCATTACAAATTTCATTGCCCTGAAAGGCAAGCAGGATGCGGGTTTCAGGGCATCCTGCCCGATAATGAATGAAACGCGCTTATTTCAAACTGGTTAAATAACGCTCTGCATCCAGCGCGGCCATACAGCCGGTACCGGCGCTGGTAACGGCCTGGCGGTAGATGTGATCCTGCACGTCACCTGCGGCGAATACGCCAGCAACAGATGTAGCCGTTGCATTGCCGGTACGGCCCATCTGCGTGACAATGTAGCCGCCTTCCATTTCCAGTTGACCCGCAAAAATATCGGTATTTGGTTTATGCCCGATGGCAATAAACACGCCTTTGAGTGCGATGTCTTTAGTCGCGCCAGTCTGCACGTTCTTGACGCGCATGCCAGTCACGCCGCTGTCGTCGCCCAGCACCTCATCCAATACGCTATTCAGCTCTAGCGCGATTTTGCCTTCTGCCACACGCGCCATGAGTTTATCCACCATGATGGCTTCTGCCTTGAATTTGTCGCGACGGTGCACCAGCGTGACCTTGCTGGCGATGTTGGCCAGATAAAGCGCTTCTTCCACCGCGGTGTTGCCGCCGCCGATGACTGCAACCTCTTGATTTCTATAAAAGAACCCATCGCATGTGGCGCAGGCGGAAACACCTTTGCCGCTGAATTTCTCCTCGGACGGCAAACCCAGATATTGAGCAGACGCGCCGGTGGCAATGATGAGCGCGTCGCAGGTGTATTCACCGGAATCACCCACCAGGCGAATCGGTTTCTCATTCAGATGCGTGGTGTGGATGTGGTCGAAGATCATTTCGGTATTGAAGCGCTCGGCATGCTTCTGGAAGCGCGCCATCAGTTCCGGGCCTTGTACGCCATCGGCATCGGCTGGCCAGTTGTCCACTTCGGTAGTGGTCATCAGCTGGCCGCCTTGTGCGATACCGGTAATCAGCACTGGCTTGAGGTTGGCGCGCGCCGCATAAACGGCAGCGGAGTAACCAGCAGGGCCGGAGCCTAGAATAAGAAGATGTGCGTGTTTTGTTGACATGTTTAATACTTTCTTGAGTTGGATTCCTGATTAACCGAGATTGTACCAAACGTGGCGATTTCAAGCTGCGTTTGGTACAGCATGTTTATTTTTTTAGTATGTGCTGGGGCACGCGCTGTTTTTGGCTTTGGCCGCTACGCTTTATATCGCTGCGCGAGTTGGCCTGCGCCGAAAGACCGCCTTGGAGCTTATTTTTCCAATAAGCTCCTTAACATCCATGCGGTCTTTTCATGTAGTTGCAGGCGCTGTGTCAGAATATCCGCGCTGGCTTCATCGTTGGCTTTATCCACAATCGGGAATACTGTACGTGCTGTGCGGCAGACGGCTTCGTGACCTTCGACCAGTTCCTTAACCATGTCCATGGCTTTGGGCACCTCGTCGGTTTCTTTAATGCTGGTGAGCTTTGCAAACTGTTTGTAGGTGCCGGGCGCGTAGACATCCAAAGCACGGATGCGTTCTGCGATGATATCAACAGCCAGCGCCAGTTCGTTGTATTGTGTCTCGAACATCAGGTGCAGTGTATTGAACATCGGTCCAGTGACGTTCCAGTGGAAATAATGGGTCTTCAGGTACAGGGTGTAGGTGTCGGCCAGCAGCTTTGACAAGCCTTCCGCGATGTTTTTTCTGTCTTTTCCGGTAATTCCGATATCCATGATAATCTCCTGTTTACAATGCATAATATTAAACATTGGATACGCTTTAGGCTATTTGGTTTTTGCTATAATCACGATAAGTTTATCAAATCAGCCGGTATACATTTTTGGAAACATAACACCTTGTTTTTAAATAATAAATCTAAATCTAGCAACGGTCGTATCGTGCAACCCCCCAGCCCACGCCAGCAGCATCACGCCCATTTGGTGCGTGAAGCATGGTGGCTGACGCTTGCACTGGGCGGTTTATTCCTATCTGCGATACTGTTGACTTACCATCGCCAGGATCCATCTTGGTCACATATGGCGAGTGAGGGGGCGGTAATCCATAATGCCGGCGGTGCGGTAGGGGCTTGGGTGTCTGATTTATTGCTATACCTGTTTGGCTTCTCGGCATGGTGGTGGGTGGTGATGGCTTTTTATGGCGTCTGGCTGGTGTATCACCGCTTGGAGCTCACCATTAGTGAACGGCCATTCCTGATTTTCAATCTGGTCGGTTTTGGCCTGTTGCTGGTCGCTTCCAGCGCATTGGAGTCCGGGCACCTGTTGGATCTGCCTGCTACGTTACCGTTAGGTCCGGGGGGCATGTTGGGTGAGGCGGTAGATGGCGTGCTGCATGAGATGCTGGGTTTTGCCGGCTCTACTATGGTGTTGCTGCTGTTGTTTGCAGTCGGGTTCAGCCTGTTCACCGGCTGGTCATGGATTGCGATTACCGAAAGATTCGGCGCGGGTTTGATTGCGGCCCATGAGTGGGCGCTGGCGAAGTATCATGACTGGCAGGATCGCAAGGCGGGCAAGGCGGTTGAGCAGCAGCGCGAGGAATACCTGGAGCAGGGGCGCAAGCGCACAGAAGACCGCGCGCCAATCGAAATCAAGCCGGCACAAACGGAAATCATCAAGAGCGAACGTGTGCTGAAGGAAAAACAGACCAGCCTGTTTGCGTCAGACCCGGATTCCCCATTGCCACCTCTGCATCTGCTGGACGAGGCGAATAATCTCGTGGAACTGCCAAGCGAAGAGACGCTGGAATTCATCTCCCGATTGATCGAGAAAAAGCTCAGCGATTTCGGTATCGACGTCAAAGTGCTTTCTGCCCAGCCTGGACCGGTGATTACGCGTTATGAGTTCGAACCTGCCGCGGGCGTGAAAGGCAGCCAGATCACCAATCTGGCGCGCGACTTGGCGCGTGCGCTGTCTGTCGCCAGCATCCGCGTCGTCGAGACTATCCCAGGCAAGAGCTGCATGGGGCTGGAGATTCCGAATGCAAAACGGCAGGTCGTGTTCCTGTCCGAGATCATGGGCAGCCAGGTGTATGCAGATATGCACTCTGCCGTGCCGATTGCGATGGGCAAGGATATTGCTGGCAACCCGGTAGTAGCGGACTTGGCCAGAATGCCGCACGTGCTGGTGGCAGGTACCACTGGCTCTGGTAAATCGGTTGCTATCAATGCGCTGATTCTGAGCATCTTGTACAAATCTGAAGCCAGCAAGGTGCGCATGATCTTGATTGACCCGAAAATGCTGGAGCTCTCGGTGTACGAGGGCATTCCGCATCTGCTTGCGCCAGTGGTGACTGATATGCGTCAAGCGGCGAATGCGCTGAACTGGGCGGTAGCCGAGATGGAACGGCGCTACAAGCTGATGTCAGTACTTGGCGTGCGCAATCTGGCCGGCTATAACCAGAAGATCAAGGATGCCGCCAAAGCCGGCGAATCCATCCCGCATCCCTTCAGTCTGACACCGGATGCCCCGGAGCCATTGGAGGAGATGCCTTTGATTGTGGTGGTGATTGACGAATTGGCCGATCTGATGATGGTGGTGGGCAAGAAAGTGGAAGAGCTGATCGCCCGCCTGGCACAAAAGGCGCGTGCCTGCGGCATTCATCTGGTGCTGGCGACGCAGCGTCCATCGGTGGATGTGATTACCGGCCTCATCAAGGCCAACATTCCGACGCGTGTAGCATTTCAGGTCTCCAGTAAGATAGATTCCCGTACCATTCTGGATCAAATGGGCGCCGAGACCTTGCTGGGGCAGGGGGATATGCTATACCTGCCGCCGGGGACCGGACATCCACAACGTATCCATGGTGCTTTTGTCAGTGACCATGAAGTGCATGAGGTAGTGAATCATCTGAAATCGTTTGGGGAACCAAACTATATCGAAGGCATTCTTACCGGCGAAGGGAGCGCTAGCGGTGAGGCTGGAGATTTTCTGGCTGACGATGGTGGCGAGAAAGACCCGCTGTATGATGAAGCGGTGGACATTGTGCTCAAGAGCCGCCGTGCGTCCATTTCCTCGGTACAGCGGCATCTGCGCATCGGCTATAACCGCGCTGCACGTTTGATAGAGGATATGGAGCGTGCCGGCCTGGTATCTGCCATGCAAAGCAATGGGAACAGGGAGGTATTGGTTAAAGGTCCAGCTCAGGATGATTAGATTTTTATTTTTGATAAGTTTGTTAGTATGCCAGGCAGCATGGGCTGATGGCGTATCCAGTCTGCTGGATTTTTTCAATAACACGACTTCTATGCGTGCAAAATTTCATCAGACCGTGCTGGACAAACAGGGCAGAAAAGCCCAAGAGGTAGACGGCACAATGATGTTGCAACGTCCCAACAAATTTCGCTGGGATTACCAAAAGCCTTATGAACAGCAGATTGTCAGTGATGGCAAGCAGGTGTTTTTGTATGACACGGATCTGCAGCAAGTTACCGTGCGCGAGCTGAGTAACGCGATTGGCTCCAGTCCGGCTGCCATGTTGGCAGGTGGGCAAAATGTGGAAAAAAGCTTTACCCTGAAAAATGCTGTACGCAAAGATGGCTTGAGCTGGGTGCTGGCCTTGCCCAAGGATAAAGAGAGCGGTTATGACCGCGTGCTGCTGGGTTTTAAGGCAGAAAAACTGCGCAAGATGGAGCTGTATGACAGCTTTAATCACATTACCCATATTACTTTCGACGACGTCGAACGCAATCCTGAACTTCAAGTCAGCAACTTTTTGTTTACTCCGCCCAAGGGTGTGGATGTGGTCGGCGAATAATGGCGTAAGCTACGCAGTAATTATATATTACTTAATCAATTACTTTATTTATACTTGATAAGTGATTATTATTACTGGAAATTTATTCATATCATAATATGAAAATACGTTCAACAGCAGTAACGTTGTCAGCCATGGCAGCATTGCTATTGCCTATTGCGGCAGCCGCTCAGGATATAGAGCTGGCTGAAGCTGAAAAGCTGATTCGTAGCGGCGATTACAAAGCGGCATACCAACTGCTGGAGCCATTGGAAAGCAGTCATGCCGGTGAGGTGAACTACGATTACTTGCTCGGCGTTAGCGCTGTGGAAAGCGGTAACGTTTCCCGTGGTGTCTTTGCGCTGGAGCGTGTGCTGGCAATCTCGCCGGAGCACAAGGATGCGCGGGCGGAAATGGCCAAAGCGCATTATATGCTTGGCGAGCGTGATGCTTCCAAGGAGGAGTTCAACAATGTACTGCAGCAAAATCCGGATGAGGCGACACAAGCCGCTATCCGAAAATTGTTGACCGAGATTCAGAAGATAGAAGGTACTACGACCAGTTTTGGTGCTTTTTTGGAGTTTGGCCTGGGGTTGGATTCCAACGTCAATAGTGCTACCAGCATCAATTCAGTCAGCGTGCCGGCTTTGGGCGGCTTGCTAATTCCGCTGGATCAAAGCGCGCAGAAGCGTTCGGACAGTTTCTTGCAATTCGCAGGCGGCTTGTCTTTCCGCCACCCGATATCGCATGAAGTCGCGCTGTTTGCGTCCGCCAGTTCCAGCAATCGTGTCAACAATTCGGAATTTGAGTTCGATACTGCGTCAATAGATTTCAACCTTGGGGTGGAAATCAGGCCGAATCAGGATAACCAACTGATGCTGACCTTGCAGGACAGCCACTTCGATCTGGATGGTGAAGACTTCCGGCATGCCTATGGCGCTACGGCGCAATGGTTGCATACGCTGGATCCGCGCAACCAGGTTGGTCTTTTCGCACAGTATTCCGGTTTACAGTACGATGATAACGAGATTCGCAACGCGGATAGAACAATTGCAGGAGTGAATGCCGGGCATGCCTTCCAGTCATCATTTGCCCCGGTGGTTTTTGCTAGCCTGTATGGTGGGCGCGAGGATGCCAGAAGGGGTGATTTTGACTTCCTGAGTCAGGATATTGCCGGGTTGCGTTTGGGAGGGCAAATGCGGTTGGCCGTGCGCTGGCAGGGCTATACCACCATGGGCTATGAGTTGCGCGATTACGATGACCATGATCCTGCGTTTCTTGTGTCCCGCAAAGATCATCAATATGATGCGACTTTGGGTGTCAAGTTCATACCGATCCGGGATTGGGCAATCCGGTCGCAAATCAGCCACATTAAAAACGATTCCAATATCCGGCTGAATGATTTCGAGCGCACGACATTTTCCGTAGTCGTGCGCAAGGATTTTTCCTGGTAATGGTCTCGTAGTTGCATCTGTGATCCCCACCCAGCTGAACATTGCGACTTTCAATACCCATAAGGGCTTAAGTAGTTTTAACCTGCGTCTGACCTTACATGAACAGCGGCTGCTCATTCGCAAGCTGCAGGCAGATATTCTTTTTCTGCAGGAAATATGCGGAGCACACGATCGCCATCATGACCTGCCTTATCGCGGGCAATATAATTTCTTGTCCGAGGATGGCTGGAATTTTGCGGTATATGGTCAGAATGCTACCCGTACTAGAGGCCATCATGGCAATGCCATTTTTTCAAAATATCCTATTGTGCGTTGGGAAAACGAAAATATCTCCGAAAGCCGTGTCGAACAACGCGGCTTGCTCCATGCCGAAATTGCCGTGCCGGGTCTGGATAAGCATCTGCACTGTATTTGCGTGCATCTTGGCCTGATGGGGCGGTGGCGCGCTCGCCAGATGTCGGCTCTGTCCGAGCGTATTCAGCGTATGGTGCCGAAGGATGCGCCCATGATTGTAGCCGGGGATTTCAATGATTGGCGTCAAAAAGCCAGTCTGGTGCTCAAGCAGCAATGTCTGCATGAGGTGTTCGAGCAAATGCATGGGATGCATGCCCGGAGCTTTCCTTCGACGCTTCCGATTTTTCGGCTGGATCGTATCTATGCACGCGGATTCGATGTGCATGCTTGTCATGTACATCATAGTTTGGCGAACATCGGCATGTCCGACCATGTAGCACTGTCAGCAAGTTTGATTGGGAACAGGCATGTTGGGCGGTAACCAGATCACGCTGCTCAGAAGCGGGGGGGAGTATTTCCCTGCACTGGAAGCCGCTATCGACGAGGCTCAATATGAAATTTACCTGCAAACCTATATTTTTGAGATGGACCATATAGGTATCCGCATCGCGAATGCCTTAAAACGCGCCGCGCAGCGAGGGGTGCTAGTTTGCCTGTTGCTGGATGGTTTTGGGTGCCGTACTTTGGATAAACAGCATATTCAAAAACTGGAAGAGGCAGGCGTAAATGTGATGCTGTTCAGGCCTAAGGTTTCTCCTTGGACGCTTAAGCGTAATCGCTTGCGGCGCATGCATCAAAAGATGGCGGTCATAGACGGGCGAGTTGGATTTGTTGGAGGCATCAACATCATTGATGATAACAACACTCCAGACCAGACTCCTCCAAGAGTCGATTATGCGGTTCGAGTAGAAGGAGTGCTGCTGCAATCGATGCGTTACAGCGTCACATCGCTCTGGCGAAAGATGACATGGTTTCACTTTCGTAAAAAGACACAGAGCAATTTACCTGACACCTTGGCCAAACAAAGGGTAGGTAACATGCATGCCCAGTTTTTGTTACGAGACAACGTCATGCATCGGCGGGAAATAGAAGATGCCTATCTTGACCTGATTCGCCGAGCCAAGCAGGAGATTTTGATAGCCAACGCATACTTTCTGCCGGGCTTGCGATTTCGTCATGCATTAAGAGATGCTGCAAAGCGTGGCGTAAAGGTAACGCTGCTATTGCAAGGACGTGTGGAATATGTACTGCTGGATTTCGCCTCACATGCGCTTTATAGTCATTTACTGAGTGATGGTATCGAAATCTACGAATACAAGAAGAGCTTTATGCACAGCAAAGTAGCGGTGGTGGATGGCCGCTGGGCCATGGTGGGTTCTTCCAATATCGATCCATTTAGCTTGATGATGTCCCGCGAAGCCAACATACTGGTGGATGATGCTGCGTTTACCAAGGAGCTGAAAGATGATTTATCGGAGGCTATCAAAAAAGGGGCCAGTAAAGTCACGCAGAATAACTGGCTGCGCCAGCACTATTTCAAGCGGTTATTATCATGGTTGGTGTATGGCTTGGTCAGGGTCATGATGGGCTTTGCCGGTTATTCGGAAAGGTCGGCTGAATAAATCAGGTCACTAATGCACGGCAGCTCTCGGTTATACTAACATTTTCTACAACTCGCACACGCGCATGACCGATCTCTTTCAACCTGTTGCCCCGCAAGCGCCGCTTGCCGAGCGGCTCCGTCCAAAAACACTGGACGAAGTCGTCGGGCAAACACATCTACTGGGTGAAGGGAAACCGCTGCGTGTGGCGTTTCAATCCGGCAAGTTGCCTTCGATGATTCTGTGGGGGCCGCCCGGTGTGGGAAAAACCACATTGGCGCGGCTCATTGCTAACACGGCGGATGCCGAATTCATCCCGATTTCCGCGGTACTTTCAGGCGTCAAGGATATTCGCGAGGCGATCGAGCGTGCCGATTTGACCTTGCAGCAATCCGGCCGCAAGACCATCCTGTTCGTGGATGAGGTGCACCGGTTCAACAAAAGCCAGCAGGATGCTTTTTTGCCTTTTGTCGAAAGCGGCTTGATCACCTTTATCGGTGCGACGACCGAGAATCCGTCTTTCGAGGTGAACAGCGCATTGCTGAGCCGTGCGCAAGTATTTGTTTTAAACAGCTTATCCGAGCCAGAATTGGCGCAGTTGATGGAACGCGGCCGTGGGTTGGTAGCGCCCGATGTGACATTGACGGACGCGGTAAAAGAGCAAGTGTTGGCCTATGCAGACGGCGACGCAAGACGATTGCTGAACTTCCTGGAGTCCTTGTTCCATGCGGCTTCTGGGATGGGTGTTAAAGAGATTGATGAAGCCTTTTTGCAAACCACAATGGCTTCCAAGCTGCGCCGTTTCGACAAAGGCGGCGAGGCTTTCTATGACCAGATTTCCGCGCTGCACAAATCGGTGCGTGGCAGCAACCCGGACGCGGCCCTGTACTGGTTCCTGCGCATGCTGGATGGGGGCGCCGACCCGCTTTATCTGGGACGCCGCGTCATTCGCATGGCGATCGAGGACATCGGACTGGCCGACCCCAAAGCGCAAACCATGGCGCTGGAAGCCTGCCAGATTTACGAGCGTCTCGGCTCACCCGAAGGCGAACTGGCCTTGAGTAACGCGGTGATCTATTGTGCCGTGGCGCCCAAGAGCAACGCGGCTTACATGGCCTACAACCAGGCTAAGGCGTTTGTCGGACAAGATAAGTCGCGGCCGGTGCCATTGCATCTGCGCAACGCGCCCACCAAACTGATGAAGGCGCTGGATTATGGCAAAGAGTATCGCTATGCGCATCACGAGCCAGAAGCCTATGCGGCCGGGGAGAACTATTTTCCAGACGACATGACGCCTCCACAGTTTTATCAGCCCACGCCGCGCGGGCTTGAGGGTAAAATAAGCGAAAAATTGCAGCATCTGAAAGATTTAGATAAAAGGGCCAAGAAGTAAATGTTAGATATTCAGCAATTAAGAACCGATTTGGATAACGTGGTTGCCCGCCTGAAGGCGCGCGGATTCGACTTTAACGCAGACGAATTCCGCAAGCTAGAAGCCGAACGCAAGGCCATCCAGACCAATACTGAAGCGCTGCAGGCCAAGCGCAATGCGGCTTCCAAGAGCATTGGCATGGCAAAAGCGAAAGGCGAAAATACCGATGCCATTATGGCGGAGGTTGCTGGTTTAGGTAACGAGCTGAAAGTTGAAGAAACACGGCTTTATTGGGTGTTATCGGACATGAATAAGTTATTATTAAATGTTCCGAATTTGCCTCACGAAAGTGTGCCGGTAGGCCAAGACGAGACACAGAACAAAGAAGTACGCCGTTGGGGTGTGCCTAGAGCATTTGATTTTGAAGTGAAAGACCATACCGATGTCGGCATGCCACTGGGTCTGGATTTTGATACCGGCGCCAAACTATCCGGCGCGCGTTTTACTTTCATGAAAGGGCAGATCGCCAAGCTACATCGCGCCATCGCGCAATTCATGCTAGATACGCAAACCGAAAAACACGGCTATACCGAATGTTACACGCCGTATTTGGTGAACGCTGAAACCTTGATTGGCACAGGGCAATTGCCAAAATTTAAGGTGGACTTATTCCAAACTTTTAATTTGTATTCTAGTGGAATTGGTTATGAAGCAACATCAGAGGCTATAAACAATATTAGAATTGGTTATGAAGCAACATCAGAGGCTATAAACAATATTAGAGGCATGAGTGCTGCAGATATAGAGAATAAGTACGCCCATGGGGTTATGGCAAATTGGATGTATAGCCAAGGTGGCCTTTACTTAATCCCAACCTCAGAAGTCACGCTCACCAACACCGTGCGCGATGAAATCGTGCCGCTGGAAGCCTTGCCCATCAAGCTGACCGCGCATACGCCGTGTTTCCGTTCTGAAGCGGGCAGTTACGGCAAGGACACCAAAGGCATGATTCGTCAGCACCAGTTCGACAAGGTGGAGATGGTGCAAATCGTGCATCCGGATAAGAGTTACGAAGCGCTGGAAGAGATGGTTGGCCATGCAGAGCACATCCTGCAATTGCTGGAGTTGCCGTACCGCGTGGTTTCCTTATGCACAGGTGATATGGGCTTTGGCGCGGCCAAGACTTACGACCTGGAAGTGTGGCTGCCGGCGCAGAACACTTATCGCGAGATCTCTTCGGTCAGCAACTGTGAGGCGTTTCAGTCACGCCGCATGCAGGCACGCTTCCGCAATGCGCAAGGCAAGCCGGAACTGGTGCATACGCTGAATGGCTCCGGTTTGGCGGTAGGGCGTACGTTGGTGGCTGTGCTGGAGAACAATCAGCAGGCCGACGGCAGCGTGAGCATCCCCAAAGTGCTGCAGCCTTACATGGGTGGTTTGCAAGTCATTAAACCGCAATAATCCCGAGAAAGCATGCCCTGGGAGCCGCGTCCTGCTTGGCTCTCAGGGCATCTGTTTTTTGTTTTATATCGGCGTTTCCGCCATGGCAATCTTGAAGTTTTCTTGTATGCCGTCATGCGGCGCTTCAAAGCGCCCCAGGATG
>JBGANT010000034.1:0-6768 GCA_044222155.1 Methylophilus sp.
TATTCATTCTTCATCATGTTCACCATCGGCATCACCAAAGGCCGCTGGAACACCATGGTAGCCGCGTTACAGCAGTTCAAGGACGATTACGACAAGAATCAGCCGCTATGGAAAGTACTGCCCGAGTTTGTACAAAAACACCCACGTTATGAGCGTGTGGGCCTGAAGGACTTGTGCGCACAGATTCATGCCGTTTACAAAGCTAACGATGTCGCGCGCCTGACGACCGAAATGTATCTCTCCGACATGGTTCCTGCCATGAAACCCACTGATGCGTTTGCCAAAATGGCGCACCGCGAGATTGACCGTGTGCCGATTGATGCGCTTGAAGGCCGCACCACTGCTGTGCTGCTGACGCCCTACCCGCCTGGCATTCCGCTGTTGATTCCAGGCGAACAGTTCAACAAGGTGATTGTCAATTACCTCAAGTTCGCGCGTGAGTTCAACGAGCGCTTCCCCGGCTTTGAGACAGACGTACACGGCCTGGTTAAGAGCGTGGTGGATGGAAAAGCGACTTATTACGTGGATTGCGTGCGCAGCTGATTACATCAAAAACATGAACATTTGAGCCATATCAAAACTTGTTTCCCAGACAAGCGCAAACTTAACAATGATAAATTTCCTGTTTGATGGAGAGATTCATGAAGTTGTTAAGCGATTTGTTTGGAACTGACTATGGCCTTCTCAGTATCATTGTTATCGCCGCCGTCACAATTGCCATGATTGTGCTGGGCTTTGTAGCAATGGCCAAGATTCGGGAAACCAGCCCTAAATAAACACAATCCGTCTGCTATAAGCGATAAGCCGCTTATAGCATTAGCCAGACGCTGGTTTGCGCGAATATACAACGTAGCTAAAGTCAATCCCTTTTTCGCTGCGATGTCGTTCTCGGCTGACCATATCCCAAATCGCATTGTCGATTTCTGGAAAAAACGCGTCGCCCTCATAGGAGGCTTGAATTTCCGTGACGTACAGCCTGTCGGCAAACTTTAGCCCGGCCTGATAAAGCTCTGCCCCACCTATTAGGAAAGCCTTAGTATCATTGCCACATGCTTGAATTGCGGCTTCCAGGCTATGTACTACGATAGCACCATCTACTTTCAAGCTGTGGTTACGACTGACTATCACCGTGGTACGCCCCGGCAACAGGCGTCCCAATGAATCAAAGGTCTTGCGCCCCATGATGATATGGTGTCCCATTGTCAGGGCCTTGAATCGCTTCAAATCTTCCGGCAGATGCCATGGCAACGTATTATCGATACCGATAACACGGTCATTGGCATAGGCAACAATGATACTCAACTGGATCATACCCAGATTATACTAGATGTTTGCGGCGTTTCTTTTTAGAATGTCCCCATGTTGCGGTGGCGCTATCCCAAATCCTTCCTGAAGCTATTGCTTGCAGGCTTTGCCGTGGCCGTGTTGCCTTTGTTTATCGCATTTATCAATGCGAATCTTGCATTTGAACGTATTGCAAGCCAAGGCCAGCAAACTGTGGACAACGCAGTGGAAGCCACACGCGCAAGCCATACGTTGCAGTCACAGCTAATCGTAATGGAGCGCAGCTTGCTACAGTACCAAATACTGCACGAGCCAGCGCTGATGCAAGGCTACCTGAAAGCTCATGCACAATCCCACGACGCCTTGCGCCAAATCTCTGCATTATCAAATGCACCGTCGCGTGATCTGGTTGCGTTCCGTCAGCTGCTCGCATATGTCAATAGCGAAGCAACGAAATCTGAATCAGCAACGCCGTCGACACAGGTCATCTCAGAGCGTTTTGCTACACTCAACACATTGGCAATCCGCATTGCACAAGACACCAGCGTCCAGATTGACCAAACCAGTGCTACCCTGAAGCAAAAGGCTAACCAAACGCAGAAAAAATTGCTATTGCAAAGCCTGATACTAATCCCCTTGGCTTTGCTTTGCGCTGCCTTTATTGCCTTTATGCTGGCAAGGCCCATCCGCCATATGGATGATGCCCTGGAAAGGCTTGGTCAAGGTCAGTACCATCAATCAATCCAGATCGATGGCCCTGGAAATTTGAGCAAGCTTGGTCAGCGCCTGGACTGGCTGCGCATGACTTTGCAAGGGATAGATCAGCAAAAACAACAATTCCTGCGCCATGTCTCACACGAGTTGAAAACGCCACTGACCGCGATTCGTGAAGGCACCGAATTGCTACACGATGGGATTGGTGGCCGACTGACACCGCAGCAAATCGAAATCACCCAAATTCTACGTGAGAACAGCCTTAAACTGCAAAAAATGATCGAAAACCTGTTGCACTACACCAAACTGGAGACCATGGCATCCTCCTTACAAGTTGAACTTGTAGATATGCATAACATCCTACAGCATGCGTTGCAAAATCATTATCTAAGCATCCAGAAGAAATCCTTGATTGTCCGAAAATTTATGGAAGACGCCTCTTGGCTAGCTGATCGCGAAAAGATCCAAATCATTCTCGAGAACTTGCTATCCAATGCCATCAAGCATAGCCCGGATAATGGCGAAATTCAGATATATGTATCTGGAAACGACCACCACTACCTGTTGCGTATATCGGACTCTGGCCCAGGAATCAACCTGCAAGATCAGAGTAAACTATTTCGGCCTTTTTATCGTGGTATTGAATCCGGGCAAAGCCTGGTAGAAAGTAGCGGCCTGGGGCTGGCTATCTGTAAGAACCTAGTCGAGGCGCATGGCGGGACTATTCAACTTTCAACACATATCGACACTCAAGGTGCAACATTCGTAATCAAACTACCCAAAAAAACAAGCGAAACCATTCCAGCATGAAATTTATACCCACTTTTCTTATCCTAATCTCCTGCACACTTTCCAGTTGTGTGCACTCGCCGCAGGCAAGCAAAAGCTCCCCTGCAAATTTACCAGCCATCCAGGCAAATCAGATACCGCACACACATGAACTGCTAGCGTTTTATGAGACATTCTCTGAAGCAAACATTGATCTGCAAAAAAGCCTCATTGCCGAACTTGGCAAGCCACTCAAAGATATCCAGCAAAATCAACTTCGGCAAATCAAGCTAGCCATGGCTTATGGCCTGCCATCCAGCCGGATGCGTGATCCCGTAAAGGCGCAGGCTATATTGCAGGAACTGATTCAAATAAATGACCAGCCAATAGCGGATAACGCATGGGCATATTTATTCCATGAATGGCTTGCAGACACCAATAAACTGCTTAAGGCCAAAAACGATAGTAAGCTGCAACAACAGCGCATTGATACTTTGCAACAGAAAAACGAACAGCTACAGCAAAAATACGATGCGCTAGAACAAAAGCTGGACGCCTTGAAGAAAATCGAAAAAACCATGGGCGGCCGCGATAGCGCAGCGCAAAAACCATAAACCGGATACAGACATGACAACACCCCAAGAGACTCGCATCCTTGTCGTTGATGATGATACTGACATTCAGAAATTGATCTGCATGCGTCTGAATGCAGCAGGCTACAGCACGGTCAGCGCACAAAACGGGTTGGAGGCGCTTGCGGTCATTGAGCAACAGCAACCTGTGCTTGTACTGACTGATTTGCGCATGCCTGACATGGATGGAATTGCCCTGCTGGAAGCTATCCGGCGTAAACATGTCACCTTGCCAGTCATCATGCTGACTGCGCATGGCTCAATTCCGGATGCCGTCAAAGTAACGCAACAAGGCGCTTTTGGCTTCCTAACCAAGCCTTTTGACAGCCAGGAATTACTGCAACAAGTGGCAAATGCGTTGCGTATCAGTGGGGCCGCCGAATCCGGTGATGTGCAGGATCAGGACTGGCGTGCGCAGATATTGACACGCAGCAGCGAAATGGAAGGGGTTCTGCGACAAGCTAAATTAGTTGCCGCAACAGATGCCAGCGTCTTTATCCAAGGTGAAAGTGGCTCTGGTAAAGAGTTGCTGGCGCGCGCGATTCATGCCGCCAGCCCGCGTGCAGATAACCCATTTGTAGCCATCAACTGCGGCGCTATACCAGAGAACCTGCTGGAATCCGAACTGTTCGGCCATGTCAAAGGCGCATTCACCGGCGCAGTCAAGACCCATGCCGGCCTCTTCCAGAGTGCCAACGGCGGCACCTTGTTCCTGGACGAAATTGGTGACATGCCAGGAAGCTTACAGGTAAAAGTGTTGCGTGCATTGCAAGAACGCTTAGTACGCGCCGTGGGCAGCACACAGGACACCCCTGTCGATGTGCGCCTGATCTCTGCCACACATCGGGATCTGAATACAGAAATGCGTGAAGGACGTTTTCGTGAGGACCTATTCTACCGCATCAACGTCGTCAGCCTGCGTATTCCGTCACTTGCCGAGCGGCGCGAAGACATTCCGTTACTAGCTAATCATTTTATCGGCGTGTTTAGCAGAAAGTATCGCAAAACCGTGCATGGCTTTGCGCCAGACGCACTGGAAACGCTTATCGGCGCAGCGTGGGCAGGGAATGTCCGCCAGTTGCAGAATGTGATCGAGCAAATGGTGGTACTGGCGACTACCCCATTAATCTCTCTGGCACTGGTACAACGTGCATTGCATGAAGATATTGGTAACCTAGTCACTTTTGATGTCGCCCGGCAGCAGTTTGAGCACCAGTATCTTTCCAATCTGCTCAAAACCACCCAAGGCAATGTGGCGCTTGCCGCAAAAATCGCCAAACGTAACCGTACTGAATTTTATAATTTATTAAAACGTCACCAGCTGGATCCAAAAAGCTTTCAACCCTCATGATTTTGTCGTGCCTTCACGACATAAAAAATCATTTATTATCAATAAGTTAGCCAAATATACACTTATTTGTCGTTTTCTCACGACATAAAACCACTTATCTTCACTGCACGAATAGAGGTAACCCATTGTTTTATAAACATAAATAAAACTGGCACGCATCTCGCTATAGTAAAAGTACATTTAATTCTATATATCGGAGAGTAGCTAATGGAATCTTTGTCTTTGAATAAATTAACCGCTGCTGTATTGCTCGGACTATCTTTGGGTGCCTTGTCCTTATTGGTTGGCGCCACGGCACATGCCGACAGCAAAACTATCGTAGTAGCTGAAATCAAACCCAGTGAAGCCAAACCTGCCGAGATGCAAGCTGGTGACATCAAGACAACTGATGCAGTGAAAAGCAGTGTTGACCCGGATTTCAAAAAACTGGATGGCAATAATGACGCCAAGATTTCCGCCAAGGAGGCAGTGAAGGACAAGAACCTTTCTGCAATCTTTGACGCGGTGGATGCAAACCATGACGGTGGGATAAGCGCAGAAGAATACGCAAGCTTCAAATCCGCCATGAGCAACGCAAAAACCTTGGAGAGCGCCCCGGCAACGAACTAAGCTCCTAGTAGTGCTATCTTGTGATTCCCTCCCTTGTGATCACAAGTTTTTTTGCCCCGCTGATAGCGGGGCTTTTTTTATCTCGCAATTCCAAATAAAACACCCTGCCGAAGCAGGGTGCTTGTGAGTCAACTCGCATTAACGAGTAATTAGTTGTCTTGCGACTTTTAATTACAGGCTGAACACATTCAATGCACCGCCGCCAGGAGCAGCGTTGTATTTGGTCAACTCTTTGTAGCCGCCAGCAGCACCCAATGCATCGGTGTCGTTGGTCATGCCCAGGTTCATCGCAACGCCAGCCCAACCGCCGATACCGGACAGTACGCCAACGTATTGTTTACCTTTTTGGCCATAGGTGAATGCGTTACCGATCACGCCAGAACCCACTTGGAATTTCCAATGCTCTTTACCGGTTTGGGCATCAACTGCCTTCAGCCAGCGATCCAGAGTGCCATAAAATACCAAGTCTGTTGCAGTGGTGAGTACGCCGCCCCAAGCAGAGAACTTCTCTTTGTTATACCAAACTTTTTTGTTGGTCATAGGGTTATAGGCGCCAAAACCACCCATCACGCCGTCTGGACCTGCAAACATGGTCAGTGTAGCACCTACCCATGGCTGGCCAGCAACGTATTTGGACTCAACTGGCTCGTATGTCATACATACGTGGTTAAGCGGTGAATATACCAAACCAGTTTTTGGAGAGTAAGCCGCTGGCTGTTGGTCTTTGGTACCCAATGCAGCTGGGCAGATGCCTTTTGCATTGTAGTCCTGGTGAGTGGAGTAACGGCCATCCTTAGCTGGTACACCAGTTTTCAGGTCAACATGAGTAGCCCAGTTAACGAACGGATGGGATTTCTCTGCAGCCACCAATGTACCGGTATGCGCATCCCATGTATATAGGAAACCATTACGGTCATGGTGCCATGCGTAGGTTTTGCCACCTTTGTCGAATAGGATCACTTCGTTCACACCGTCGTAATCCCACTCGTCGTGTGGAGTCATCTGCATCGCCCATTTAGCGATACCTGTATCCAGGTCGCGCGCTGTCACGGTCATGGACCATTTGTTGTCGCCTGGACGTACATCCGGGTTCCAAACGGATGGGTTGCCAGAACCGTAGTAAACCAGGTTGGTACGTGCATCATATGGCCACCAGCCCCATACGGAACCGCCACCATGTTGCCAGCCATCTTTAACTGCTTGTGGTTTCAACCAGGTGCGTGTACCCAGTTCCGCTTCACCAATTTTCATCTGATCCAGTGGCAGCGGTTTGAAAGAACCACCAATTTTGTTACCACCGTTCACGTCTTGGTAAACAGACAATGCATCATATTGTGGATTGTCTTTATTGGTGTTGGCATCATGCAACACTTCAGCATCTGGGCCTGTGGAGTAGGCTTTCCATGCCAG